>CAXUMU010000229.1:0-5546 GCA_964252145.1 uncultured Sphingomonadaceae bacterium
CATCACGGCATGGATTGCCCGGCAGGCTGTCGAGCCTGGGCAGCGCCCATCCGTAAAAGGACGAGAGGTGCGCGAGAACATTCCTGCCCATCACGGGCGAGCTTCGTGCAATCTCGTCGATGAAGCGCGTGATCTCCGCGCGCGTGATCGTGTCTGTAATACGGTCGCCGAAGTGCGGCAGGATATGGCGGTTGAAGATGCGCTCGACTTCCTTGATCGAGCGGCGATGGGCCTTGGCGGCCTTGTAGTCCGGCCACATCATTCAAACGGTCTTGCCGATCGCCTCGCGCTTGCGGGCGGTCGGCCGTGCGGACGGATCGCCGCCGGCCTCGATGTCCGACAACAGCGTGCGCGCCTTCTTGCGTGCATCCGCCAGCCCGAAGCGCGGCGAGTAGCGGCCCAGCGTGATGGTCTTGACCCGACCGCCGACGCGCTTGCGGACGATGAAGGTGCGTCCGCCTGTCACACCGAGCCGTACGCGCAAGCCGGGCACGACGGAGTCGCTGATCTCGATCGTGCCCGCGGCAGGCGGCTTCAGCGCAGCCAGCTTGGCATCGGTCAGACTGATTGAAGGCATCCTAGGACCCGCTGATTTTCAATCACCACCCTGTAACCTTAGGTTACACTTGGGGTGAAATACCCTAAAATCGCTTGGGAAGCTATGGTGTCTAAGTCCATGAAAACCAGACATAGTGGGATTTGCTGAAACCCCTCTGGGGCCGCTCTTAATCAGCGGGTCCTTGGTTCGAGCCCAAGTGCGTCCACCATTTTCGACGACGTGCCTTCCATCCGCAGCAACCGCGGTGGCTGTTGCAGCCGAACGATCGATCCCGGACGCTTCCGCACACGCACGCGGTGATCGGCGGGCGCATGCTCGCAGGGCGCCGCGAGGACTCGCGCTCCGCCCGTGCGGGCGCTATTGCTGCCGCGCGCAATGGGTGGGACGCGAGACGTTGAGCCTGTCGGAAGAGATCGAGCTGAAATTGGTGGTCGCGCCGGGTTCGGCCGCGGCGATCAAGGCGGTTCCCAGGCTCGCGGATAGCTTGGGCACCGTGCGCCAGCAATCGTCGCATTATTTCGACACGCCCGAGCAGGATTTGCGGAAAGCCGGCCTGTCGCTGCGCGTCCGCCGCACGGGCGACCGATTTGTGCAGACCATCAAGGCGGAGTCGGCGGCGGCGACCGGCCTGTTCGCGCGCGCGGAGTGGGAGCGCGACGTCGCCAGCGACCGCCCCGAGCTCGACGGCGCGGACGAGCCGCTGACCGGCCTGCTCGGCAAATCGACGCCGGATCGCTTGAAACCGGCCTTCAGCACATGGATCGTGCGCACCAGCTGGACCATCACGTTCGGCGGCGCGCAGATGGAGCTGGTCCTGGATGAAGGCGAGATCGTCGCCGACGGCCGGTCGGAAGCCGTGAGCGAGATCGAGATCGAGCTGCAGGAGGGCGATCCGGCGGCGTTGTTCGGCCTTGCGCGGGAGATCGCCGCGCATGTGCCGGCGCGGCTGGGCGTGCTCACCAAGTCGGAGCTCGGCTATCGCCTGCTGGACGGCGAAGCGGCGCACGCGGTCAAGGCGGCACCGGTCATGCTCGGCGACGACATGACCGCCGCCGATGCGTTTCGCGCGATCGTCCGCTCGTGTTTGCAGCAGTACCGGCTGAACGAGACGCTGCTGCTCGCCGGCCGGGGGGCGAAGCCGCTGCACCAGGCGCGGGTGGCGCTGCGCCGCCTGCGCTCGGCACTGTCGATGTTCCGGCCGATGATCGCGGACGAGCGGTTCGAACGGTACCGGGCCGGGCTGCGCGCGCTCGCCGCAGAATTGGGCCATGCGCGCAATCTCGACGTGCTGATCGAGCGCACCCCTGACACCGCGTTCGCCCAGCCGCTGCGAGATGCGCGCGAGGCGGCCTACGATGCCGTGTGCGCGGCGCTGGAGTCGGCCGAGACACGCAGCCTCGTGCTGGGCCTGGCCGAATGGATCACGGTCGGCGACTGGCTGGCCAGCGATGCGACCGCCGAGTCGCGCGGCCGCAGCGCCGAGCGCTTCGCGCGCGACCTGCTCGATCGCTACCGGCGCCGGGTGAAGCGCGGCGGCCGGAAGCTGGCCAAGCTGGACGACGAGGCCCGCCACGAGCTGCGCATCCAGGCCAAGAAGCTGCGTTATGCGGCGGAATTCTTCGCCGAGCTCTATCCCGCCAAGCGCGCCCGCCGCCGCCGCCGCGCGTTTTTGGCGGCGCTCGAGACGCTGCAGGCCAAGCTCGGCGAACTGAACGATCACGCCACCGGCGTTGAAGTGCTGCGCGCGCTGGGCATTGCCGACACCTCCTTCGCCCCGCCGGAAGGCGACCGCGACCGGCTGCTGGTCGAAGCGGCGGAGAGCTACGACGCGCTGATGGACGTCAAGCGCTTCTGGCGCTAGGCCGCGCCCGCCGCGCGCACGATCGTCAGGAACAGCGCATACAGCAGCCCGGCGATCGCCATCGCCGCGGGCAGCGTGAGGATCCAGGCCATCGCGATGTTGCGCACCGTGCTCGCCTGGAGCCCGGCGCCGTTGCCCACCATCGTGCCGGCGACGCCGCTCGAGAGGATGTGCGTGGTGCTGACCGGCATGCCCTTAACCTGCGCCAGCAGGATCGTGCTGGCGGCGACGAGCTCGGCGGCGGCGCCCATGCCGTAGGTGAGGTGCGTCTTGCCGATCTTCTCGCCCACGGTGACGACGATCCGCTTCCAGCCGATCATCGTGCCGAGGCCGAGCGCGATCGCGACCGCGATCTTCACCCAGGTCGGGATGAAGCGCGTGCCCTTCTCCAGCAGCGCCTGATAGTCTTTCAGCTTCCTGTCGCCGCCGCCCGGATAGGCGGCCTTGGCCTTGTCGGCATCCTTGGTCAGCAGCCGCAGCGTATCGTAGACGACGTACATCTCGTTGCGCAGATTCTTCGTCTGCGCGGCGGGCACGTGGCGGATCGAGCCGTAATTCTTCAGGTCGGCGGTGATCTCGGTCGCGACGCTGTCCAGTGCGGCATAGACCTGCGGCGTATCGGGCTGGTGCGTGCGCAGCGCTTGCTGCAGCGTCTCGCGCGCCTTCGCCGGCTCGACCGTCGCGCCCGCCGCCTTGGCGCGGAACACCGTCTGCGCGGCCGCGGCGGTCTGGATGAAGGCGGGCGTCGAGCTTTCCGGCATCGTGCGGTTCAGCGCATAGGCGGTGGGCGCGACGCCGATCAGGATCAGCATGATCAGCCCCATGCCCTTCTGCCCGTCATTGCCGCCGTGCGCGAACGACACCGCGGTGCAGGTGAACACCAGCAGCGCGCGGATGTGGAACGGCGGCGGGGTTTCCCCCTTCGGCCCCTCGTAGAGCTTGGGATCGGGCAGCACGCGCTTCATCGCCCATAGCAGCAGCATCGCGCCGACGAAGCCGATCAGCGGGCTCACCAGCAGCGCGAGCAGCACGCTCTCCGCCTGGCTCCATTCCACGCCCGAGGTGCCGCCGGCGCCGCCGGCGAGCAGCTGGTTGGCGAGGCCCACGCCCAGGATCGAACCGATCAGCGCGTGGCTGGACGAATTGGGCAGCCCGAAATACCAGGTGCCCAGATTCCACGTCACCGCCGCGATCAGCAGCGCGAAGATCATCGCATAGCCGCCGGCCGAGCCGACGTTGAGGATCAGGTCCACCGGCAGCAGCGTGATGATGCTGTAGGCGACCGCGCCGCTGGAGGCGAGCACGCCGATGAAGTTCCAGCTGCCCGACCAGACCACCGCGAACACCGGCTTGAGCGAATGGGTGTAGATCACCGTCGCGACCGCGTTGGCGGTGTCGTGGAAGCCGTTCACGAATTCGAAGCCCAGCGCGATGACGAGCGCCAGCCCCAGGAACAGGAACGCGCCGATCGCCAGCGGCTCGCCCGCCTTCTGCGTGTCCAGGAAGATGCTCGCGCCGGCATAAGCGAGCCCCGCCGCCAGCACGGCGAGGAAGGCGATCAGCGCCGACGGATGGACCTTGTGGTCCAGCGCCGGGCGCGGTCCCGCTCGCTCGGACGAAGGATGCAATGCGTGCGCGGCCATGCGGCGACTCCGGTTTCGTATCGGCCCGACGGTGGCCTTCCTTTGTGACGGATCGGCGACGGCGCCGCGCCGCCACGCGTTCGTCTTCCAGCCGTCATCGATCCGTCATCGGCGCCGCATAGGCCGGACACCGCCACATATCCGGCGCGTATCCCGGCGATTGCCGCTGACCCCTATGCCCATCCGCGAACGAAGGATCTGAAACGTGAGCATGCGCGCAGCTTTCCTGAGCCTGATCGCCGCCGGCCTGGTGCTGAGCGGATGCGGCGGCGACTCCTCGCCGACGAGTACGGCGCCCGCGACGCCGACCTCGCCCACCACCCCCACCGCGCCGACGATCGCCGCCACGCGCACGATCGTGATGGTGTGGGACGGCCTGCGCCCGGACGACGTGAACGCGACCGACACGCCGAACCTGTTCGCGCTCCGCCAGGGCGGCGTGAACTTCAACGACAATCATTCGACCTATCCGACGTTCACGATGATGAACGCCGCTTCCTTCGCGACCGGCTCCTTCCCCAAGACGACCGGCTTCTACGGTAATACCTTCTGGACGCCGCCGCAGGGGGCCGGGGCCAATCCCATCCCGGTCGGCATCTCGGCGGCGGGCACATCGCAGGATTATGTCGATCCGGTGTTCACCGAAGACTATCAGGTGCTGACCACGCTCAATTCCTATTATGGCGGCCAGCTGTTGCTGGTGAAGAGCCTGTTCGCGACCGCGCAGTCGGCCGGCATGGTCACCGCCACGATCGGCAAGAGCGGGGCTGCCTACATCCAGGACCTGGGCAAGGGCGGCTTCTTCCTCGACGAGAACAGCGTTCAGCCGCGCAGCCTGGTGACCGAGCTGCAGGCCAAGGGCATCGCCATCCCCGCCAATACGGTGAACAACTATTCCGGCGGCGAGGCGGTGACGCTGGGCAGCGGCAACGGCAATCCCACCGCGCGTGCCGGCTACGTCACGTTCAACACCACCGCCTACGATCCGGACAAGGTGCTGACGGTTGCCGCCCGCGACTCGACCGACACCAGCCAAGGCGCGCCGGAGGATGCCGCCAACAAATATATGATGTCGGTCTTCACCCAGTATATTCTGCCGCAGAAGAACCCGATGCTCTCGCTGATCTGGTTCCGTACGCCCGACAATGTCGAGCATGGCTATGGCCCGGGCACCTCCAACGTCCGCGCCGGGCTGCGCTCGCAGGATGCGCGGCTGGGCGAGCTGATGGCGGCGCTGAAGGCTGCGGGCAAGGATACGACCACCAACATCATCGTCGTCTCCGATCACGCCCATTCCAGCGTCTCCGGGCCGATCGCGCTGTATCCGCTGCGGGCGATCACCCCGGCGACGGCGGCGCCGGGCGGCCCGATCGTCAACGGCGCGACCAGCGGCACCAGCAACGCCGCGATCGGCGCGGTCAGCGGCACCGGCTTCTCCTTCTCGGGCGACGTCCGCTCGGCCGATCTGCTCACCTACCGCGGC
>CAXUMU010000230.1:0-5518 GCA_964252145.1 uncultured Sphingomonadaceae bacterium
TATTGGGCGCAGACGCGGCCGCTGGGCGACGTGTGGTTCGCCTATCCGCCGGGCAGCGAGTGGCGGCCGGGTCCGTCGATCAACCTGGCGAGCTCGCCCGACGCGCTCCACTGGAAACCGCGCGAGGAATCGGGCCTGCGCCCGCACTCGGCGACGCTCTCCACCGCGCGGATGGGCGGCGGCGCGCCCCCGATCCTGACGCGCGACGGCTGGCTGACCTTGTGGCACGGCGTCGTTCCGAAGGGGGCGGTGGGCGTCTACAAGAGCTATTGGACGATGCTGGACCGCGACGATCCCAGCCGCGTCGTCCGCACCCAGCATGAGCCGCTGCTCGAGGGCGATCCGGCACTCACCGCGCCGCTCGCCGACAAACTCTATCTCGATCACGTCGTCTTCACGACCGGCATCGTGGACGCGGGCGATCACTACATCGTCGCGTCAGGCGAGGCCGACCTCGCCTGCCGGATCACGCACATGCCCAAGGCGACGTTCGGGCTGTGAAACGCGGGCTCCGCATTGTCGGCCGAATGCTGTTCGGCCTGCTGATCGCCGTGCTGTTCGCGCCCTACGTGGTTCCGCCGTTCCTCGACCGCATCTATTATCGCGGGCCGGTGAGCGACCATTTCGACGGCCGGCGATTCTTCAATCCCGATCGCGACACCGCGCCGATCCAGCCGGAGAAGAAGGCCGGCTTCCTGCGCTTCCTGTTCGGCGCGGACCGCGCGCCGTGGCCGAAGTTCGTGCCGGTCGCGCAGACCGTGCCGCCGGCGCGCGTGGCGGGGCAGGCGATGCGCGTCACCTGGATCGGCCATTCCTCGGTGCTGGTGCAGACCGAGGGGCTGAACATCCTGACCGATCCGATCTGGTCCGACTATGCCTCGCCGTTCCCGCCGCTGGGGCCGAGGCGGGTGCAGGCGCCGGGCGTAAAGTTCGAGGACCTGCCGAAGATCGATCTCGTCCTGATCAGCCACAACCATTACGACCATATGGACCTGCCGACGCTGCGGCGGCTGTGGGCGCGCGACCGGCCGCTGATCGTCACCGCGCTCGGCAACGACACCATCCTGCGCGGCCACGGCATGGATGCGGTGACGCGCGACTGGGGCGGGCGGGTGCCGATCCGTCCGGGCATCGACGTGATCGTGGAGCGCACGCACCATTGGGACTCGCGCTGGGCGGCGGACCGCAACCGCGCTTTGTGGTCGGGCTTCACCGTCACGCTGCCGGGCGGCAACCTCTACTTCGCCGGCGACACCGGCCCCGGCGACATGAGCTGGCCGGCCGCCGCCGCCGGGCATGGCCCGGTGCGCCTGGCGCTGCTGCCGATCGGCGCGTTTCGCCCGCGCGAGCTGATGACCGGCAACCATATCGATCCGGTCGAGGCGGTGACGGCGTTCCAGACGCTCCGTGCAGCCTATGCGCTGGGCGTCCACTGGGGCACGTTCCAGCTGACCGACGAGCGCATCGACGAGCCGCGCGAGCTGCTTGACAAGACGCTGGAGGCCCGCCGCATCGCGCTCGAACGGTTCCGCGCCACCGCCGTCGGGGTGGAGTGGGACGTGCCGCCGATGGCGCGCGTTCAGTCGGCGAACAGTTCCAGCCTCGCCACGTCGCCGTCCGCCAGCATGATCCCGAACCGTTCGGCGAGCGCCGCGCGGTAGGCGCCCGCATCGGCCAGGCCGCCGGTGCCGGTCAGCGAGACCAGGCCGCCGTCGGTGACGATGCTTGCGACGCACAGCGCGGTGAAGCGGCTCGCGGGCGAGGTGGAGGTCCAGTGGTTGCCCATCGCCAGGTCCGCCGGCCACACCCGGTCCTCGGTGAAGCTGTACTGCCGCTCGCCGTTCCGCTCCAGCATCCAGCCATGCTCGGGATCGCGGCGCAGGCGGTGGATCATGCCGTCGGCCGAGCGGACGGCGCCTTCCTCCAGCGCCATCGGCGGGGTGTCGCCGCCGCCGAACCCCGCATCCGCGATCCATTCGCGACCGTCGATCGCGACGAGCGAAAAGCTGTGCGTGCGCGGCGGCGGCTCGGTCGCGCCGCCCAGCCACACCCGCGCCAGCAGCGGCCGCGCGGTGAAGCCTAGCGCGTGCAGCGCCGGCAGCAGCAGCGCGTTCTGCTCGAAGCAATAGCCGCCGCGCCGGGCGGTCACGAGCTTGGCGAACACGGCCTCCGGATCGAGGCTGATGCCCCGGCCCAGCGGGATATCGAGGTTCTCGAACGGGATCGCGCGGCGATGCGCGCGCTGGAGCGCGACCAGGCCGCCGACGGTGGCGGGGGGCGGGGCATCCAACCCGATCCGCGCCAGATAGGCGTTCAATTTGATCGTGCGTTCCATCATCATCCACGCCGTTTGCACTGAGCTTGTCGAAGTGCCGCACCACTGTTCCGCCGGGCCCTCGACAGGCTCAGGCCAATCCGAGGTTTGACGGCGTGTTAACCCGTTTGGCTAGGGCCCTCGAAGGCCCGACGCTGCCCTGTCGATTGCGCGCCAGCACGCTGATCCGGTGCCAGTCGCCTGCGATCAAAGCCTTTTTCTTTGCACGGCTCCAGCCTTTCACCTTCTGCTCCGCTTCCAGCGCGTCGAGCCGGGTCTGGAACGTCTCGGACCAGACCAACACGACAGGCAATCGGACAGCCGTATATCCGGGTACAAGTCCCGATTGATGCTCGGCGAAGCGGCGTTCCAGATCGTCCGTGTGGCCAACGTAGAAGCTGTGGTCCGAACAGCGAAGCATGTAGGTCCAGAACATCAAACGCTTATAGCGTTCCGCCGGGCCTTCGACAGGCTCAGGCCGATCGGTGTTTTGGCGCTATCCCCCCAAATCCATACGGCCTGAGCTTGAAGGCGCGCGCTATTTGGGCCCGGAGCAGCCGCAGGTTTATACCTACTTCCCGCACGCCCCCACCCGCTTGCCCTGCGCCAGCGTCGTGATCGTCACCTTCTGCACGCCCGTCCGCACCATCCGTGCCGTGGTGGAGAAGCTCGTCGGGGTGTAGCTGCCCGTGCTGGTCGCGGTCATGGTGCCGTCGGCTTGCCGGCACACCATCTGCGAATCGAGCTTGCCCGCCTTCTTGCTGTAGCGGGTGAAGCGGCACTGCTTGTTCTGCTTCATGATCTCCTCGGGGCCGCGATTGGCCTCGGCGGCGGTCAGGCAGCTGCTCACCTTCTTGGGGTTGGCCTTCATCGCCGCGATCGCGCCCGGCGGCGCGCCGGGGATCACTGCCTCCTTGACCGTGGTGACGATCTCCCACTGCCCCGACTGGACGGTCTGCGCGGAAGCGGCCGCGGGCAGCAGCGCGGCGATCAGGACGAGGCTGTGGCGCATGACGGTCCTTCTACTTGCAGTCGCCGATGCGGTGACCCACCGTCGTCGCGGTCAGCGTCATCGGCTGGCTGCCGGTCATGACCGAACGGCCCGACGTGGTGAAGTCGGTGGGCGAGAAGCTGCCCGTGCTGGTGGCGGTCATCGTGCCGCCGCCCTGCCTGCACACCATCTCGGAGGAGAGCTTGCCCCCGCTCATCGAATAGCGGGTGAACTGGCATTCCTTGCGCGACTTCATCATTTCCTGCGGGCCTTTGGCCGCCTCCTCGGCGGTCAGGCAATGCGTCACCCGGATCGGCCGGCCCTTCATCATCGCGGCGATGCCGGGCGGCGCGCCGGGCATCTCCATCGACTGCACGGTGGTGGTGATCTCCCACTTGCCCGGCGTCACCGACTGCGCGGCGGCTAGCGCGGGTACGGCGGCAAGCAGCGCGAACAGGAACGGGTGGCGCATGGGGTTTCCTCTCCTATCAACTTCCACGCGTCATCCTCGCGAAAGCGGGAATGACGAAGTTCACTTGCGCGGCGGTCACGCCGGCCCGACCCGGTACGCCGCGAGCTTGTTGCCATCCAGGTCGCGGAAATAGGCGGCGTAGAACGCCTGGTCGCCCTCCGGCCCGCGCACGCCCGGCGCGCCCTCGTCCGCGCCGCCCAATTCGATCGCCTTGGCGTGGAGCGCATCGACCTTGGCGCGCTCGTCCAGCGGGATCGCGATCATCGTGCCGTTGCCGACGCTGGCGGCATTGCCGTCATAGGGCCGGGTCACGCCGAACATCGGCTTCGCCCAGTCGATTCCCCACGCGCACATCTTGTCCATCTCCATCAGCCGCTCGGCGCCGATCACGCCGAACAGCGCGTCGTAGAAGCTTTTGGATTTCTCCAGGTTGTTCGTGCCGACCAACGTATATCCGATCATCTGGCGTCTCCCATGGTTGCGGCGGCCGGGCAGTCCCCCACCCGGCGCCCCTGCATGCGGCCCGCGAAGCCCATCATTCCCTGGGTCGTATCCGTCGTCGTGGCGAAGGCGATGTCGAACGATTGCGCATCGTAGCGGCCGGTGAGCTTCACCGTGCCGCGCTTCAGGCCATCGTCGGGCGGGGTGCAGGTGCCGGCGATGTCGACCTTGCCGCCGTCCAGCTTGGCGCGATCGAGCATGCAATCGCTCAGCGTATCGCGGCTGAACCATTTCGCCGGCTCCGCCGCCTCGGCCGGGGTCAGGCAGATCCGGTCGGTCTTGATCGGATCGATCGGCAGGTCGGTCAGCGGCCGCCCGGCCAGGCTCGCGGCGCCCGGATCGTTGCGCTGTTCCCACAGGCCGGGCTGCAGCGCGGGCGCGGCGGCAAGCAGCATCAGCAGAGCCAGCATGCCCCCTCCTTATCCTGCCCGCGCGATTGCGGCGCGGGGCGGACAATCCCATATCCTTCACCGATGGCAATCCAGATTCGCACCAGCCTTGACGAGCCCGAGACGGGCCAGGCGTTCACCCCCCACCGTCCGCAGCGGCCGGACAAGGCCGAAGGCGGCAAGGCGTTCCGCGTGGTCTCCGACTATCAGCCCTCCGGCGACCAGCCGACCGCGATCGCCGAGCTGGTCGAGCAGGCGGCGGCGGGCGAGCGCGACCAGGTGCTGCTGGGCGTGACCGGCTCCGGCAAGACCTTCACGATGGCCAAGGTGATCGAGGGGCTGCAGCGCCCCGCGCTGGTGCTGGCGCCGAACAAGATCCTCGCCGCCCAGCTGTACGGCGAGTTCAAGAGCTTCTTTCCGGACAATGCGGTCGAGTTCTTCGTCAGCTATTACGATTACTACCAGCCCGAGGCCTACGTCCCCCGCTCCGACACCTACATCGAGAAGGAAAGCTCGGTGAACGAGGCGATCGACCGGATGCGCCACTCGGCCACCCGCTCGCTGCTGGAGCGGGACGACGTGGTCATCGTCGCGTCGGTCTCGTGCCTCTACGGCATCGGCTCGGTCGAGACCTATTCGGCGATGATCTTCGACCTGAAGCGCGGCCAGTCCGCCGACCAGCGCGAGATCATCCGCAAGCTCGTCGCGCTCCAATATAAGCGCAACGAACAGGCGTTCGCGCGCGGCAACTTCCGCGTGCGCGGCGACAGCCTGGAGATATTTCCGTCGCACTATGAGGACAGCGCCTGGCGCATCGCCTTCTTCGGCGACGAGATCGAATCGATCACCGA
>CAXUMU010000231.1:0-2238 GCA_964252145.1 uncultured Sphingomonadaceae bacterium
GGGCGGGGGGGGCGTGCGCCACGCGCCATTCCTCGGCCTGCCGGGCCATGCGGGCCGAGATGTTGCCGCCCCACCGCGCCTCGAGCGCGGAGAGCGTCGCCACCGCGCTGTCGCGATCGAACAGGAAGGTCATAATGTCGCGCGCGATCGCAGGCGTATCGAGGTCGCGGTTGGTGTGCCCGTTATGCTCGAGCACGATGCCCATCGCATAGCGCGGCGCCTCTGCCGGCGCGAAGCCGACGAACAGCGCGTGGTCGCGCAGCTTGAACGGGAGGGCCGCGTTGTTCAGTACGCCGCGCGCGCGCTCGGCCATGGTGATCCGGCGGACCTGCGCGGTGCCGGTCTTGCCCGCGAGCATCACCCCCGGCACCTGCATCCGCGCCGCCGCGCCCGTCCCGCCGCCGTTGACGACGCCGCTCATCGCCTCGCGCACGATCGCGAAGTGCTCGGGGTCGATCCCGAGCGAGGGCGCCTCCGGCCGGTTCGCCTGCAGCAGGTTCGGCACCAGCGCGCGGCCCGATCCCAGCCGCGCGGCCATCATGGCCAGCTGGAGCGGGTTGACCAGCGTATAGCCCTGCCCGATGCTGGCGTTGACGGTATCCGCGACCGTCCAGTCCCTCCGATATTTCCGCAGCTTCCAGGCGCTGTCTGGCACCGTGCCGTAACGTTGCGAGTTCACCGGGATATCATATTTCGCGCCGAGCCCGAGCCGCTGCATCATCTTGGCCAGACGGTCGATGCCGATGCGGCGCACCATCGCGTAGAAGTAGATGTCGCAGCTCTGCATGATTGCGTGCTTCATATCGAGCGCGCCGTGGCCGTGCCGCTTGTGGCAATGGAAGACGGCGGTGCCCAGCCGATATTGCCCGGTGCAGACCACCCGCTCGTCGGGCGAGATTCCCGCATCGAGCAATGCCAGCGCGTTCATCGGCTTCACCGTCGATCCGGGCGGGTAGAGGCCCTGCGTCACCTTGTTGATCAGCGGATGATGATCGTTCTGGGACAGCATGTCCCATTCCATATGGCTGATCCCGTCCGAGAAGCTGTTCGGATCGTAGGACGGCATCGAGGCCATCGTGAGCAGATCGCCGGTCTGGCAGTCGACGACCACGCAGGCGCCCGAATTCTCGCCCAGCCGCCTGGCGGCATAGTCCTGCAGTTCGGCATCGATGGTCAGGCGTAGCGGCAGGCCGCTCGTCTCGGGGCGGGTGGTGAGCTCGCGCACCACCTTGCCGCGCGCGGTCACCTCGGCGCGCTTGGCGCCGGGTCGGCCGCGCAGGCGCGCTTCCATCGTTTTCTCAAGGCCTTCCTTGCCGACCTTGAAGCCTGGTGTGATCAGCAGCGGATCATGTTTGGCGACATAGTCGGCGGAGGAGGGCGAGCCGACATAGCCGACGAGATGGCCGACCGCGGCGCCCGCCGGATAGAAGCGGGCATAGCCGCTGGCGGGCGCGACGCCGGCCAGGTCGGGCAGGCGCACCGTCACCGCGGCATAGCGCTCATAATCCAGATGCTCGGCCACCGGCACTGGTTGATAACCCGCCGCCTTGCCGAGTTCCTCGCGGACGCGGTCCATCTCCTCGGGCGGCAGGTTCAGCACCGTCTGCAGCGCGGCGAGCGTCGCTTCCTTGTCGCGCAGCCGATCGGGGATCAGGTCGACGCGGAAATCGGTGCGGTTGATCGCGATCGGGCGGCCCGTCCGATCGACGATCCAGCCGCGCCGGGGCGGGATCAGCACCAGCTGGACGCGGTTGCTCTCGGAAAGCTGGCGGTAATGCTCGTTCTCCGCGATCGCGAGCCACGCCATGCGGGTCGCCAGCAGCGCGGCGACGCCGCCCTGCAGCCCGGTCAGCAGCAGCGCGCGGCGGGTGAAGCTGAACGCCTGCGAATGTTCGGTGACCAGCCGCGGCGGGCGCTTCATCGCTTCAGCCGCCAGCGGTCGAGCGACGCGCACAGCCGCACCGCCATCGGCGCGCAGAAAATCGCGACCAGCAGCTGCGGCACGATCAGCAGGATCGAACCGCCGCCGCCGCCGATCCGGACGAACAGCCAGCCGCCCGCAAGGCAGAAGGCCAGCGCCGCCGCGGCGATCAGCCAGTCCTGCCACACATCCCGCCAGATCAAGCGGTTATCCATCATGTCTACGATCAGGAAGCAGATCGTCCACAACACCATGCCGCTGCCCAGCGGCGCGCCGGTCAGCAGGCCCGCGGCCAGCACCCGGACCAGCGAGACGAC
>CAXUMU010000231.1:2248-5502 GCA_964252145.1 uncultured Sphingomonadaceae bacterium
GACCGCGGCGAGGGCGGCGCCCAGCGGTACCGCCATCCAGGCCGGCCAGAGCTCCGAACGCAGCAGCCGCCAGCTGAGCGCCATCAGCAATCCGAACGGCGGCAGGATCGGCGCCGACGCCACCACCGGCAGCGCCGCCAGCGCCGAGCCGAACAGGGTGGAGGCGATCGGCACGATCAGCGCGCGCGGCGGCAGCGTGCGCGGCGTCAGCACCACCGGCAGCAGGCTCACGGTGCGGGCGCCGCAGCGGCCGGCGACGCCGGCGGCGCGGGTGCCGCCGCCAGCACGAGCGCGAAGTCGATCCGGGCGGGGTCGGCGGTGGGCATCGCCACCGCGCGGTCGCCGCTCACCCGCGTCACCACCGCCACGGGCACGTTCGGCGGATAGACCCCGCCGGTGCCGGAGGTGACGAGCAGGTCGCCGCGGCGGAACGGGTTCGCGCCGGCGGCCAGCCCACGCACCTCGAGCACATCCTCGCCCGTGCCGACGGTGAGCGCCGGCGCCCCGCCGCGGGCCGAGCGGACGGGGATCGTGTTGCCGCCGTCGGTGAGCAGCACGACGCGCGCCGAGATCTGGCCGACATCCTGCACGCGGCCGATCAGCCCCTCGGGCGAGCGGACCGGCTGGCCGGTGCGCACGCCCGCCAGCGCGCCGGCCTCGATCGTCGCCGTCCGCCGCACGCTCATCGCGCTGGAGGCCACGATCCGCGTCGCGACCACCGTCGCCGGCTCGATCTGCGCGAGGCGGACGAGACGCGCCAGCCGCCGGTTCTCATGCACCAGCGCGCGGGCATTGGTGAGCAGCGTCCGATCGCGCGCGAGTTCGGCGCGGAGCGCCCGGTTCTGGGCGGCGGCGTCGAGGTAGGCGCCGATGTCGCCGCCGATGGCGCCGACCCCGCGCACCAGCGCGCGGCCGACGCCCGATGCCGGCGCGGTGGCATCGGTCGCGCCGGCGCGCAGCAAGCCGAAGCCCTGCGGATCGAACCGCGCGATCAGCACGAGCGCGAGCCCCACGACGATCCCGGACACGGCGAGGACATAGCCTGCGAACAGGCCGTATTGGGCGCGCCTTGAGAATCCGGGGCGCCTGTTGCGGGGCGGCGCCACGGCCGGGGCGCCCCGGTCAGGCGGTCTGGAGCACGCCGCGGAAGATCGGATCTTCCAGCGCGCGACCGGTGCCGAGCGCCACGCAGGTGAGCGGATCGTCGGCGACGGTGACGGGCAGGCCGGTCTCCTCGCGCAGCACCTCGTCGATGCCCTGGAGCAGCGCGCCGCCGCCGGTGAGCACGATACCCTGGTCGACGATGTCGGCAGCGAGCTCGGGCGCGGTATTCTCCAGCGCGATGCGCACGCCCTCCACGATCGCCGAGACCGGCTCGGTCAGCGCCTCGGCGATCTGCGCCTGCGTGATCGAGATCTCGGTCGGCACGCCGTTTACGAGGTCGCGGCCCTTGATCTGGATGGTCTTGCCGCGGCCGTCCGCCGGCATCTTCGCGATGCCGACCTCCTTCTTGATCCGCTCCGCCGTCGCCTCGCCGATCAGGAGGTTGTGGTTGCGGCGGACGTAGGAGGAGATCGCCTCGTCCATCTTGTCGCCGCCCACGCGGACGCTGGTGGTGTAGGCCAGGCCACGCAGCGACAGCACCGCAACCTCGGTGGTGCCGCCGCCGATGTCGACCACCATCGATCCGATCGGCTCGGTCACCGGCATGTCGGCGCCGATCGCCGCGGCCATCGGCTCCTCGATCAGCCACACCTGCGAGGCGCCGGCGTTGGAGGCGGCATCGCGGATCGCGCGGCGCTCGACCGAGGTGGAGCCCGACGGCACGCAGATCACGATCTCCGGCCAACGCGGGAAGCGCCGGGGGCCGTGGACCTTGAGGATGAAGTGCTTGATCATCTGCTCGGCGACGTCGATGTCGGCGATCACGCCGTCGCGCAAGGGGCGGATCGCCTCGATCGAGCCGGGGGTCTTGCCCATCATCAGCTTGGCATCGTCGCCGACCGCCTTGACCTTCTTGACGCCGTTGATCGTCTCGATCGCGACCACCGAGGGCTCGTTCAGCACGATCCCGCGGCCGCGCAGATAGACCACCGTATTGGCGGTGCCCAGATCGATCGCCATGTCGTGCGACATGAATTTGAACCAGCGCGTGAAAGCCATGTGTTCGCCCGTGATCGTCGTGCCAGCCTGCCGGTCGGGGCACTCGGCCCCGCGGGCGGCATCCCGATAAAAGGAAACGCGCCCCGCATCCCGCTTCGCAGCGCTTCGGGGTGAATGGCAGGTCGCGGGATGCCGCCGCTTGGGCTAGAGCACCCCCCATGTCAATACGGCGGCTGCCCGAACATCTGGTGAATCGGATCGCCGCCGGTGAGGTGGTGGAAAGGCCGGCCAGCGCGCTGAAGGAGCTGGTGGAGAACGCGGTCGATGCCGGCGCGGCGCGCATCGCGGTCCGCCTGACCGCGGGCGGGATCGACGGCATCGCGGTGAGCGACGACGGCTGCGGCATGGCGCGGGACGAGATCGCGCTGGCGCTGGAGCGGCACGCCACCTCCAAGCTGCCCGACGATGCGATCGAGGCGGTGACGACGCTCGGCTTCCGCGGCGAGGCGCTGCCCTCGATCGCCAGCGTCGCGCGGCTCACGATCGAGAGCCGCGTGCGCGGGGGCGACGGCTGGTCGCGCATCGTGGACAATGGCCGGCTGGTGGAGGAGGGACCGGCGGCGCTTCCCCCCGGCACGCGCATCCGCGTGGAGCGGCTGTTCGCCGACGTGCCGGCGCGGCGCAAGTTCCTGCGCTCGGCCCGCTCCGAGTTCGCCGCGTGCGTCGATATCGTGCGGCGGCTGGCGATGGCGCGGCCGGATATCGGCTTCACGCTGGAGCATGACGGCAGGCGCTCGATCGCGGTGCCGCCGGGGCAGGGCCGCGCCGAGCGCGTCGCGGCGCTGACCGACCGGGCGCTGGGCGAGAATAGCGTGGCGCTGGATTATGTGCGCGGGGCGGTGCGGCTGGGCGGCGTCGCCGGGCTGCCGACCTATCATCGCGGCGTCGCCGACCACCAGTTCCTGTTCGTCAACGGCCGCCCGGTAAAGGACCGGCTGCTCGTCGGCGCGGTGCGCGGGGCGTATCAGGACATGCTGGCGCGCGACCGCCACCCGGTGGTCGCTTTGTTCGTCGAGCTGCCGGGCGAGGAGGTGGACGTCAACGTCCACCCGGCCAAGACCGAGGTGCGGTTCCGCGATCCGGCGCTGGTG
>CAXUMU010000232.1:0-5478 GCA_964252145.1 uncultured Sphingomonadaceae bacterium
TCAACCTGTCCTCCTCTTGGGCTGTTCCCCACGGAACCGGCAGATCAATGCGCAGGGGGCTACGTTGTTCCGTTGCCGGTCCGGACCGATCGCCGAGGGAAAGTGCCAAAGATAATTTGGGCCCGGAGCGCCGTCGGGGGGGGGAGATCGGCGGTCCGAGCCCATTAGGGATAGCGAGAGCGGGGGGGCAAAAGGTCGCTATCCTCGGGGGAAATAACCCGTCGTGTCGCGGGCGGTTCCGGGCATCCGCAAAAAAAGTGGATCGCCGGAAAAAGCTTCGGCGCGGCAACCCCGGCTCGGTCGATCGGTTGTTGCCGCACCACGAACCGGAGACGCACGATGGCCAAGCCCCGCGAAACGCCGCCTTCCTCAGACGTGGATGGCGTGGACCAGGATCGGCAGCGGATCGATCAGCCGAAGAACGCCGATCCGGATCAGGCCGAGCAGCTGCGTCGGGAAGAGGATGGCGCGCAGGGCCGGCCGAAGCCGTCGCGCAGCTGAGCTCAGGCGTCGGACGGATCCGCCGCGACGATCGGGATCTCGATCGCGAAGATGCCGCGTTCCACATCCCGCTCCAGCCGGGAACGCAGCTGCCTGGACAGGCCCTCGATCACGCGATCGAACCGGCCGAGCGCGATCTGCTCGCGGCAGGCCGAACTCGCCAGCCCCGGCGCGCCGATCGACAGCTTCGCCTTGCACGGGTCGTCGGTCGGCGCGAGCCGGATGGTCACGCCGCCGGCCGGATCGCAATCCATCGCCATCTCGACGACTTCGGTGATCAGGAACGCGACCGGCACGGCGACGTCCTGGCTGGCGAAGGCGGACATGATATCGAGCGCGATGCGCAGATGCGCGGCGCTCGCGGGCGCGGTGCCGCGCAGGTTCGACGCGAGTTCGCCGATCAGTGCGCGCAGGCCGACGCCGCGCGTCTCCTCGAGTTCGGCGAAATGGTTGCGGTGGACCACCGCCAGCGCGTCGACCCGCCGCTGGATCGACGCGTAGGCCGCCGCCGCCTCCTCGGTGACGGCGCCGCGCGAATGGAGGTTGATCAGGCTGGCGACGACCTGGAGGTTGTTCTTGACGCGGTGGTGCACCTCGCGCGTGAGCAGCGTCTGACGCGCGAGCCCCTGCGCCAGCTCGCGGTCGTGCAGGGCGAGCCGCTCGGTCACCGTGCGGAACGCCTCGCCCAGCCCGCGGATCTCGTGCGAGGGCGTGGTCAGCTGGGGTATCGCGAGTTCGCTGTCGCCGATCCGGTACGCCGCTACCGCCTTCTGCATCTGCGCGAGCGGGCGCACCAGCAGCCGATCCACCACCAGCCAGCCGATCCCGGCCGCGGCGACCCACATCAGCACGGGCAGCAGTACCATCAGCACCTCGATCGCGCGCACGGGGGTCGCGTTGATCGTCATCTCCAGCGCCAGCTGGCCGTTGGCGACGGGGGCGCTGGCGGTGACGAGCTGGCTGAGCGGGCTGATCCGGCGCGCGGCGGCGATCGCGATATCGGCATCGCCCTGGCGGATCACGACGCCGTAATTGCCCGCCACCACGCTGGGGCGAACGATCTGCGCGACCGAGCTGTCGGGAAGTTCGCCGGCCGCGACCAGCCCGGCCTGGCGGTCGACGATATCGAAGCGCAGCGTGCGCGTGCTTTCGATGACGCGCGCGTCGACTCCGCTCTCCGCCGCGGGCGGCGTCGCGGGGAGGCGGGTGAAGCCCGGCGTGGCGCAGATCTGGCGGCCGGCCAGATCGAACAGCGCGAAATGGGTCTCCCAGCGCTGCGCGTGCGCGGCGACGCCGAAGGTGCGACGGCAGGTCGCCGCATCGAACGGTGCGGCGGTGAGCGTCTCGAGCGCGCCGCGCAGCGCCCCGGTGCCCCGGCTGATCGCCGCCGACAGCGCGCGCGAGCTTTCGGTCGCGATCAGCCGCGCGTCGCTCTCGCGATCGGCGCGGTTGGTGCGCGCCGATTGCAGCGAGGCCGAGAGCGCGATCAGGCCGAGCGGCAACAGCGCGACGCTGAGGATCAACAGCATCCTCATACCGGTGGAAAGCCGGGCGAGATGGAACGGGTGGAGCATAGTTCAGGCCCGCGACGACTGGAGGCGGGCGAGGTTCACGTGCGTCGCGCTAACCGAGCTTCTTGAGCAGATCGAGCATTTCGGGGGGGATTTCCTCACTGATCGTCTGCTGGAATACGGACCGAAGCGCCGATCCGACGTCCCCATCGGGCGGCAGGTGCATTGCGTCGTTCCGCCCCGAAACGGATCTGCGTCCGCGGGCGACCCCTTTGTCTTTCCGTTCCAACGCAGATCGCCCCCTAGACGCACGTACGACCATCACGCATCGACTGGCGGCCGCGACCCCGGCCAGGCAATTGCGCCGCCCGCGGCACGGTGTCGCAGGCCACGTTGAAACCAAAAAGCGCGATGTTGGTTCCCGCCAAATCGACTGCCGTGGCCGGAGGCTCGCCGGCGGTTTCCGCACGGCTTGCATTCCGCCGCCGCCCATCTCAATACCGCGCCAACACCCAAGGAGTGCAAGCAGATCATGTCGCTCGGCCAGGAACTCGCCCCGCATCTTCCCTTCCTGCGCCGCTACGCGCGCGCGCTGACCGGCAGCCAGGCGCATGGCGACGCCTATGTCCGCGCGGCGCTGGAGGCGATCGTCGCCGCGCCGGGCGATTTCCCGCGCGACGTGGACGCCCGGTTGGGCCTCTACCGCACGTTCCAGCGCATCTGGGCCTCCGCCAACGACGATGCCGACGATGAGGTCGGCGCGGGCGACGACGAGGGCCAGGAGGCGGTGGCGCAGGCGCGCCTGTCGCAGATCACGCCGCGCTCGCGCCAGGCTTTGCTGCTGACGGCGATGGAAGGCTTCACGCCCGAGGATGCCGGCTATCTGATCGACGCGCCCGCCGCCGAGGTGGAGCAGCTGGTCGCCGGCGCGCATGCCGAGATCGAGCGCCAGATCCAGACCGACGTGCTGATCATCGAGGACGAGCCGATCATTGCGATGGACCTGGAAACGATCGTCCGCGATCTTGGCCACAGCATCAACGGCGTCGCGGTGACGCGCGACGAGGCGGTCGCGCAGGCGCGCGCCAAGCGGCCGGGGCTCGTACTGGCGGACATCCAGCTGGCCGACGACAGTTCGGGCATCGACGCGGTGAAGGACATCCTGGCCGAGTTCAGCGTGCCGGTGATCTTCATCACCGCCTTCCCCGAGCGGCTGCTGACCGGCGAGCGGCCCGAGCCGACCTTCCTGATCACCAAGCCGTTCCAGCGATCGACGGTGAAGGCGCTGATCAGCCAGGCGCTGTTCTTCGACCGCGCCACCGTTCCCGCCTGAGCGGCGGCACGGAACCCGGCCGGGCCGGGCAGCGTTAGCCAGGCGTAACGATCAGACGGGGGCTTACCAGTGGCGGACAAGCAGATCCACGAGACCGGAACCGAGGCGCGCGCCGGCAGCGCCCCCGGCGTGATGCGCTATGTGCTGGCCATTTCGCTCGCGCTGATCATTGTCGTGTTCGGCGCGCTGCTGCTCTACTGGCGCTGACCGCCGGCAAGCCGCGAAATAGGCATCGCAATATCTGGAACAACCCCTATCTCGGTGCCGCGCACGCACTGTGGTCGGCTGCGCGCAAGGGCGGGACGTGTTGATGCAGGAAGTGGAGCATTCGCCTGGCGAGGACATGCCCGTCGTGGAGCATGTCCCCCTGTCGGACGACGAGTTCAAGGTCGAGCTGGGCCGCGTGATCCCGCATCTGCGCGCGTTCGGCCGGTCGCTCTCCGGCAACCGCGATCTGGCCGACGATCTGGTGCAGGAGACGCTGCTGAAGGCATGGGCCGCGCGCAAGCGGTTTCAGGCCGGCACCAACATGCGCGCCTGGACCTTCATCATCCTGCGCAACCTGTTCCTCTCGCAGATGCGCCGCGCGCGCTTCAAGGGCGAGTGGGACGAGCTGACCGCGAGCAAGCTGCTCGCCGCCCCCGCCAGTCAGGATCGCCACGTCGAGCTGGGCGACATGCAGCGCGCGCTGCTGCATCTCCCGCAGCCGCAGCGCGAGGCGCTGATCCTGGTCGGCGCCGGCGGCTTCGCCTATGAGGAGGCCGCCGAGATCTGCGGCTGCGCGGTCGGCACGATCAAGAGCCGCGTCGCGCGCGGCCGCGTCGCGCTGGAGGCGCTGCTGACCGACGGCAAGCTTCCCTCGCGCCGCGAATATAAGGCCGATCCCAATCGCACCGCGCTGCAGACGATCATGAACGAGGTGGACGAGCTCAGCCGCGAGCGCTGAGCTCCTTCCCCCACATCCCTCCCGTTCGGGTTGAGCCGGTCGGGGCCCGCCGCGATGCTTGCGCCGGCACTTCGACCGGCGCAGGGCGAACGGCCGGGTCATGGGAGGGGATGAGGGTGGCCGAAGGCAATGCGCGCCGGTTCGCCGGCAAGATCGTGCTCGTGGTGGGCGGCAATAGCGGCATCGGCCTTGCCGCCGCGAAGGCGTTCGCGCGCGAGGGGGCCCGGGTCGTGATCAGCGGGCGCGACGCGACCACGCTGGCGACCGCGGTGCACGCGATCGGCGAGGATACCGTGTCGGTCCAGGCCGACACCGGCACGCGCGACGGGATCGACCGCACGGTCGATGCGGTGCGCGCCGCGCACGGCCGGCTGGACGTCCTGTTCTTCAATGCCGGGATCGGCGTGTTCGCCCCGATCGAGGCGGTGACCGAGGACAAGTGGGACGAGGTGTTCGCGGTCAACCTGAAGGGCGCCTATTTCACCGTGCAGCAGGCGCTGCCGCTGATGGGCAAGGGCGGCGCGATCGTGCTCAATTCCTCGATCGGCCACTGCACCGGGCTGCCGCAGAATTCGATCTACAGCGCCAGCAAGGCGGGGCTGCGCTCGCTCGCGCGCACGCTGGGGGCGGAGTTCGTCGGCCGCGGCATCCGCGTCAACTGCGTCAGCCCCGGCCCGATCGACACGCCGATCATCAACCGCACCGAGGGCCTGCCGCCCGATCAGGTTCCCGCGATGCGCGCGCTGATGGCCGACCACGTGCCGATGAAGCGGATGGGCCAACCGGACGAGGTGGCGCGCGCGGTGCTGTTCCTCGCGTCCGACGACGCCTCGTTCGTCACCGGGGTGGACCTGCTGGTGGATGGCGGGCTGGTCAGCTTCTGACGTGATGCAGAAATACCGCGTCACGGATCTGTAACGCAAGAGTCACGGAGTCTGCACCGAACGCCCCTAGCCGCGATCGGGACGGGTGGTCGTCACCCGCCCAACGAAGGGGCCTTCACATCATGTTCCGATTCAGCATCCCGGCCGCAGCGGCTGTGGCGGCGCTGCTCGCCGCGTCACCCGCGGCCGCCCGCACGCAGATCCACGCGGTGGGCTCGTCGACCGTCTATCCGTTCGCGACCTCCGTTGCCGAGCGCTTCGCCCGCGCCAATCCGGCCGCCGGCGCGCCGGTGATCGAATCGA
>CAXUMU010000233.1:0-5473 GCA_964252145.1 uncultured Sphingomonadaceae bacterium
AAGCTCGCCCCGCCGATGCCCACGCCGATGCTGAACGGCGCCGGGCGGGGCGGCCCCTCACGCGAATCGCGCATCACGTCCACCACCGCGACGAGTTCGGAGGAGGCGACGTTCGGCGCCGGGCGGAAGCCGTTGCGCGCGAGCTCGGCGGAGATGGCGTTGGCGTAGGTCTGGAATTCCAGACTGCCGGCCATGCGCGGATCGCGCGATTCGACCGCGACCTCGCCCGGCGCGATCGGCTGGCCCAGATGGAAGCGCGTCACCTGCGTCGGCATGCTCTGCTGCGTGGCGCAGCCGGCCAGCGCGAGCGCGGTGCCGAGCAGCGCCGGGCGGATGAAGCCATTGTGCATCGAAGCTCTCCTGGAATTCGGATCGTCTGACGAATGAAACGCCTGCTCGCGACTTTTCGCTGCATGGGCGCTGAACGATCGCTTCAGGCGCCGTCGCTGCCGGTGGCGAGGAACCAGCGCTCGCCGCGCTCCAGCCCCACCGCGGTCAGCATCCCGCTGAGATAGGCGCCGGTGTCGATGCCGATGCGGTTGGCGCGCGCCTGGGGATCGCGGCTGATCGTGTGGCCGTGGACGATGACCGCGCCGTGATCGCCATCGTCGTCGAGGAACTCCTCGCGGATCCACAGCAGGTCGTCCTCCGCCTGATCGTCGAGCGGGATGCCCGGGCGCACGCCGGCGTGGACGAAGGCATAGTCGCCGATCCGCCGCATCGCCGGCAGCGACGCCAGCCACATCCGCTCCCCCACCGGCACCGCCGCCTGCGCCGCCGCGGCGATCGCCTCGCCGTCGTCGCCGGCCAACAATTGGTGTGACACGCCCCAGCTGGCCAGCGCGGCACGGCCGCCATAAGCGAGCCAGCTCTTCAGCCAGCGCAGGTCGCCCGCCAGCACGCTGAGCAGCGACGCCTCATGATTGCCGCGGAGCGTCAGCAGGCCGGCGAAGCGCGGGTCGCCGGCCATCGCGCGGCGCACGACCCCGGCCGATGCGGGGCCGCGATCGATCAGGTCGCCCAGCAGGATGACGGTTGTCTCCGCAGGGCCACGCGCGGCATCGTCGGCGTGGATCCGGTCGAGCAGCGCATCGAGCAGATCGAGCCGGCCGTGAACGTCGCCGATGGCGTAGACGCGGCGGCCGGCCGGGATCTCGGCGTGTCGCGTCGGGCGGCGGCGGAACAGGGAACGCATGTCGTTCATCTCGTACCCGCACGGGTTGACTTCAACCAGCCCGCCGCATAGGGCAGCGCCTCTTTTCAACCCGCTCGCACGAGACAAGGCAGGCGTTCCGGCCATGAAGATCCGCAACTCGCTCAAATCGCTCAAAGGGCGTCATCGCGACAATCGCGTGATCCGCAGGCGTGGCCGCACCTACGTCATCAACAAGACCAACCGCCGCTTCAAGGCCCGCCAGGGCTGATCCGGCCGCAACGTCGCTCCGGCCGGCGTCGACTTCCAGCTGAAGCGATTCGCGTACCTTCCCGCTCAGGTCGGGGCGGTCCGGCTTGGTGCCGCCGACAGCTGACCTTCGTCGTCCGGCGATGGCGCCAGCCCCGGATAACGGAACAAGTGCCGGTAGCGACCAAGCGGTCGTTCCATCAGCCAGTAAGACGCCGTCGCCAGCAAGACCGTCAGCACGAAGACTTCCAGTAACTCGTTGCGCGGCCCGGCGGGCGCAAGCGATGGATGGCGTGCGCCGACCTTTTCCGCGATGCCCATCAGCGGCAGATGATAGGCGTAGGCGCCATAACTGATGACGCCGAGGGAGCGCAGCGGCCGCCGGTCGAGCAGCCAGCCGGCCGGCCCGCCGATGCCGCCGGTCGCCGAGTGAACCAGCGCGACGAATCCCACGTTCTTCAGCAGGCTTCCGATAATCGGCACCACCCCGTCGCGTAGCGGCGCATAGTAAGTCCCGAGACCAAGCAAGAGCGCGGCGCCCAAGAGCAGCGGCGCGGTGGCCCGGCGCAGCCAGGCGAGAGGCCAGCGGCGATCCTGCGCGATCGCCAGCAGACCGCCCCCGCCGAGAAGGTGCAACGAGCTGATCAGCGAGACTTCCTCAATGTCTTCGGGCAGCGGGATCAGTCCGAAGTCGTCGGCTTCGCCGAGCAGGATGAGCATCCCGACCAGAAGCGGGAGCCACTTCCGTGGCGCAAGCAGGACGGCGAAAGCCCACAGCGCATAGAATTCCCACTCGACGCCCAGCGACCAGAGATGCGCCGTATACGGCGCCTCGATCTGCCCGATCGCCAGTACCACGTTCGGGATCGGCAGGAGATACCAGCCGAAATAGTGGCGGACTCCGGGCAGGTTCGCCGCCGCCGCGATCGCCAGCATCGCGATATAGACGGGATAAAGGCGAAGCACGCGCCGACCGAAGAAGCTGCGCAGCGGCGCGAACAGTCCGTCGCCGCGCGCTGCCCGCGCCTGCTGCATCATCAGCAATTGGCCGGTGATCAGGAAGCCGCTGATCACGAAGAACAGATCGACGCCCATCGGCCCGATCGCGAGCCGCGTCGCGAGGCCGTGCCAGACGATCACGCAGGCGACGGCGATGGCGCGGAACGCATCGATCTGACCGACATGGCGCACGGTTGGGGAAGGGGACACCGCGGCTCCGACTGATCACCAGCGGTCCGTGATAGCCGGTGGCGGCGCGGGCGCTACATCTCCCAGCGGGAGACAGGTGCGTCGTGGCGCATCTTTGGTCCGATTGGGAGAGAATGCGATGTGGGCGATGTGATCGTGAAGGCCGGCGCCCGGTCAGAACCAGGGATCACGCCCGGCGACCACCGCCGCGTTCTCAACGCGCGCGAAGGTGGGGCGGGCCAACGTCATTACCTTGCTATCCGGCATAGCCCTTCAGCTCGTCGCCGGTCAGTCGCACCACGTGGAGCACGTTGGTCGATCCCGCCCGCCCGAACGGCACGCCGGCCATGATGATCAGCCGGTCGCCGGCCTCCGCCATGCCGTGGCGCAGCGCCATGCGCTTGGCCTTGCCCACCATCTCCTCGAAATCGCTCACGTCGCGGGTGCGCACCGCGTGCGATCCCCATAGCAGGCCCAGCCGCCGCGCCGTCGCCGCGCGCGGGGTGAGCACCAGCAGCGGCACCGACGGCCGCTCGCGCGAGATCCGCCGCGCGGTGACGCCCGACAGCGTGAAGCACACGATCGCGGCGGCCGAGACGGTGCGCGCGATGTTGTTGGCGGCGAACGACAGCGCGTCCGAGATGGTCGCGTCGGGCAAGGTCTCGGTGAAGTGGACGCGGGCGTGGTAGCCGGGGTCGCTCTCCACCGCGACCGCGATGCTGTTCATCATCGCCACCGCCTCGACCGGCCAGTCGCCGGCGGCGGATTCCGCCGACAGCATGACCGCATCCGCCCCGTCGTAGATCGCGGTCGCTACGTCCGACACCTCGGCGCGGGTGGGGCTGGGCGACTTGATCATCGATTCGAGCATCTGCGTCGCGACCACCACCGGCCGGCCCATCCGCCGCGCGGTCTCGACGATGCGCTTCTGCATCGCGGGTACGCGCTCGGGCGGCAGCTCGACGCCCAGGTCGCCGCGTGCGACCATCACCGCGTCGGCCAGCTCGAGGATCTCGTCCAGCCGGTCGACCGCGGCGGGCTTCTCGATCTTGGCGAGCAGGGCCGCCTTGCCGCCGATCAGCGTGCGCGCCTCGGCGACGTCCTCCGGCCGCTGCACGAACGAGAGCGCGATCCAGTCGGCATTGTTGTCCAGCGCGAAGGCCAGGTCGGCGCGGTCCTTGTCGGTCATCGCCGCCATCGGCACCACCACGTCGGGCACGTTCAGCCCCTTGTGGTTGCTGAGGATGCCGCCGATCTCGATCCGCGTGACGATCCGCTCCGACGTCACCGTCAGCACGCGCAGCACCAGCTTGCCGTCGTCGAGCAGCAGCCGCGCGCCCGGCTCCAGTGCGGCGAAGATCTCGCGGTGGGGCAGCTGGACGCGCGTCTCGTCGCCGAGCGACACATCGTGATCGAGCACGAATTCGTTGCCGGTATGCAGCACCACTGCGCCGTCGGCGAAGTCGCCCACGCGCAGCTTCGGCCCCTGCAGGTCGACCAGCACGGTGGTCGGCCGGGCGAACTCCTTTTCCAGCGCGCGGATCGCGGCGATCACCCCCGCCTTCTCGGCATGCGCGCCGTGGCTCATGTTGATGCGGAACGCATCCGCGCCGGCGAGATAGAGCTTGCGGATCATCTCGGGCGTGCTGCTCGCCGGCCCGAGCGTCGCCAGCACGCGCACCTTGCGATTGCGGGGTGCTATCTGGGTATGCACATCTTACCTTTCGCTCACGTCCGCGCGGCCTCTCAAACATATGGCCGCGACAGTCAAAGCCGGAGTTCGCTCGCCATGCCCGTACCCGAGATCGACGACGCCACCGCCGCCGCCGCGTTCCGCCGCCTGCTGGAGCATCTGCGCCACCGCCGCGACGCGCAGAATGTCGACCTGATGGGGCTGGCTGGCTTCTGCCGCAACTGCCTGGCCGACTGGGTCAGCGAGGCATCGGGCATGACCAGGGAGGCGGCGCGCCACGCCGTGTACGGCATGCCCTACGCCGAGTGGAAGGCGAACCACCAGGCCGAGGCGACGCCGGAGCAGATCGCGCGCATGGCCGACAGCATGGCGCTGAACGCCAAGGGTTGATCTCCCGGGTTCGTCATCCCAGCGAAAGCTGGGATCTCGTCGAGCGGGGCGACCCACCTGCACGAGATGCCAGCCTGCGCTGGCATGACGTGGGTTGGGCGGCGGCGGATGGGAACGGGGTTGAGTGCGCCGGCTCCCGTCCCTAGACGCGGCGCTCCCGGTTCACACAAGGACGAGATTCATGGCGGAAGGCAATGTCGCGGCGGATCAGCTGCGGCTGTTCATCGAGCGCATCGAGCGGCTCGAGGAAGAGAAGAAGGGCATGTCCGACGACATCCGCGACGTCTATAACGAGGCCAAGAGCCAGGGTTATGACAGCAAGACGATGCGCGCCATCGTCCGCCTGCGCAAGATGGAGAAGCACGCGCGCGACGAGGCCGAGGCGCTGCTGGAGACCTACAAGGCGGCGCTGGGCCTGGGTTAGTTGAAGCGCGGGGGCGGTGCCGCTAGACCGGCGCCTAAGCGCCATCGCCGTTCGCCCTGAGCTTGTCGAAGGGCCTGCGCCGGGGCTTCGACAGGCTCAGCCCGAGCGGGCAAGGGAAGAGGATCACGAACGGCGATGGCCGGCCATTCCAAGTTCAAGAACATCATGTACCGCAAGGGCGCGCAGGACAAGAAACGGTCCGCGCTGTTCTCCAAGCTGGCGCGCGAGATTACCGTCGCTGCACGTGCGGGGCTGCCCGACATCAACATGAACGCGCGGCTGCGCTCGGCGGTAATCGCCGCGCGCAAGGAAGGCATGCCCAAGGACAATATCGAGCGCTCGATCAACAAGGCGTCGGGCGGCGACGGCGAGCATT
>CAXUMU010000234.1:0-225 GCA_964252145.1 uncultured Sphingomonadaceae bacterium
TGCCCGCCCCGTCCGGCCAGGAGCTCGGCAGCGCCGCCGCGCCGCTGATGGGCGACACCGCGCAGCGCCAGGCGGCGTGGCGCGCGCGCGTCGCGAGCAGGCAGGCGGTCGCCGCGACCGGAGCGGTGGGCTACGGCCGCTGGACCTATACCGGGCTGGCGGAGGGGGCGACGGCGCTGCGGCGGGAAGGCAAAGCGCGCGGCGTCACCGATTTCCGCGTCGCCC
>CAXUMU010000234.1:235-5464 GCA_964252145.1 uncultured Sphingomonadaceae bacterium
GTTCTCAGCCGCGCCGTCGCGTTCAACTCGGCCTATGGCGAGGTTGCGCGCTTCGCCCGCACGCATCCCGAGGCGTGGACCCGCTGGGGTAAGGGCGTCGATATCCTCGACACCTCGGCCTATTTCGATCCGACGGCGCGGCTGAGAACGGATCGCGGCTGCTTCGCCGGCATGCCGGGGGGCATCGCCGAAGGGACGCCGGTTCATGCGGCGTTCGGCGCGCAATGGGGCGCGCTCTCCCGCGCGGCCGGGCTGGACGGGCTGATGCTGCGCGACGGCTTCGGCCTGCCCCGTGCCTATGTCCGCGACGGCCCCGCCGGGCCGGCGCTTGCCGACCGCGCGACCGCCGACCGCATGACCGACGGCGTGGTCGCGCTGCTGCGTGCGCTGAAGCGCGGCAATCCCAAGGCGCTCACGATGATGTGGTCGAGCGCCGCCACCGCCACTTCCGACCGGCGCGCCAACGGGCTGGATCTGGAGCGCGTCGCGCGGACCGGCGATCTCGACATCTTTGTCGATCAGACGTGGGCGGGCGCGTGGGGCGAGGCGGGGACGCGCCAGCAGACCTTCTGGAACGCGCCGATCCTGGGCTGGACCTATCAGCTGGGATCGCTGCTGCTGCACCGTGCGGTGCTCGCCGGTACGCGCGTGCATCATTATTTCCTTACCGAGACGTTCGACGCGTGGGAGAGCTGGGATACGATCCACGGCGCGCGCGATCGGCTGCGCTGGGGGATCTGGGCCTATTCGCACGCCGGCGCGAAGACGCCGCACGGGCTGGAGATGCCGGCCGGCAGCTATATCGCCTGGGGCAACCACGGGCACGATCTGCTGCCGCCCGGCGACGTATCGTTCCTCGCCGACACGATGAACGCCGCCGCACGCGACGCCGCCGACACGGTGGATATACGCGGCGCGACCCTGGTCTATTCGCGCGACGCGATGGACGCCCAGCTCGATCGGCTGTCGCCCGGCTTCGACGTGCGCGACCGGACCGACGAGCAGCTGGGCTCGATCGCCAAATGGCCGCTGCCGTTCCTGTCGGCGACGCGCGCCGAATGGGCGCCGCGGATCCGATCGGACCTGCTGGTGTTCGGCGCGACCGCCGGGCTGGGCAAGGCGACGCTCGACGGAGTCGTGAAGCACGCGCGGGCCGGGCAGCCGATGGCGTTCCTGGGCGCGCCGGAGACCGCGACCGCGGCGGCGTTCGTGCAGCTGGCGGGAGTGTCCGCCGCGCCGTTCGTTCCCCCGCTCAACGACCTGACGATGCGCGCGACGCCCGGCCCCGCTGCGCCGCCCCTGCCGTGGCTCGCTGCGTTCGACGCGCCGCCGCCGCAGCGCGCGAACCGGGCGACCGCGGGAGAAGTGGTGTACGGCTTCGCCGACAGCGTCGGGATGGTACGCCGCCGGCAGCGCGCCGTCGACGTCGTGCTGTGGGATCCGCCCGCGATCCGCGACGACTGGTATCGGCCGCTCAAGGAGCTGATGAACGGCGATCCCGCGCCCTATGCGCTCGCCGCCGCGACGCTGAACGACCAGCTTGCCGCCGCCCACGCGCCGCACGGGATCGTCGATGTCGCGCAGACGGGCGCGGTCGCCGCCTGGGTGGTGCGCGGCGGCGGCCTGCGCATCCTCGCCGGCAATCTGGAGGAGGGGCTGCGTGACGACGCCGACCGGTCGCGCCACGTGGCGCTCGGGATACCGCCGGCGTGGCTGGGCGCGAAGTGGCAGCTGGAGTGGCCGGACTCGGGCGCCCTGCGCCGCGACGGAGGGACGCTGCGGCTCGATCTGCCGGCGCAGGGCAGCATGCTGATCAGCGCGCCGGGGCCGACCGATCGATGAGGAGCTTCGCATGAGCTGGGATCAGGATCCGCAGATACTGTCCCCGGTCGGCCGGCCGATGCGCGAGCAATTGGCGCAAGGGCCGCGCCGCCAGCCGCTCGACGGCTTCGATCCGGTCTACCGCGACATCGTCGATTATATCGTCCGCTGCACCCACCGCATCTGGGAGGAAAAGGACGTCGGCCTGTGCCGCACGCATTACGCGCCGGATTGCGAGCTGCACACGCTCGCCGGCCCGGCGGTGGGGATGGAGGTGGTGACGCAGAACACGATCGGCGCGCTCACCGCTTATGCCGACCGGGTGGTACTGGCGGAGGACGTGATCTGGAGCGAGGATGCGCCCGGCACCTTCTACAGCTCGCACCGGATCATGAGCCGCTCGACCCATTTCGGCGACGAGGCCGGGATCGGCGAGGCGACGATGCGGCCGAGCGGCACGACCACGATCGCCGACTGCAAGGTCGTCGCGAACCGCATCGTCGAGGAGTGGCTGGTGCGCGACAATGTCCGCGCGCTCTGGCAGGTCGGCGCCGATCCCCGAACGATCGCGCTGGCGCAGGCAGCGGCCGATCGCGAGGGCGACGAGGGCAGGCACGAATGGCGTCGTCGGATGATCGCCGCGACGCGCGAGCAACCCAGCGTGTCGATCCCGGACGGGCATCCGGCGAAGGCGCCCGCCGAAATGCTGCGCCGCGCCTTCGTCGAGGACATGTTCGGCGAGGCGGCACGCGCCTTTTCGCCCGCCGCCGAACTGCGCTGGCCGTCCAACCGGCGCGGGTTCGGGCGCGGCTACTGGGTCGGCTGCGCGATGCAGCTGGCCGCGATGATCCACGATCGCGCATTCCGCCTGGAGCATGTCGCCGCCCGCCCGCTGCCCCACGGCGATGTCGCGGTGGCGCTGCGCTGGTCGCTCGCGGGCATCCACGGCGGCATCGGCCCCTGGGGCACGCCGTCGGGCCGGGAGGTCGCGCTGCTGGCGGTGTCGCACTACCGGTTGCGCGGCGATGCGATCGTGGAGGACACGACCCTGTTCGACGAGGTGGCGATGCTGCGCCAGATCGCCGGAGGGCTGGGCGCATGAGCGTGTCCGCGCACTTCGCGGCGCTCGCTGCGGGCCGCCGCCCTGCCGCAGACGGTCTGCTCGGCACCTGCCGGCTCGAATGGGCCGGCGGAGAGGCCTATGGCGAGGAGGCGATCTTGGAGCTGTTCCGTGCCAGCCCGTTCGCGCCGGGCGACGAAGCGACGCTGGTCGAATCGGCCACCGCGGCGGCGTGGATCGGGCGTGACAGGGCGCTCGTCGCCGACCTTTACGGCGGCCGGATCGGGCGGCTGTGGCGGCTGGGGAACGGCGTGCCTCCGGCGACCGAGCCGAACGTCGCGGTCGCGTTCGATCCCGACCTGGCCCAGGCGCGCGGCGACGTGCTGTTCCGCCGCGCGGACCACCCTGCGCTCGACAGCGACCGGACCGAAGCGGTGATCGCCACGGGCCACGCGCTGGTGACGGCGAGCGCCCCCCAGCCGCTGCACCGCGCCCGCGTGTTCGTGATCCGCGCCTTCAGCGGGGCCGGCGGTACGGCTGCCCTGTACGCGGTCCACCGGCTGACCGGCGGCGCGGTGCGCGGCGGCGGCTTCGGCCATGCGGCGGCGCTGCTCGGGGATGGCACGGAGATGCTGGTCGCCGACCATGCGCCGGCGCAGCCGTGGACCCCGCGGCTGTGACCGGGCCGACGCCGATCCTGATCCCCGGCAACATGTGCGACGCGCGGCTGTGGACGACCGACGTGCGCGCGGCCTTGCCGGGCGCGATCGATGCCGACACGACCGCCGACGCCACCATCGACGGGATGGCGGCGCGGGCGCTGGCGCTGACCGACGGTCCGCTGCTCCCGGTCGGCTTCTCGATGGGCGGGATCGTCGCGCTGGCGATGGCGCGCGCCGCGCCCGGCCGCATCGCCGAACTGGTGCTGCTGGATACCAACCCCTCCGCCGACCTGCCCGAGCGCGCGGCGGCGCGGCCGCGCCAGCAGGCCGCCGTGCGCGCGGGCGGACTGGAGCGGATCGTGATCGGCGAGCTCAAGCCCAACTACCTCGCCGCCGCCAACCGCCACGATCATGCGCTGCTCGATCTGCTGCGCGACATGGCGCTGGGGCTCGGCCCGGACGTGTTCGTGCGCCAGAGCGAGGCGCTGCGCACGCGCCCCGACCAAAGCGGCGTGGTGCAGGACCTCGCCGTGCCGGTGCTGATCGCGTGCGGCGCGGACGATCGGCTGTGCCCGCCCGCGTGGCATATGGCGATGGCCGCGGCGGCGCGCGATGCGACGCTGCACGTCGTGCCCGACGCCGGCCACATGCTGCCGCTGGAGCAGCCGCGCCAACTTGCGGCGATCATCGCCGATTGGAGGACCCCATGATCCGCACCACCCATGTCGGCTCGCTGCCGCGCTCGGCCGAGGTGACCGATTATCTGTTCGCTGCCGAGCGGGGCGAAGCGCTCGATGCGGGCGCCTTCGATCGGGTGCTGCGCGAAGCGGTGGCGGAGGCCGTCGCCAAGCAGGTCGGTGCCGGGATCGACATCGTCTCCGACGGCGAGATGAGCAAGATCAGCTACGCGACCTACATCAAGGACCGGCTGACCGGCTTCGACGGCGACAGCCCGCGCACGCCGCCGGCCGACCTGGAGGCCTTTCCGTCCTTCCTCCAGCGCCAGGCGAAGGGCGGCGGCACGCCCACCTACCGCCGGCCGCGCTGCGTTGCCGCGGTCTCGCCCAGCACGCTCGCGCCGCTGGACGAAGACCTTGCGCGCTTCGCCGGCGCGCGGGCGGCGCATGGCAACCCGGCCGGATTCATGAACGCCGCCTCGCCCGGCGTGATCGCCTTGTTCCAGCCCAACGACTTCTATCCCGACGACGACGCCTATCTGGAGGCGCTCGCCGAGGCGATGCGGCCCGAATATGAAGCGATCGTCGCTGCCGGGCTGACGCTCCAGCTCGACAGTCCCGATCTCGGCCTCGGCCGGCACATGATGTACAAGGACCGCAGCGACGAGGACTATCTGGAGCGGATCGAGCGGCATGTGGCGGTGCTGAACCATGCGCTGCGGGGCGTCCCCGCCGATCGGATGCGGATGCATGTGTGCTGGGGCAATTATGAAGGGCCGCACCACTGCGACGTCGAGATGGCGACGATCCTCCCCACGCTGATGAAGGCCAAGCCCGCGGGTCTGCTGTTCGAGACCGCCAATCCGCGTCACCAGCACGACGTCGAAGCGTTCGCGCAGATGCTGTCCACACTGCCGGCGGACAAGGTCCTCATCCCCGGCGTGATCGATTCGACGACCAACTTCATCGAGCATCCCAAGGTGGTGCGGAACCGGATCGAGGCGTTCAC
>CAXUMU010000235.1:0-5458 GCA_964252145.1 uncultured Sphingomonadaceae bacterium
GCGGGGGGCGGGTTCGCCGAAGCCGGGATCGTCGTCGCCCCAGCCGCCGCCACCGCCGCCGCGCTGGCCACCGCCCGAACCGCCGCCCTCGCGGCCGTCCAGCAGCGTCAGCGTGCCGTTGAAATTGCCCAGCACGATCTCGGTCGAGTAGCGATCCGCGCCGCTATTGTCCTGCCATTTGCGCGTCTGCAGCTGGCCCTCGACATAGACCTTGCTGCCCTTGCGCAGATATTGCTCGGCGATCTTGGCGAGATTCTCGTTGAAGATCGCAACCGAGTGCCACTCGGTCTTTTCCTTGCGCTCGCCGGTCGCGCGGTCCTTCCAATTCTCCGACGTGGCGATGCGCAGGTTGACCACCTTGCCGCCATTCTGGAAGCTGCGCGATTCGGGGTCGCGGCCGAGATTGCCGACCAGGATCACCTTGTTAACACTGCCCGCCATACCGTCTCCTAGAGCCCTGCGGCTGTTGCGAGCCAGTATGTAGCGCCAGCGGCGACGTATGCCAGCGCGAACAGATAGCCGAGCATGAACGCCGGCCATTTCCAGCCGTTGGTCTCGCGCCTGGTCACCGCGATCGTGGAGAGGCACTGCGGCGCGAACACGAACCAGGCCAGGAAGGCGAGCGCGGTCGGCAGCGGCCAGCGCCCGCGGAGGCGATCGACCAGCCCGCGCTCCTGCACCACCTCGTCGCCCGCCTGCACCGCATACACCGTCGCCAGCGCCGATACGGCGACCTCGCGCGCGGCCATCGCCGGGATCAGCGCGAGCGCGATATCGCGGTTGAAGCCGATCGGGCGGACGATCGGCTCGAGTCCGCCGGCGATGCGCCCGGCGATCGAATAGTCGATCGCCGGGTGCGGGTAGCCCGCCGGCGGCTTGGGGAAGCTCAGCAGCAGCCACAGGGCGATCGTCACCGCGGCGATGATCGTGCCGGCGCGCTTCAAAAAGATGATCGCGCGCTGCCAGAGGCCAATCAGCACGTCGCGCACGCGCGGCAGCTGATATTTGGGCATCTCCATCATGAAGCCCGCGCTCGCGCCCTTGGCCACCGTCCGCCGGATCACCAGGGCCGCCACCATCGCCCCGGCGATTCCCGCGACGTAGAGCAGGAACAGCACCAGCCCCTGCAGCCCCACCCCCGGCGCCAGCTGGCGCGGCGGGATGAACGCAGCGATGATCACCGCATACACCGGCAGCCGCGCCGAGCAGGTCATCAGCGGCGCGATCAGGATCGTGGTCAGCCGGTCCTTGGGATCGTCGATCGTGCGCGTCGCCATGATCCCCGGCACGGCGCAGGCGAACGACGAGAGCAGCGGGATGAACGCCCGCCCCGACAGCCCGACGCGCGCCATCAGCCGGTCCATCAGGAACGCCGCGCGCACCATGTAGCCGGACGCCTCCAGCAGCAGGATGAAGCAGAACAGGATCAGGATCTGCGGCAGGAACACGACGACCGCGCCGACGCCGGCGATCGCCCCCTCCACGATCAGCGAGCGCACGAAGCCCGGCGGCAGTCCTTGAGTCACCGCGTCCTGCAAGGCGATGATGCCCGCCTCGATCCAGCTTATCGGCGCCTCGGACCAGGCGAAGACACCCTGGAACATGACGAACATGATCGCCGCCACCGTCGAGCAGCCCGCCGCGCGGCGCTGCAGGTCGGCGAGCGTGGCGGGGGCCAGTTCCGGCGGTGGGCGGACGCGGTCGAACGGCAGCGCGCCGATCGCGTCGCGCAGCGCATCCACGCCGTGCCGCCTGACCGCGACGGTGGGCACCACCGGCACGCCGATCTCGCGCGACAGGATGGCGGGATCGATCACCAGCCCGTCGCGCTTGGCCATGTCGATCATGTTGAGCGCGACGACCGTCGGCAGGCCGAGCGCGATCAGCTGCAGCGTGAAGCGCAGATGGTTGTCGAGGTTGGTCGCATCCACCACCACCACGATCGCGTTCGGCAGCCGTTCGCCCTCCTGCTTGCCGAACAGCACGTCGCGGGTGACCTGCTCGTCGGGGCTGGTGGGATCCAGGCTGTAGGTGCCGGGCAGGTCGATCAGCTCGACCGGGCGGCCGTCGTCCAGCACCAGCCGGCCCGACTTCCGCTCCACCGTCACGCCGGGATAATTGCCCACCTTCTGCCGCGCGCCGGTGAGCGCGTTGAACAAGGCGCTCTTGCCGGCATTGGGATTGCCGACGAGCGCGATCATCGGCGAGGGGTTCATTCCGCCGCCTGCGGCAGCGCCACGCTGATGGCCACGGCATGCGCGCGGCGGATCGCCACCGTCATCCGCCCGATGCGGCAGGCGATCGGATCGCGCCCGATCGGCCCGCGGTGCAGCGCCTCCACCGCCACGCCCTCATCGAAGCCCAGCTCGCGCAGCCGCTGCCCTTCGCGCGGCGCCAGCGCGGTCCAGTCGATTGCGGCGATGCGGGCCGGTTCGCGCAAGGGAAGTTCGTCGAGACGCAACGATTCTTGACCTGACAGCAGGAGATGCTGCGACTGATTATCAATAACCGCGATGAAGCGCCAGTGAACTCTACGCCACCGGGTAGCGCAGCCTTCCCAGGAAGCGCATCGGGCTGAAATGCCGCTCGGGACGCGGGCGGAGCTGCGCCTTCAGCTTCTCGAACCGCATCACATCATCGATCCGCCGGTCGAGGAAATCGCGCGTCTCCTGCCAGCGGGCGCTTTCGTCCTGCATCCATGCCAGCACGGTCGCGCCGTACAGTGCCGCGAGCGTCGCGCGCTTGCTGTAATGGTTGAAGTCGGTCGCGGTGTCGCCCGCCAGCCGCCACATCGCATCCGCCGCACGCCAGCCGAGTCGCGCGCCGTGCGCGACATGCTGCGGCCGGGCGAGGATCGCGAGCGCGCGGCGCAGCGCCTCACGGGTGGGCGCCACTAGCTCCATCCGGGCGAACACCAGCGCGCGGATACGCTCGCGGATCTTCATCGCGGCGATCCGCTCGGGCGGCAGCGCGGCGGTCATCGCCGTGTCGACATGCGCGAACCACGCGTCGATCATGTCGACCGCGCCGCCGGGGAAGGCGAGCTTCGCGCGGTCGGCCGGCACGCCCAGCGTCAAGGCGGCGCTCTCAAGCGCGGCATCGCCCCAGCCGTCGAACGCGGCGCCGTCGGGGATCAGGGGCGCGAGCGCGAGGCGCAGCTCATCCAGCGTCATCTCGGTCGGGGAGATAGGGTCGGTCATGTCGCCAGGATAGGCCCGCCGCCGGCCGGGGCAAGGCTCATCCGGCCGCGGCGATGCGCGCGCGATGGGGCGGGCGGACCAGCACCAGCGCGGCGGAGATCGCCGCCGCCCCGGCGAAGTCGGCCGGGCCAGCCGTTCGCCATAGACCAGCCAGCCGATGCTGGCGGTCACCACCGGCTGGACGAGCAGGCACAGCCCGATCACCACCGCCGGCAGCTCGCCCAGCGCCAGGATGATCAGCCCCTGGCCGACGATCTGGCTGCCCAGCGCCAGCAGGATCAGCGGCGGCCAGTCGTGCGGCCGGAACGTCTCGCCCATCGCCAGAGCCAGCGCGTACAGCGGCGCAACCCCCATCACCGTCGCCAGCGCGAGCGTGGGCCACGGCTTCAGCGAGCCGCGCGCCAGATCGATCACCACCAGATAGGCCGCGTAGAACAGCCCGGCGAGCAGGCACAAAGCGTCCCCGCCCAGATTCTCGGGCGACAGTTCATAGGAGCGGCCCAGCAGCATGCCCACGCCCAGCGCCGCCAGCAGCAGCGCCATCGTCTGGTTGCGCCCCGGCAGCGTGCGCGCCGCGATCAGCCCGTAGATCGCGAACAGGAAGCTGCTGATGTTGCCGAACAGGGTGGCGTTGGCGAGCCGGGTGTGGAGGATGCCGCCGTGCCACGCGGCGAGATCGGCGGCGAAGAACAGGCCGGCCAGCGCCACCAGCACCCACAGCCATCCCGACAGCCGCCCGATCGGCTGACGCGTGACGCGGGTGAGCAGCAGCAGGAACGGCAGTGCCAGCATCAGCCGCCAGAAGCTGGACGAGACCGCCCCACATCCGCCAGCCGCACCAGCCACGGCCCGAAGGCGAGCACGAGGTTGCCGACGAGCAGCCCCGGAAACGCCCAGAGCGCCGGGCTTGGCGGCGGCATAGCAATTCTTGGAGCGGCCGAATCGTGCATCGCGCCATCAAGCTGCCTATCTCCCGCCCGTCTTTGCCGGAGTCCTGCGCTCATGCCTTCGTTGTTCGATCCCATCCGCCTCGGCTCGATCGAGGCCAGGAACCGCATCCTGATGGCGCCGCTGACGCGCGGACGCGGCACGCGCGAGCATGTGCCGACCGAGCTGATGATCGAATATTACCGCCAGCGCGCGGGCGCCGGGCTGATCATCACCGAGGCGACCGGGATCACCCGCGAGGGGCTTGGCTGGCCCTACGCCCCCGGCATCTGGAGCGACGAGCAGGTCGGGAAATGGCGCGCCGTGACCGACGCGGTGCACGAGGCGGGCGGCAGGATCGCGCTCCAGCTGTGGCACATGGGCCGCGTGGTCCATTCCAGCGTGACCGGGCTGCAGCCGGTCTCCGCCTCGGCCACCACCGGCCCGGGCGACGCGCATGTCTATGACGGCAAGGCGCCTTACGAGCCGGCGCGCGCGCTGGAGCTTAGCGAGATCCCGCGCATTCTGGAAGACTACCGCCACGCCGCGCGCAACGCGGTCCGGGCCGGCTTCGACGGCGTGCAGATCCACGCCGCGAACGGCTATCTGATCGACCAGTTCCTGCGCGACAATTCGAACTTCCGTACGGACCAATATGGCGGCTCGATCGAGAACCGCGTGCGGCTGCTGCGCGAGGTGGCCGAGGCTGTGGTCGAGACTGTGGGCGGCGAGCGGACGGGCGTGCGGCTGTCGCCGAACGGCGAGAGCCAGGGCGTCAACGACAGCAACCCGCATGCGCTGTTCCCCGCGGCGGCCAGGGCGCTGTCCGAAGTCGGCGTCTCATGGCTGGAACTGCGCGAGCCGCCGGAGGGCGGCACGTTCGGCAAGGCCGATACGTCACCCGTCGCGCCGGCGATCAAGGCCGCGTTCGGCGGGCCGCTGGTGTTGAATTCGGATTACGACCAGGCGCGCGCGCAGGCGGCGCTGGATGCGGGCGAGGCGGAGGCGATCGCGTTCGGCCGCCCGTTCATCGTCAATCCGGACCTGGTGGAGCGCTACGCGACCGGCAAGCCGGTCGCCCCGGCGGAGTTCAGCCCGGCCTGGTACGGGCAGGGACCTACGGGCTATGTGGATTATCCGGCGTACGAGAACGCGTGACCTGGACCCTCTCCCGCCAGGGGACTGTTGCGAAACTCCCCCCCGTCATCCCGGGCTCGACCCGGGATCCGGCTTCTTCGTTGCTTGGAAGGAGTTAGCGGAACCCCGGATCGAGTCGGTACCGATCCCGCTGAAGCAAGGAGCAGTACCCGGCGCAGGCCGGGGTCCAGCAA
>CAXUMU010000236.1:0-5427 GCA_964252145.1 uncultured Sphingomonadaceae bacterium
CGGTCACCCCGGGGCCGTTCATCGTGTTCTTCGACTGGGATAAGTCGGACATCACGCCGGAGGCCGCCTCGATCCTCGACAACGCGGCGCAGGCTTATGCGACCACGGGCCAGGCTTCGGTCATGCTCGCCGGTCACGCCGACAAGTCGGGTTCGGACAGCTACAACGTGGGTCTGTCGCAGCGGCGCGCCGATGCAGTTAAGGCCTATCTGGCCGGCCACGGCGTGCCCGCCACCGCGATGTCGACCGAAGCGTTCGGCGAAAGCCGCCCGCTGGTCGAGACCGCCGATGGCGTCCGCGAGCCGCAGAACCGGCGCGTGGAGATCACCTTCGGTCCGGGTTCGGGCCAGTAAGGCGAGCTTCTTCGCTCCGGCGAGGACTAATGGAACGGGAGGGGTCGACCAAAAGGTCGGCCCCTCCTTTTTTGCTTAGTGTAAATCGACGCGGCTGTTCGTTGCCAAGCGCAGCGGATGCATATCGAGCTTGTAGAGCGGGGGGACCGTTCGAAGGGCCTCGTTTCGAGGCTAAACGCGAAGACTTCGCTTAGACCCGTCCTTTGTCATTGCGAGCGTAGCGAAGCAATCCAAGTCGCGAAACCTATCGTTCGAGGCGCGCCAAAGATGGTTCGCCGCGTCGCTTCGCTCCTCGCGATGGCGAAGCTGGTTGGGAATACTGGAACCTTTGGGGGACGAACGCCTCAGCGCTGATGGCAGGTTTCTTCCATCACAGCGTCCAGCGATCGGCCGTGCCGGGGAGCGCCCGATCGCGCCAGATGCCCTTGAGATCCGCCAGGAGGCCGCCATCGGCGACCAGACCGGCGATCCTGTCGGCAGCGAACTCCCGGTAGGATCGGTGGGGCACGGCGGCGAGCACCAGATCGTAGCTTCGATCCAGCGCGGTCGCGTCGATTGACAGCCCATATTCGTGCCGCGCCTCCCCGTCTTCGGCCAGCGGGTCGTGGATCGTCACGGTGTGACCCAGCGCCTCCAGCCGGCGGACGACATCCACCACCTTGGAGTTCCGCAGATCCGGCACGTCTTCCTTGAACGTGAGACCCAGCACCAGCACGCTACCGACGCGACCGTCGCGGCGCGCGTGGAGCTGGTCCGCGACCCATGCGCCCATGCCGTCGTTGATCGACCGGCCCGACAGGATCACCTGCGGATCGTGGCCCAGCTGCTGCGCGCGGTAGCTGAGATAATAGGGATCGACGCCGATGCAGTGGCCGCCGACCAGCCCGGGCTGGAAGCGCAGGAAATTCCACTTCGTGCCGGCCGCATCGAGCACATCCCAGATCGAAAGGCCCAACCCGGCGAAAATCTGCGTGATCTCGTTCATGAAGGCGATGTTGATGTCGCGCTGGGCGTTCTCGATCACCTTGGCGGCTTCGGCCGCCTTGATCGACGACGCCCGAAACGCGCCCGCCGTCGTGATCGTGCCGTAGAGCTGAACCAGGCGTTCGGCGATTGCCGGGTTTTCGCCGGCCACCACCTTCACGATGCGCTCGATCGTATGTTCGCGGTCGCCGGGATTGATCCGCTCAGGCGAATAGCCAAGGAAAAAGTCGGTGCCGCGCTTCAAGCCGGACACCCGCTCCAGCTCGACGCCGCAGATATCCTCGGTGACGCCGGGATAGACGGTGCTTTCGAACACGACGATGGTTTCGCGGCCCGGCCGGATCAATCCGCCGACGGTCCGCGTGCCGCGCAGGAGCGGGCCTAGGTCGGGCTTGTTGTCGGCATCGACCGGCGTCGGGACGGTCACGATATAGATGTCGGCGGCGGTCGCATCCTCGGCCCGGCTGGTGAGCAGCAGGCGCGATGCCTGCATCCGATCGATATCGATCTCGCGCGTGCGATCCAGGCCACCGCGCAGTTGATCGATGCGCGAGCGATCGATGTCGAACCCGGTCGTCTTGAAATGCTCGGCCAGCGCCACGGCAAGCGGCAGGCCGACATAGCCGAGGCCGATCACCACCACATGCGGCGTCGTCGTTGCGATCATCTCTGTTCCCGGCTTATCGACCCGCATCAAGCGATGAGCCGACCATGGCCCCGCGGGTTTGAATTTCCATTAACGGCCGCGTAGCCACGGTATCGAACGCTGCGATTTCACGCGATTGCGACCATGCTCCTCAATCGAGCAGGTATCGCGCGACGACCGAATAGCTGGCTCCTTCGCCGCCCAGGTCGCTCTCGTAGAGCAAGAAGTCGCCGATGGGGACGAGCGGGCTCGCAAGCCCGGGCCAGGCGTAATCTAGCGGCACCGACGGCGCATTGCGGCGCGAGAAGCGGGCGAGCGTGATGTGGGGCAGGTAGGCGCGCGCCTCGGGGGCGAGCCCCAGCCGGATCAGCGCCTGGTCGACCTTCCGGTGCAGCACCGCGAGCGGCTGATGCGGTGCGACACCCGCCCACAGCGCCTCAATGCGGCCATTCCGTTCGAACTGGCCGACGCCGTTCAGCGCGATCTCGAAGCGAGGCTGGTGCACCGTGGCGAGCGCGGCGGCGATGTCCTCCGCGCGCGGGCGATCGACCTCGCCGATGAAGCGGACGGTGAGGTGCAGCTGCTCGTTGGTCTGCCAGCGGGCGTTCGGGATGCCGCCCATCGCCGCGAGCAACGTCTCGCGCAGCATACGCGGCGGCCGGATCGCGACGAACAGACGGTGCACGAGCGCAAAACCTCCAACCTTACACTGGCAGTATGGGATCTGCGTTTCGCTTGAATTCACGCCCCATTCCACCGATATTGCGCGAGGCAGACGCATCTGGCGTCGCCTGTATGGAGTTCCTTAGCGATGGCTAATTGGTCAGACCCCCGAACGACCGCCGCTGTGCGGCCGACTGTCGTCGGCGCCCGCGAGGCCGCATTCGATGCGGGGCTGCGGTCCTATATGCTTTCGGTCTATAATTACATGGCTTCCGGCGTGCTGCTGACGGGCCTCGTCGCGATGCTGTTCGCGCGCTCCGGCATGGCCGCGCAGCTGCTCTCGACGCCGCTGCGCTTCGTGATCATGCTGGCGCCGCTGGGCTTCGTGATGGTGCTGAGCTTCGGCCTCAACCGGCTGTCGACGACGGCCGCGCGCGGCCTGTTCTGGGCGTTCGCGGTGGCGATGGGGCTGTCGCTCTCGTCGATCTTCCTGGTTTATACCGGCACCTCGATCGCGCAGACCTTCTTCGCGGCGGCGGCGGCGTTCGCCGGCCTCAGCCTGTTCGGCTACACCACGAAGAAGGATCTGTCGGGCTTCGGCACGTTCCTGATCATGGGTGTGGTCGGCCTGCTGGTCGCGATGCTGATCAACATTTTCCTGCAGTCGTCGGTGATGCAGCTGGCGATCAGCGGGATCGGCGTGCTGCTGTTCGCCGGCCTCACCGCCTACGACACGCAGAAGATCAAGAGCATCTACTTCCAGGTGGCGGGTACGGACTTCGTCGGCAAGTCGGTAGTGATGGGCGCGCTGACGCTGTACCTCGACTTTGTCAACATGTTCACCTTCCTGCTCCAGTTCATGGGCGACCGCCGCTAAGGCACCGTCCCGAACGGACCAGAAACGGCCCGGCGGAGTGATCCGCCGGGCCTTTTTATGCCCTACGTTGCGGGTTGGGGCGGCAGCAGCGCATCGTCGATCTCGCGTGCCCGCACCGCGGCAGGCCGGTTCAGCACGCGGTCCAGATAGTCCTGGAATTGCGGCGCACGTTCCTTGGCCGCGCCCAAGACCCCCCAGCTGATCTGCGACGCTACGAACACGTCGGCAGCGCTGAACCGTTCACCGACGATGTAGGGGTTCGCCGAGACCGCCTCGACCAGCGCGTCCACCGCGGCATCGAACGTGCCGTAGCCCAGCATCCGCTCCCGCTCGGGCGGTGCGGTCATCTGGAGCGCCTTGTTCGTGGCGGCCGCTTCGATCGGCCCCGAAGCGAAGAACATCCAGCGCAGATACGGCGCACGTGCCGGGTCGCGCACGGCCGGCGCCAAGCCGGCCTCCGGAAAAGCGTCGGCCAAGTAGGTGCAGATCGCCGCACTTTCGGTGACCACCGTGCCATCGTGTGTGATCGCGGGCACCTTTCCCATCGGGTTGATCGCCAGATACTCCGGCGCCTTCATGGTGGTGCCGTATTCCAGCAATTCCGTGCGGTAGGGCTGGCCGAGCTCCTCGAGCATCCAGCGCACGATCCGCCCGCGGGACATCGGATGCGTGTAGAAGACAATCTCGTCGCTCATGGCCTTCGCTCCCGTTCGAACTGCCGGGAGACTAGACCCGGCAGGCTCGGACAGGCAACGGGTTCAGGCCTTCACTTCGTCCTTGGCCCGGCCGCCCTTCTTGCGCGGGCGCTTGGGCGCGGCGGCGGAGATCTCGAAGGCGAGCGCGTCGTCCTTCAGATGCACCTTCACCTCGCCGCCATGGACCAGCTTGCCGAACAGCAGCTCCTCGGCCAGCGGCTGCTTGACCTTCTCCTGGATCAGCCGGCCCATCGGCCGCGCGCCATACAGCTTGTCGTAGCCGCGTTGCGTGAGCCACGCCTTGGCATCGTCATCCAGGCTGATATGGACTTCGCGGTCGGCGAGTTGCAGCTCGAGCTGGAGGATGAACTTCTCGACCACGCGGTTGATCACCTCGGTCGGCAGGTAGCCGAACGGCACGATCGCATCCAGCCGGTTGCGGAATTCCGGCGTGAACATCTTCCTGACCGCTTCCTCGTCCTCGCCCTCGCGGGTGAGGTTGCCGAAGCCGACCGACTCCCGCGCCATGTCGGACGCGCCGGCGTTGGTGGTCATGATCAGGATGATATTGCGGAAATCGACCGTCTTGCCGTGGTGATCGGTCAGCTTACCGTTGTCCATCACCTGCAGCAGGATGTTGAACAGGTCGGGATGCGCCTTCTCGATCTCGTCCAGCAGCAGCACGCTGTGCGGATGCTGGTCGACCGCGTCGGTCAGCAGGCCGCCCTGATCGTAGCCGACATAGCCCGGCGGCGCGCCGATCAGCCGGCTGACGGAATGACGCTCCATATATTCCGACATGTCGAACCGCTGGAGCGGAATGCCCATGATCGCCGCCAGCTGGCGCGCGACCTCGGTCTTGCCGACGCCGGTGGGGCCGGAGAAGAGGTAGTTGCCGATCGGCTTGTCCGGCTCGCGCAGGCCAGCGCGGCTGAGCTTGATCGCCGACGACAGGATCTCGATCGCCTTGTCCTGTCCGAACACGACGCGCTTGAGGTCGGTATCCAGCGTGGCGAGCGACTTCTTGTCGTCGGTCGAGACCGATTTCGGGGGGATGCGCGCCATCGTCGCGATCACCGCTTCGATCTCCTTCGGCGTGATCACCTTCTTGCGCTTGCTCTCGGCGACCAGCATCTGCATCGCGCCGACCTCGTCGATCACGTCGATCGCCTTGTCGGGCAGCTTGCGATCGTTGATGTAGCGCGCCGA
>CAXUMU010000237.1:0-5416 GCA_964252145.1 uncultured Sphingomonadaceae bacterium
CCACACGCGCGGGTCGCGCGAGGCGGCCAAGGGCAAGCAGTCCGGCCGCACGCAGGAAATCCAGCGGCTGATCGGCCGGTCGCTGCGCACCGCGGTGGACCTGGAGAAGCTGGGCGAGCGCCAGATCACGCTCGACTGCGACGTGCTGCAGGCCGACGGCGGCACGCGCACCGCCGCCATCTCCGGCGCGTGGGTCGCGCTGCGGCTGGCGGTGGATGGGCTGCTGGCCAAGTCGCTGCTGGCGGTGGACCCGATCGTGCGGCAGGTCGCCGCCGTCTCCTGCGGCATCCATGAGGGCACGCCGGTGCTGGATCTCGATTATCTCGAGGATTCGTCCGCGCACAGCGACGGCAATTTCGTGCTGACCGGCGACGGCGGCATCGTCGAGGTGCAGGCGACCGCCGAGGGCGCGACCTTCGTCGAGGAGGAACTGCTCCGCCTGCTGCGCCTCGCCCGCATCGGCTGCGCCGACATCTTCGCGGCGCAGGCCCGCGCAACGGGACGTTGAAGCGGGGCCGCGCGATAGTTATACCAGCCGCATGGATAGCCAGGAGCTCAGCGCCCGGATCGATCTGCTTGAGCACAGGGAACGCGCTGCTGCAGCCGAACGCGATCGCCGACGCGGTTCGACGACCGCAATCTGCCTTTCGTTGCTCGCCGCGACTATGGTCGTCGCGGCGTTACTCGTGGCGCAGCGCCAGGGTTGGATCGCCGACAGCGATCTTTCGACCAGTTCCTGGACGGTCACGGCCGCGCTGGCAGGGGCCCTGCTGGAAGCTACGATGCTCGTCGTTTTTGCCGTCCTGCCGCGAATGCAACGCTACAGCGAGCGCGACGACTCCCCCTGCGCGCTTCCCGAAGGTGATCAGGGCAGTACCGCCTCCGGCAAGTGAGCGGCGGCCGGCCTGTTCTTGCCAGCCGCGGCTGGACGAAGTGGCTGTACGCTTTCCCAAACCAGCCGGCCGATACCAGCTATGATCTCGCCTGGACCGTCAATCGGTTGACCGAGCGCATCGCGACGATGCCCGACCCGAACGATCTGACGCTGATCGAACGCGACGTTCTGGCGACATGGCTGGGTGACTTCAGAGAGGATCTGCGGGCTTCGCAGCATGACGATACCGCGCTTGTCGATCCGCTTGCCGTCGTCGGCGTAGTCTCGCTCTTGATCGGCGTCGCCGCTGCGCCGCTCATCCCGGTGCTCACGATCGGAGCGTTCATCGTCTCGTCGGGGTTGCTCGGTCAGGCGGTGATCGCCAATCACGACGGGCGAACCCGCAAGCGATTCGCGCGCAAGATCGACGGGCTGCTACGCGATATGATCCGGAGACTGCGTTGATCGACATCCCACACCGCAAGCTCGCTCCCGGCAAGCTGGTGATCGCCAGCCACAATTCCGGCAAGGTGACCGAGATCCGCGCATTGCTCGCGCCTTACGGGATCGAACCGGTCTCGGCCGCGTCGCTCGACTTGCCCGAGCCCGAGGAGACCGGCACCACCTTCGCCGCCAATGCCGAGCTGAAGGCGCGCGCCGCCGCCGATCTCTCTGGCCTACCCGCGCTGGCGGACGATTCGGGGCTGTGCGTCGAGGCGCTGGGCGGCGAGCCCGGCATCTTCTCCGCGCGCTGGGCGGGCGAGCGCAAGGATTTCGGGATGGCGATGCAGCTGGTCGAGCAGCATCTCGAGCGCGCCGATCCGGAAGCGGGCCGCGATGCGCATTTCGTCTGCGCTTTGTCGCTGTGCTGGCCGGACGGGCATATCGAGACGTTCGAGGGACGGGTGGACGGCACGCTGGTATGGCCGCCGCGCGGAGATCGGGGCTTCGGCTACGACCCGATGTTCCTCCCGTGGCACGGGGACGAAACCTTCGGCGAGATGGATCCGGACGCCAAGCATGCGATCAGCCACCGCGCGGAGGCGTTCCGCAAGCTGGTCGCGGCGGTATTGTGATCAAACCCTCTCCCCATCGGGGAGAGGGTTGGGAGAGGGGCCGCACGCGGAACGCCGGTCAAGAAGGCCCTCTGCCCGGTCCTCTCCCGCAAGCGGGAGAGGGGGATCTCGCGCTCTACATCCACTGGCCGTTCTGCGTCACCAAATGCCCTTATTGCGACTTCAACAGCCACGTCCGCGCGACGGTGGACGAGGCGGCGTGGCAGGCCGCGCTGCTCGCCGACCTGGCGCATGAGGCGGAACGCACGCCCGGCCGCCGGCTGACCTCGATCTTCTTCGGCGGCGGCACGCCCTCGCTGATGCCGCCTGCCACCGTCGCTGCGCTGATCGGGGCGGCGGCGCGACACTGGCGGATCGATCCGGCCATCGAGATCACGCTGGAGGCCAATCCCTCCTCGGTCGAGGCGGCGCGCTTTGCCGATCTCGCCGCGGCGGGGGTGAACCGCGTGTCGCTCGGGCTGCAATCGCTCGACGATGACGCGCTCCGCTTCCTCGGCCGCGCGCACGGCGTCGCCGAAGGGCTGGCCGCGCTGGACGTGGCGCAGGCCGTGTTCCGCCGCGTCAGCTTCGACCTGATCTACGCGCTGCCTGGCCAAAGCGAGGCGACGTGGCGTGGCGAACTCACCCGCGCGCTGGGCTTCGGGACCGGCCACCTCTCGCTCTACCAGCTGACGATCGAGCCCGGCACGCGCTTCGCCACGCTCGCCGCGCAGGGATCGCTGAAACCGCTCGATCCGGATGCCGCCGCCGACCTGTTCGACCTGACCCGCGCCGAGACCGCCGCCGCAGGCATCCCGGCCTACGAGATCTCCAACCACGCGCGCCCCGGCGAGCAGAGCCGCCACAACCTCACCTACTGGCGCTACGGCGACTATCTCGGCATCGGCCCCGGCGCGCACGGCCGGCGTGGCGGCGCGGCCACGCTGCGCCACCGGAAGCCGGAGAACTGGCTGGCCGTCGTGACGGCCGCCGCCCGCACTCACCCCCGCGACGCGCGCGACCGAGGCGCTGCTGATGGGCCTGCGCCTCGGCGAGGGCGTCGATCTGGCGCGGATCGCAGCGATCAGCGGCGTGGCGGCCGACCGGCTGGTGGATGACGCGGCGATCGGGCGGCTGGCGCGACTCGGGCTGGTCGAACAGTGCGGCCCCCGGCTGCGCGTGCGTGACGCGGGCATGCTGCTACTGGACGCGATCCTGCCCGAGATCGTCGCCGTCGGCGAACCCGCCGCCGCTCCAGCGTGATGACACCAATTTGAATCACTCTATCCGTTTGTGTCGAGCGCAGTCGAGACACGTTCAAGACGGGCGCAGGGATCTCGACTTCGCTCGATACAAATGGGGTTTGTCAAGCTGGAGTGATCGCGCGCTAGGCCGCCGGGTTCAGTCCCGCTCGACGCACATCGCGATGCCCATGCCGCCGCCGATGCAGAGCGTGGCGAGGCCCTTCTTCGCGTCGCGGCGCTGCATCTCGTAGAGCAGGGTGGTGAGCACGCGCGCACCGGACGCGCCGATCGGATGGCCGATCGAGATCGCGCCGCCGTTGACGTTGACCTTCGCCGGATCGAGCCCGAGTTCCTGGCCGACCGCCAGCGCCTGGCTCGCGAACGCCTCGTTCGCCTCGATCAGGTCGAGATCGTCCACCGTCCAGCCCGCCTTCTCCAGCGCCTTCTTCGACGCCGGCACCGGGCCGATGCCCATGATCGACGGATCGACGCCCGCCGTCGCCCAGCTCGCGATCCGCGCCAGCACCGGCGATCCGCGGCGCTCGGCCTCGTCGCGCGACATCACCACCAACGCCGCGGCTCCGTCGTTGAGGCCGGACGAGTTGCCCGCGGTAACCGATCCGCCCTCCTTCTTGAACGCCGGCTTCAGCCCGGCGAGGCTTGCGACCAGCACGCCCTCGCGGATGAACTCGTCCTTGTCGTGGACCACGTCGCCCTTACGGCCCTTGACCGTCACCGGCGCGATCTCGTCGGCGAAGCGGCCCGCGCGGCGCGCCGCCTCGGCCTTGTTCTGGCTGGCGCAGGCGAAGTCGTCCTGCGCCTCGCGGCTGATCTGATATTGTTCCGCCAGGTTCTCGGCGGTCACGCCCATGTGGTAGCCGTTGAACACGTCGGTCAGGCCGTCCCTGATCATCGTGTCGACCAGCTGGCCGTTGCCCATCTTGGTGCCCGCGCGCAGCGACGTGGCATGGGTGGAGAGCGACATGCTCTCCTGACCGCCCGCCACCACGATCGTCGCGTCGCCGGTCTGGATCGCCTGCGCCGCGAGCGCCACCGCGCGCAGCCCCGATCCGCACACCTGATTGAGCCCCCACGCCGGCACCTCCTTGGGGAGGCCGGCCGCCATCGACGCCTGGCGCGCCGGGTTCTGGCCCTGCGCGGCGGTAAGCACCTGGCCCATGATCACTTCCGACACGTCCTCCGGCGCGACCTTCGCCTGCGCCAGCGCGGCCGTGATCGCGACGCGGCCCAGTTCGTGCGCGGGGGTGGCGGCGAACGCGCCGAGGAAGCTGCCCACGGGCGTGCGTTTGGCGGCGGTGATGACGATGTCGGTCATGGGCGTTGCTCCTCTGCTCGGGCTTTGCGGGCCATTGTCAGGCCATATGGGACTGTCGTAGCCAGCGCGCCAGCGGTTCCCACATCTGCGCGCGTGCTCGGCCGCCGGTGACCATGCCGACATGGCCCAGCTCCAGCGTCAGCGCCTCGCCGATGCCGGCCGCGCTGGCCGCGGGCACGATCCGGTCGCTGGTCGAGACGATGTCGAGCACCGGGCAGGCGACCGCTCCTGGATCGATCGCGACGCCGCCCACCTGCCAGGCGCCCCGCCCCGGCAGGTCGTCGCCGAAGAAGCCGGCGAGCAGCTCGCGCGCGGCGGCCAGCGGCAGCGGCGGGCCGTCATTGGCCCAATCCTCCATCGCCACGAAGCCGCGCGCGGCGGCGCTGGCCGGATCGAGCGTGGCGAACGCCTCGAACTTGGCGATCGTGCGGGCGGGGTCGATCTGCCAGAAGCTCGCCTGCAGCACCTCCATCGGCAGCAGCCCCATCGCCTCGGCCGTGGGCGCGGCCTGCCGCCACAGATCGACCAGCGCGCTGCGGGCATCGGGCGGGAAGCCCCCGAACCGCCACGGCGTCGCCAGCAGCACCAGCGCGCGCGGCCGCCGCAGTGCAGCGGCGGCGAGCGCCATCGTACCGCCCAGGCAATAGCCGACCAGCGTCGCCGGCTCGCCCAAGCCGTCGATCAGCGGCAACAGCAGCTGCTCGACATGATCGGCGACGCTCATGTCGCGGTTCGCCGGCGAGGGCGTGCCCCAGTCCACCAGCAGCGGCCGGACGCCCTGGCCGCTCAGCCAGCGCAGCAGCGAATTATCCTCGGCCAGATCCAGGATGTTGGGCGGATTGATCAACGATGGCACGAAGATGACCGGCGGGCCGGCGCCGCCATAATCGCGCAGCGTCACCCGGTC
>CAXUMU010000238.1:0-5358 GCA_964252145.1 uncultured Sphingomonadaceae bacterium
CAGCCGCACGGCCGGCCGATCTGGCTATGGAGCGTGCTGCTGGTCGCCTGCCTGTGGGTGCTGTGGACCAGTATCCACCAGATCGACACGCAGGAGCGCGGCGTGCTGATCCGCTTCGGCAAATATGCCGGCACGCTGAAGCCCGGCATCTCGATCACCTTCCCCGCGCCGATCGATCAGGTCGAAAAGGTGCAGGTCGAGAATATCCGCGTGATCGATATCGGATCGACCTCGGAGAACTCGCAGAACCTGATGCTGACCGGCGACCAGAACATCGTCGATCTGGCCTATTCGGTGCGCTGGAACGTGCGCGATCCCGATCTCTACATCTTCGAGCTGGCCGATCCCGACGACACCATCCGCGAGGTCGCCGAAAGCGCGATGCGCGCCGAGATCGCGCGCGTCACGCTGGACGACGCGATCGGCCCGCAGCGCCAGCAGATCGAGGACCGCGTCGCGCGCCGGATGCAGGAAATCCTCGACAGCTACCGCTCGGGCGTGGAGGTGCAGGGCGTGGCGATCAAGCAGGCCGATCCGCCGGCGGCGGTGAACGATGCGTTCAAGGCGGTCTCCGCCGCGCAGCAGGACGCGCAGAGCTATCTCAACCAGGCGCGCTCCTATGCGCAGCAGCTGGGCCAGCGCGCGGAGGGCGACGCCGCCGCGTTCGACCGGGTCTATGCGCAATACCGCCTCGCCCCCGAGGTGACGCGCAAGCGGATGTATTACGAGACGATGGAGAAGGTGCTGGCCAAGACCGACAAGACGGTGGTCGAGGCGGGCGGCGTCACGCCGTACCTGCCCTTGCCCCAGATGCAGCGCGGAGCGCCGGCCAAGTGAGCCAGCTGACCGAGCGGCTTACCCGCAATCCGCTGACCTGGGCGTTCGCCGCGATCGCGCTGGTGATCCTCTGCTCCAGCGTGTTCGCGGTCGTGCCCGAGACCAAGCAGGCGCTGATCGTGCGGCTGGGCAACCCCAACCGCATCATCAACGGCTACAAGCGCAACCAGGATTTCGGCCACACCGGCGCCGGGCTGATCGCGCGCGTGCCGTTCCTCGAGCAGATCGTGTGGATCGACAAGCGCGTGCTGGATTTCGACATGGACCGCCAGTCGGTCCTGTCGACCGACCAGCTGCGGCTGGAGGTGGACGCCTATGCGCGCTACCGCATCGTCAATCCGCTGCAGATGTATATCAGCGCCGGCAGCGAGAAGCGCGTGGGCGAGGCGCTGCGCCCGATCCTGGGATCGGCGCTGCGTAACGAGCTCGGCAAGCGGCCGTTCGCGGCGTTGCTGAGTCCGGAGCGTGGCCAGCTGATGGAGAATATACAGGCCGGGCTCACCCGCGTCGCGCATCAATACGGCGCCGAGATCGTCGACGTGCGGATCAAGCGCGCCGACCTGCCCGACGGCACGCCGCTGGATTCGGCGTTCGAGCGGATGCGCACCGCGCGCGAGCAGCAGGCGCTCACGATCCGCGCGCAGGGCGCCAAGACCGGCCAGATCATCCGCGCCGACGCGGACGCAGCCGCCGCCAAGATCTATGCCGACAGCTTCGGCAAGGATCCCGAATTCTACGATTTCTACCGCGCGATGCAGTCGTACCGGACCAGCTTCGGCACCGACGGGGCGGAGGCGCCGGGGGCCGCCAACGTGATCCTGTCGCCGGACAACGAATATCTGCGGCAGTTCCGGGGGCGGACGAAGTGAACATTCGGCCATTCAAATTCCGTTAAGCCGTCATTCCCGAGCGTCGGGCCGCCCGCGCGGTCCGCAAGGCGCGGGGCTCGATATTAGGAGGTTCCCGATCGTGCGTTACGCCTATGCCATTACCGCAGCCCTGCTGGCCGGCGGCGCCACCGCCACGCTGACGATGCAGCAGCCGCTGGGCGCACAGGTCGCGCAGAACGCGCCCGGAACCGTGCCGTCGACCACGCCGCGCCCCGGCGCGCCGCTAAGCTTCGCGGATCTGGTGGCCAAGCTCGCGCCCGCGGTCGTCAACATCTCGACCACGCAGCGCGTGCAGGTGAGCCAGGGCGGCGGCGGCAATCCGTTCGCCGGCACGCCGTTCGACGAGCTGTTCAAGCGCTTCGGCGGCGGCGACGACAATGGCCCCGGCGCGGCGCCGGTGACGCGCGAGGCGACGTCGCTCGGCTCGGGCTTCCTCATCTCGGCCGACGGCTATGTCGTCACCAACAACCACGTCATCTCGGGCGGCCCGCAGACGCGCGGCACGTCCGCGCCGACGGTCGATTCGATCACCGTGACGCTGCAGGACCGCAAGGAGTATAAGGCGCGCGTCGTCGGGCGCGACGTCGCCTCCGACCTCGCGCTGCTGAAGATCGACGCCAGGGGCCTGCCGTTCGTGCAGTTCGGCGATTCGACCCGCGCGCGCGTGGGCGACTGGGTCGTCGCGATCGGCCAGCCCTATGGCCTGGGCGGCACCGTGACGGCGGGCATCATCTCGGCGATCCACCGCAATATCGGGCTGGGCGGCGCCTATGATCGCTACATCCAGACCGACGCGTCGATCAACCAGGGCAATTCGGGCGGACCGATGTTCGACCTGGAAGGCAATGTGATCGGCATCAACACCGCGATCTTCTCGCCCACCGGCGGCAATGTCGGTATCGGCTTCGCGATCCCCGCCGAGCAGGCGCGCAGCATCATCGACGTGCTGCGCGGCGGCGGGCGGGTGAAGCGCGGCTATCTGGGCGTAGGCATCCAGCCGCTGAGCGAGGATATCGCCAACGGTCTCGGCCTGCCCAAGGACCGCGGCGAGATCGTCGCGCGGGTCGAGCCGGGCTATCCCGCCGCGAAGGCCGGCATCCGCCAGGGCGACGTGATCGTGCGCGTCAACAAGGTGGAGGTGACGCCCGACACGACGCTCAGCTACATCGTCTCCAACCTGCCGATCGGATCGCGCGTGCCGATCGACCTGATCCGCGACGGCAAGCCGCAGACGGTGGTCGCGGTGGTGGGCGAGCGGCCGCCCGAGGACCAGCTGGCGGCGGCGGCCGGCGGCGACGACGACAAGGCGCCCGGCGGCGGGGGGGACGGCGCGGTATCGCCCAAGGCGCTGAGCAACTCGCTCGGCCTGTCGCTTCAGCCGCTCACCAGCGCGCTGGCGGGGCAGCTGAACCTTGCCCCCACGGTGCGCGGGCTGGTGGTGACGACGGTCGATCCGTCCAGCGATGCGGCGCAGGAAGGCATCCAGCGCGGCGACGTAATCCTCTCGATCAACCAGCGCGCCACCGCGACGATGGCGGATGCATCCGCGGCGGTGGCGGCGGCGCGCACCGCCAAGCGCGACACGGTGCTGCTGCTGATCCAGCGCGGCGCGGGCATCCCGCGCTACATCGGGATCAAGCTGCAGGAGAAGTAACGGCACGATCGATCCTCCCCCGCCAGGGGGAGGTGGCACGCGGTACGCGTGACGGAGGGGGCGGACACGGCCGGCAGGCTTCCTATCCTCCCCCTCCGTCGCCTCAGGCGACACCTCCCCCTGGCGGGGGAGGATTTCGGGCCGGCAACGGGGGAGCGAGCCATGGCTGACGCGACGTCGATCTTCATCGGCAAGGGCAGCGACGGGCCGCAATGCCTGGAATTGCGCCGCGCCAACCGCCACGGGCTGATCGCAGGCGCCACCGGCACCGGCAAGACGGTGACGCTGCAGGGTATTGCCGAGGGCTTCTCCGCCGCTGGCGTGCCGGTGTTCCTGGCCGACGTGAAGGGCGATCTCGCCGGGCTGGCGGTGGCGGGCTCACCCACGTCGCCCACCCACGCGATGTGGGCCGCGCGCGCCGCCGAGATCGGCGATACCGGATGGGCCTATCACGACAACCCGGTTGTATTCTGGGACGTGTTCGGCCAGTCCGGCCATCCGGTGCGGACCACCATCTCGGAAATGGGGCCGCTGCTGCTCGCCCGGCTGATGGACCTGAGCGAGGTGCAGGAGGGCGTGCTGGCGATCGCGTTCCGCGTCGCGGACGAGCAGGGGCTGCTGCTGCTCGACCTTGGCGACCTGCAGGCGATGCTGGCCTATTGCGCCCAGAATGCGGCCGACCTGACCACGAAGTACGGCAACGTCACCAAGGCGAGCGTGGGCGCGATCCAGCGCCAGCTGCTCCAGCTGGAATCGCAGGGCGGCGACAGCTTCTTCGGTGAGCCCGCGCTCGACGTGCACGACCTGCTGGCGCTGGACGACAGGGGCCGCGGCACGATCAACATCCTCGCCGCCGACAAACTGATGTCGTCGCCGAAGCTGTACGCGACCTTCCTGCTGTGGCTGCTGTCCGAACTGTTCGAGACGCTGCCGGAGGTGGGCGATCCCGACAAGCCCAAGCTCGTCTTCTTCTTCGACGAGGCGCACCTGCTGTTCGACGAGGCGCCCAAGGCGCTGCTCGACAAGATCGAGCAGGTCGTGCGGCTGATCCGGTCGAAGGGCGTGGGTGTCTATTTCATCACGCAGAACCCGATCGACGTGCCCGAGGATGTCGCAGGCCAGCTGGGCAACCGCGTGCAGCACGGCCTGCGCGCCTTCACCCCGCGCGACCGCGCCGCGGTGAAGGCGGCGGCCGACACCTTTCGCGCCAATCCGAACGTGAACGTCGAGACCGCGATCCTGGAATTGAAGGTGGGCGAGGCGCTCGTCTCGCTGCTCCAGCCGGACGGCGCGCCGTCGCCGGTGGAGCGCACTTTGATCAAGCCGCCCGCATCGCGCGTCGGCCCGCTGACCGACAAGGAGCGCGGGGTAATGATCGCGACCTCGCCGTTCGCGGGCAAGTACGACACGGCGATCAACCGCGAATCGGCGCAGGAGATGCTGGCCGCCAAGGCGGGCAGCGCGGCGCAGGCGGCGGCCAAGGCGCAGGCGGATGCCGAAGCCGCAAAGGCGCAGGCCGAACAGGCCAAGGCCGCCGCCGCGCAGGCCAAGCTGGACGAGCGCAGCCGCGCCGCCGCGCAGAAGGAGGCCGAGCGTGCCGCCGCCGCCCAGGCCAAGGCCGAGGAGCGCGCGCGCATCGCCGCGGAGCGCCAGGCGGCGCAGCCGACGATGCTGGACAAGGTGATCCAGTCGGCCACGCGCTCGGCCTCGTCCTCGGTCGGCCGGCAGGTCGCGAACGAGCTGGGCAAGCAGATCTTCGGCGGGAGCGGCCGATCGTCGGGCGGGGGGATCGGCGGGAAGCTGGTGCGCGGCATCCTCGGCGGCCTGTTCAAGGCGCGGTGACAACGCATCGCCGTTGCGGGAACGTCGCCGTACCCCGGCGCAGGCCGGGGTCCAGCATCGAGCCGGTCGTAGCTGGGCCCCGGCCTTCGCCGGGGTACGGGCAGGGCACGTGACGCCCGACCGCCGCAACGTCGC
>CAXUMU010000239.1:0-5271 GCA_964252145.1 uncultured Sphingomonadaceae bacterium
CAGCGGCACCGCGCCGGCGATCTCGGCGGCGGCGAAGCGCCCCGCCAGCAGCCCGACCGCGGCCGATTCGACATAGCCCTCGCAGCCGGTGATCTGGCCGGCGAAGCGGACATGCGGGGCGCTCTTCAGCCGCAGCGTCCCGTTCAGCAGGCGCGGCGCGTTGATGAAGGTGTTGCGGTGCAGCCCGCCCAGCCGCGCGAACTCGGCCTGCTCCAACCCCGGAATTGTGCGAAACAGCCGCACCTGCTCGGCGTGTTTCAGCTTGGTCTGGAAGCCGACGATGTTCCACAGCGTGCCCAGCGCATTGTCCTGGCGCAGCTGCACCACCGCATAGGGCCAGCGCCCGGTGCGCGGGTCGTCCAGCCCGACCGGCTTCATCGGGCCGTAGCGCAGCGTATCCACGCCGCGTTCTGCCATCACCTCGATCGGCATGCAGCCCTCGAAATAGGGCGTGTCCTTCTCCCACTCGCGGAACTCGCTCTTCTCCGCCGCCATCAGCCGGGCGTGGAAGGCGAGATACTGGTCCTTGTCGAGCGGGCAGTTGATGTAGTCGTGCCCGTCGCCCTTGTTCCAGCGCGACTGGAACCAGGCGGTCGCCATGTCGATCGTCTCGCGGTGGACGATCGGCGCGAGCGCGTCGAAGAAGGCCAGCGCCTCCTGCCCGGTCTCGCCCGCAATGGCGGCCGCCAGCGGCGCGGCGGTGAGCGGGCCGGTGGCGACGATCGCGGGGCCGGCGGGCAGCGCGTCCACCCGTTCGCGCACCAGCTCGATCAGCGGGTGGCCCACGATCGCCTGCGTCACTGCCGCCGAGAAGCCGTCGCGGTCCACCGCCAGCGCGGAGCCGGCGGGGACGCGGTGGGCATCGGCGCAAGCCAGGATCAGCGATCCGAGCGCGCGCATCTCGGCGTGCAGCAGACCGACCGCGTTGCGCTCGGGGTCGTCCGAGCGGAAGCTGTTGGAGCATACCAGCTCGGCGAGATGATCGGTCCGGTGCGCAGCGGTGCCCTCCACCCCCCGCATCTCGGACAGGCGCACCGGCACGCCGCGCACCGCGAGCTGCCAGGCAGCCTCCGCCCCGGCCAATCCGCCGCCGACGATATGGAATCTCGCTTGCGTCAAAGTCAGCATCCCGCCGTCTGGCCCATCGCCGCGTCTCTAGGCAATCGCGCGGCGCGGGGACAGCGGCGCTTAGCCCGGCATCTGATCGAGATGCAGGTAGATCGCGCTGAATTCGGCCTCGGCGCGCAGCCGTTCCCAATCCTGGTAGCCGATGAAGCGCTTGTCGCGCTGGATGATGCCGTCGTCGGTGAGCGCCTTAAGCGTGCGGTTGACGTGGACGGAGGTCAGGCCGACCGCGTCGCCCAGCTGCTCCTGCGTCATCGGCAGCTCGTAGCCGTGCTTCCCGGTGATGCCGGCCGCGCGCATGCGCAGTGCGAATTCGCAGAGCAGGTGCGCGATCCGCGCGCGCGCATCCCGCCGGCCGACGTTCATCACCCACTCGCGGAAGATCGACGCCTCGATCAGCGAATCGATCCACAGCGCGCGACCTATGTTGGGATGGCTCAGCACCACCGTCTGGAGCACATCGCGCGATATCTCCGCCACGTCGATCCGGGTAAGCGCCTGGACGTTGTGGTCGGAGACCTTGAGGAAAAGATGCTGCAGGTCGAGGAAGTCGCCGTCCATGTGGATCGAGACGATCTGGCGCGCGCCCCCGGCCGAGACCTTCTGGCGAAAGGCAAGGCCGGACAGCACGAACGCGCAGACGGGCTTCGACGGTTCGCCCTCGCGCACCAGATATCGTGCCGGCTCGTAGGTGCGCGGCTTGTACGGCAGCGCCAGGATTGCGGCATGATCCGCGTCATCCAGTGCCGCGCGCGAACTCAGCCTTCGGATCATCCTGGCGAGAACGGGATCATCGGCTGACATGCGGCTCTCCCTCGGGGCGGGAGCACACGCATCTCTCAGTCGCCGCTACCCGATTAGGTCCGCCGACGATCACCCGCATTAACATAAACAGCTCGATTCGCGTAAACATATGTTGTTGCTTACGTGTCCGGTTGATTCGACCGAGGAGTTGAGGGATATCGTTCGCACGTGCGATGCGCCCGCCGTATCCGATCGTGCGAGCCATCGCCGCCGTCGGAGGTATGCAGCCTGAACCCGGCGGCGAGCTGCGCGGACGGATCGGGGCGGCCACTTGAAGATCTTCACCATCGGCTATCAGGGCGTCACCCAGCCCGAACTGATCGCCGCGCTCATGGCGGCGGGCGTCGAGCGGCTAATCGACGTACGCGCGGTGCCGCTGTCGCGCCGACCGGGCTTTTCCAAGAAGATTCTGGCCGGCGGCCTGCGCGCGGCGGGGATCGACTATGTCCATCTGCGTGCGCTCGGCACGCCGCCGGACGGTCGCGCGGCGGCACGCAAGGGCGACCACGCGGCGCTGGAGCGCAGCTATGCGGGGCAGCTCGAATTGCCCGAGGCCATTGCGCAAGGGGCCGCAATGCTGGAACTCGCCGCGGAGAAGCCCTCCGCGCTGCTATGCTTCGAGCGCGATCCCGGCGGCTGCCACCGCACGCTGCTGATCGCCGCGCTGGCCCCGGAAGCCGAGGTGGTGGATCTGTTCCCCGGCAGCTGACCGACGATCGCGGACGGACGGGCCCTCGGACTCAGGCCGCGCCCGCGCGCTGCCCGGGATCAGGGCGATGAGCCGCGCGAACGATCGGCGGGATGGTCGATCGCCGCAAGGGCGTGTATCTGGGCGTGCGGCTGACGCAGGCGCTCGCGCCTGCAGCCGCTGCCTGCCGAGGGGCCCGCCTTCTCGACGGGAGTATTCGTGCTTTCATTTTCTGTGACATAGGCTGCCATGATCGATCGGATCCGCCGTCGCTATCTGGACCTGCTCGGCTCGATCTACGTCTATAACGAGCATCGCGGCTATACCGCGATCGACCGGGTCATCGAAGCCGTCAGAGCCCGCCAGCCTCGGGATGCCGGCTTCCTCGCGGCGATCGAGAAGCACCGCGCCGACGAACGCAAGCACTACGAGATGTTCCGGCGCTGGTTTCAGCTCCGCGGCGTCATGCCCTTTGCGGTGGATCGGACGTGCGGGCACATCGACCGCTTCGTCGAGATCGTGTTCGGTTCGTCGATCGATGGCCTGGATACCGAGGCGCTGATCGCTCGCGACGATCAGTTCGAGAAATTGTGCCGCGTGATCGCGTTGACCGAGCGGCGAGGCCACACGCAGGTCGGCATCCTGCTCCGCCACCCGTTCGTTCGAAGCGACCCGACGCTCGTGAAGATCTTTCGCATCATCGAAAAGGACGAGCCGAGCCATTGGACCCCTTACGAGGCGTGGTTGGGCCGGCGCGGCCGATCAGGCTCGACGTGGTTGCAGCGCCGGATCGACGGCTTCGTCCATTCGGAACTGCTGTTCATCAAGCTTCCGCTCCTGTTCGTGACGCGGCGGCTACCCCGGCGGGTGGATTGGGCGGATGCGCACGATTCTGCTCCGCGCGGCGATCCGCGCGGGGTGCCGGCGGTGCCGCTGCAGGTGCGCGACGCCGAGAGCCTGACCGAACCGCCGATCGCGATCGGCGGACCACCCGCGGACGATCGACTGGTTGCGCGCCTCTGGTCGCGCAAGGCCGCGCGCATGCTCGCGCGCAACACGGTCGTTAGTTGTCTCTGCTTCGCCTTCGATCTGGTGCTGCTCTGGCTCCTTGTCCGGCTGGGATGGGGCAAGCTCGGGGCGGCGGCGCTTGGCTTCCTCGCCGCGACCACGCTTCACTACGCTCTGGGCCGAAGCTGGATATTCCGAGGCACCGAGCGCGGTGTCACGGCGGGTTACGTCTTCTTCCTCGGCAACGCCGTGGTCGGCCTCGTCGTCACGATCGCGCTCTACGCCGCCCTCCTGCGCTATACGCCGTTGAACTACATCGTCGCTCGGGTCCTGGTGTCGGTTGTCGCCGGCCTGGCGGTGTTCCTGCTCAACGCGGTCCTGAATTTCCGTCGGCTCTGATGCGGATCGCGCTTTTTTCCGGCAACTACAATTACTTGCGGGAGGGGGCGAACCAGGCGCTCAACCGGCTGGTAGGATATCTCGAGGAGCGGGCCGGGCATCGGGTCCGCGTCTACTCCCCGGTCACCCGCGCACCCGATTTCGAGCCTGTCGGCACCCTCGTTCCCGTCCGGTCCGTCCGGCTGCCGATACGGGGGGAGTTCCGCCTCGCCTTGGGCCTGCCGCGGGCGATACGGCGCGACCTCGACCGCTTCGCACCCGACCTGGTCCACGTCGCGACGCCCGACATACTCTGCACGCGCGCGCAGACCTATGCGATCGGCGCCGGAACGCCGATCGTGGCGAGCCTGCACACATTGTTCGAGACGTATCTGCAATATTACCGGATCGGGTGGGCGCGACCGGCAGTCGAGGCGCACCTCCGTCGCTTCTACCGCCGCGCCGACCATGTGCTTGCGCCCACGCCGGCGCTCGCCGCCGCGATGCAACGCCTGCGTGGGGACGAGCATGCCAGCGTCTGGAGCCGCGGCGTCGACCGGGCGCTGTTCCATCCGGCCAATCGCCGGATGGAGTGGCGCCGGGCGCACGGCATCGGGGATCACGAGATCGCGCTGGCCTTTTTCGGCCGGCTGGTGCTCGAGAAGGGCGTGACCGTCTTCGCCGAGACGGTCGCCGCCTTGCAGCGGCGCGGGCTTGCCGTTCGCCCGCTGCTGATCGGCGCCGGGCCGGCCCTGGACGCTTTCAACGGTTTGGCCGGGGTCGTCGCGACCGGCCACCTCCAGGGTCCCGAGCTTGCGCGCGCCGTGGCAAGCGCGGACATGATGCTCACGCCCAGCACGACGGAGACGTTCGGCAACGTGGTGCTGGAGGCGATGGCCTCGGGGGTTCCGGTCGTCAGTGCCGATGCGCCAAGCGCACGAGCGCTCATCCGCGATGGGGCGACCGGGTTCCTCTGTGCGCCCCTCGACGTCGGACATTATGCCGAGGTCATCGCACGGTTGGCCACGCAACCCGAACTTCGCTCGGCAATCGGCGCCGCCGCCAGATCGTCGACCGAGAGCTACTCCTGGTCGGTCGCGTCATCGAGCGTCGAACGCGCCTACCAAGCCGTCTTGGACCATCGGCGGCGGGTCGACTTCCCTTCGCGCGGCGACCGTTAGATTGACCTGATCCGTTCGTATCGAGCGCAGTCGAGACACCTGCACCCGCATCGAACGTGTCTTGACTGCGCTCGACACAAACGGGTC
>CAXUMU010000240.1:0-4293 GCA_964252145.1 uncultured Sphingomonadaceae bacterium
GGGTTGCGCGTCGTGGCCGAGCTCTCGCCGCGATCCACCGAGGCGGCGTCGCTGCTGCGGACGGGCGCGCTGGGCGGGTTGAGCTTCGGTTACCGCGTGCGATCGTCCGCGCAGGGCGTGCACCGCGAGCTGACCGACCTGGACCTGGTCGAGATATCGCTGGTGACCTTCCCCATGCAGCCGCTCGCCCGCGTGCACGCGATCGACGAGGCGTGACGCCCGCAGCTCATTCCACACCGCTTAACTGAGGAGACCGGTATGTACGAACTCAAGGCAGACCCGCTGGAGCAGAGCTTCGCGGGCGCGGCACGCGACGCGGCGATCCTGGCCGGTCGCCCCGCGCTGGATGGTGCCAAGGCGGGCGGCGCGGACGCGCGCGCGTTCGTCAGCGGCTATCTGCGGCGTGGGCTGACCGCCGCGGTCGAGACCAAGAGCTTCGTCGGCACGACGACGACGGACGGCGGCTATGCCGTGCCCAAGGAGATCGACGCGGCGATCGAGGCGACGATGAAGGCGATCTCGCCGATCCGCGCGATCGCCAACGTCGTGAAGGTCGGCTCGGCCGGCTATCGCAAGCTCGTCACCACCGGCGGCACGCCGTCGGGCTGGGTGGCGGAGGATGCGGCGCGGCCGGAGACCGACACGCCCGACTTCACCGAGATCGTGCCGCCCTCGGGCGAGCTCTACGCCAACCCGGCGGCGAGCCAGGCGATGCTGGACGACGCCGCGTTCGACGTCGAGGAATGGCTGGCGCAGGAGATCGCGACCGAGTTCGCCCGCGCCGAGGGCGCGGCGTTCGTGCTCGGCAACGGAACGAACAAGCCCAAAGGGTTCCTCACCTACACCGCCACCAGCGAGGTGGACGGGGTGCGCGCGTTCGGATCGCTGCAATATGTGGCGAGCGGCAGCGCCGGCGGCTTCCCGGCGAGCAACCCGCAGGACAAGTTGATCGATCTCGTCCAGAGTCTCCGCTCGCCCTACCGCCAGGGCGCTACGTTCGTGATGAATTCGTCCACCGCCGCCGCGATCCGCAAGTTCAAGACCTCGGACGGCGCGTTCCTGTGGCAGCCGGGGCTCGTCTCGGGCCATCCCGACACGCTGCTCGGCTATCCGATCGTCGAAGCCGAGGACATGCCCGACATCGCCGCGAACAGCCTGTCGATCGCGTTCGGCAACTTCCGCGCCGGCTATCTGATCGCCGAGCGGAGCGAGACGCAGATCCTGCGCGATCCGTTCAGTCACAAGCCGTTCGTGCACTTCTACGCCACCAAGCGGATCGGCGGCGCGGTCGCTAATTCCGAGGCGATCAAGCTGATGAAGTTCGCCGCGAGCTAGGTCCCGCTCGCAGGCCCACGCCCTCCGCCGGTGCTGCCGTGCCGGTGGACGCGCCGCGCGTGGGGCGGCTCCCGCCCCTGGCCAGCCTTGCGCGCGGCGCACCCTTTTCCCGCATCCCATGGAGAGCGGAACCGATGCCCGATATCTTCGCGAACAGCGCCGACGCACCCTATGCGCCGGCGACGGCGGCGCTCGCCGTGAGCCCGCACGATACCAATGCTCTGAGCGATATTCCGAAGGCGCTGTACGTCGGCACCGGCGGCGACATCGTCATGCGCGGCGTGCGCGGACTTGCCGATCAGACCTGGCGCAACGTGCCGAGCGGCACCGTGCTGCCGTTCCGCGCGCAATATGTCCGCGCGACCGGCACCACCGCGGCCGCCATCCTGGCGCTCTACTGATGCGGATCGGCTTTTCGACCGGGGTGGACCGGCTCGCGCAGCCGCGCATCCCGCCGGTCCCGACCTCCCTGCTGATCGAGAGCGGCAATTCCGTCCTGCTCGAAAGCGGCGACAAGATCCTGCTGGAGTCCTGATATATGGCCGATACCAAGATTTCCGCGCTCGCCGCCGCGGCGGCGCTGTCCGGCGGGGAGAAGATCCCGGCGGTGCAGGGCGGCGGCAACGTCGCCGTCACGCCGAACCAGCTCGCCGCCTTCCTGAGCGGGCGCAGCTGGTACGTCGCCAATGGCGGCAGCGACACGAACAGCGGCCTCTCCGCGACGGCGCCGTTCCAGACGCTCGCCAAGGTGAAGACGGTGATGGCGGCCGGCGACCGCGTGCTGCTCCGCTGCGGCAGCACGTTCCGCGAGAGCTTCGACATCTCGGGTTTCGGGCGCGTGTCGATCGACAGCTACGGCGCGGGGATGCGCCCGGTGATCGACGGCGCGGACGTGATCACCGAAAGCTGGAGCCTCGTCTCCGGCAACGTCTACCGCGTCGTGATCACCATTCCCGAGGCGCTGGCTGCGGCCAATCGCGGCTATCCCGGCCTGTTCGAGAACGGCGTGGCGCTGGTGGAGTACGACCGGACGATCGATGCGCTCTCGACCTCGGCCGCGCAGGTGGCGGCGGTGCAGGCGAAGCCCGGATCGTTCCTGCTGGAGAGCCCGAGCGCCTATGGCGCGGGCTGGTCGGCGGGCGCGGCGTTCTCGTACATCGTCCAGGCGAGCGACGGCGGCAATCCGGCATCCAACGGCAAGTTGTACGAGGTGCGCAAGCGGCTCTACACGATCGTCCACGCCGGCGCGCTGATCACGGGGATCACGTTTCGTCGCCAGATCCACCACGACGGCGCGTGCCTGCTCTACAACTCGACGCTGCCGGGCAAGTGGACCAACTGCCTGTTCGACCAGATGGCACGCCATCATACGATCGACAGCCTGTCCGACTATGAGGATTGCATCGCGACGCGACCCAACGCGAAATATAACGGCAGCTACATGTTCCATGCCTACGGCCCCGCGGGACAGGCCAACGTCAAGCGCTACAAGCGCTGCAAGGCGATCGGCGACGGCGTCACCACCAGCGCCGGGTTCGGTACGCACAGCAGCGTGGGAGGCACGCCGTGCCAGGCTCGCATCATCTACGAGGAGTGCGAGAATGTCGGGATGGGCACCGGCTTCTCCGGCTACGACTTCGCCGCCGGTGACTATGTCCGCTGCCGCAACGTCGACTGCCTGACCGACGTCTCGGCGACGCCGACCGGCTTCCGTCTGATCGACTGCGACTTCCGCGGCGCCAGCGGAACGTCGGCCTGGGTCCCGCCCCAGTCGGGGTGCAAGGCGACGCTGATCCGCACCAAATGGGTCGCGCTCAGCAGTCAGGCGTTCGCACTGGCCAACGCCAATGTCGGTTCGATCGACATCCAGGAGGGCTGCGAGCTGCTGTGGGAGGCGCAGCCGTGGAACGGGCCGACCGCCTTCTTCGTGTTCAACGGCAGCTACACGGGCACGGCGCTGAAGATCCGCCGTTCGCTGCTGGGAGCGATCGGCGGGACAAAGCGCCTGTTCGAATTCTCCGTCACGACCGGGTTCGCCGCGCGCGACATCGACGGCGAGACGATCGTCGGCGGGTTGCTGGCGCAGGTGACCGGCACCAACAACATGATGACGCCGGCGCTGGACGCCAGCCTGTCCGGCACCACCGCAACGTTGCTGGGAACGACCGGCATACCGGCCGGCGCAACCCTGATGTCCAATCCGCGCAAGATGTTCGTGGCCGATCCGGGGCGCGATGGCCTGGCGAAGCGGACCGGGGCGAACTGGCCGATATCGTCCGGCTTCAACGCCAGCGCCTATCCGCCCAGCGGCGGCAGCACGCAGATCGCGGTCGGCCGGACGATCGTCGCCACCAGCGGCGGCTACAGGAGCGGGACGGTCAGATATAGTCCGGCCTCCGAGCTCTTCGCGGTCGCCTACCTCACCGGATCGACGGCGATCGCTTGCGGCGCGAACGGTCTCATCCTGCGCTCCACCGACAGCGGCAACAGCTGGTCGGCGATCGCCAGCGGCGTCACCACGACGCTGCGCGGAATCGCTTTCGCCGGCACGACCGTGGTGATCGTGGGTCTGGGCGGCACGATCCTGCGCTCGACCGACAGCGGCGCGACGTTCGCCGCGCTGGCGACGCCCGGCACGTCGGCCGATCTCTACGCGGTCACCTACGGCAACAGCCGCTTCGCCGCATGCGGATCCGCCGGTCAGGCGGGCTACTCGACCGACGGCAGCGACACGACGTGGACCTTCGCCACCGCGCAGGGATCGACCGCGACGTGGCGCAGCATCGCCTATGGCAGCGGCGTGTTCGCGCTGGTGGGCGCCGCGCCGACGCTGGGCGGGCAGATCTACACCAGCCCGACGATGGCGAGCGCCAGCTTCACGGCGCGAGCGGCCAACAGCCAGGCGAGCTTCGTCGGCGTGGCGAGCGACGGCACGGTGTTCGCGGCGGTCGCGGTCTC
>CAXUMU010000240.1:4303-5255 GCA_964252145.1 uncultured Sphingomonadaceae bacterium
TCTCGGGCGGAATGGTCGCGCCCGAACTGGTGGCGAGCGGCGACGGGCTGAGCTGGTCGGCCCAGCCGCTCGACCTGCCGTTCGATCCGGCGTGGATCGCGGCGCCGGCGGTGGAGACGAACCGCTGGGCGATCGGCGGCCGGTCCAACTACCAGCTGCTCGCGCACGATCCGCGCGGAAGCGCGTGGCGCGGCGAGGCGATCACCCCGCTCAGCCCCGGGTCGCTGGTCGCCGTGCGAACCGGCGTGGACGGGGCGCTGGCCGCGGCCTGAGCGCCGCACTCTTCAATCTCATCCGCGTGCCGTGACCGCGTGCCGATCCGGCGCGGGGGCTGCGGTCGCGCGCCTATTCGAGCGGGGACAGCCATGACGATCTATCAGAAGGGCCGCGCGGCGCCGGTCGACTATGTCATCGACTGGGGGCCGGGCTGGCTGCGCGGCGCGGCGATCGTCGCATCGCACTGGTCGGCCGATCAAGCGGGCATCGCGATCGACGAGCACCGCGCCGCCGACGGCCGCACCCGCGCGCGCATCTCGGGCGGACGGCCCGGCGAGCGCTACACCGTCAGCAGCACCGTCGACCTGTCCGATGGCCGGCGGGGCACGCGGTCGCTGACGCTGGCCATCGGCGACGCGCGATGAGCGCCGCGATCGATGCGGTGCCGGCGTCCACTGACGGCCTCGCCGACGCCAAGGCCTATCTGCGGCTGGAGGACGATGGCGAGGATGCGCTGCTGGCGCGACTGATCGGGGCGGCGACGGCGCTGTGCGAAGGCTTCACCGGAACCGTGCTGATCGCGCGGGCGGCGAGCGAGACTGTGCCGGCGAGCAGCGCATGGCGGCGGCTGACGCTGACGCCGGTCACCGCGATCGGCGCCGTCGAGGGACGGGCCGGGACGGGCGACCCCTTCACGCTGCCGGTCGATGCGTATGCGCTGGACATCGACGCCGCC
>CAXUMU010000241.1:0-4693 GCA_964252145.1 uncultured Sphingomonadaceae bacterium
GAACAGCGCGCGCTCGCGCGGGTCCGCCAGCCGCCCCTCCGCCCAGCCGATGAAGGCGGCGTGCACGTCGTGGGGCGGCACCGCGGTGGACACGGCGTTGATGTGGGCGGTCGATTGCGACAAAATATTCTCTCGTTGGACTGCCTGAACGATCGATAGACGGAAAGCGATGCAACGACCCGCAGTCGCAGTTCGGCGCCGCTGTCAAATGGGCGCAAGCAGGCTACAGACGACGATCCCATCCGCCGGAGACGCCCATGGCCACCGTCGCGATCTACAGCATGAAGGGCGGGGTGGGTAAGACCACGCTGGCGGTGAACCTCGCCTGGGCCGCCGCCGCCGTCTCGAAGCGGCGCACGCTGCTGTGGGATCTCGACGCGCAGGCCGCCTCCACCTTCACGCTGTCCGACGGGCGCACACGCGATGCGCAGGCGCGCCAGGTGCTGGAGTGCGACATCCCGCCGCAGGACATCATCGAGCCGACGCGCATCCCCGGACTGGACCTGCTGCCCGCCGACGGATCGCTGCGCAGCCTGGACCAGATCTTCGTCGAGATGGACCGCAGGCGCCTGCTGGGCCGCCTGCTCGACGATCTCGATTCGCATTACGACACGATCGTGCTGGATTGCCCGCCAGGCCTGAGCGACACCAGCCGGCAGGTGATGCGCGCAGCCGCGATCATCCTGATGCCGATGATCCCCTCCACGCTCTCGCGCCGCGCCTATGACGAGGTGCGCGCGGCGCTCGTCGACGACGAGGAGGGCAGCCCGCCGATCTTCCCGGTGTTCACGATGGTCGACCGCCGCCGCGCCGCGCACCGCGATGCGCTCGCCGCCAATCCCGGCTGCCCGGTGATACCGATGGCGAGCGCGGTGGAGCTGATGGCCGATCACCACGCCGCCGTCGCCGAATATGCGCCCCGTTCGCCGGCGGCGGATGCGTTCCTTTCGCTGTGGAAGCTGGTCGAACCGCGGCTGTAGCTACCGTCTCACTCTAAACGAAGCACCCTCACCGTTCGTGTCGAGCGTCGTCGAGACACCTGCGCGGCGATTCGACCGTGTCTCGACTTCGCTCGACACAAACGGGGAGAATGGAGACTCACGCGGCGGCACTGTTACCCGCTGTTCCCATGGTCACGGCTTGCTATAGCAACTCCCGCACCGGCCAACGCGCGGGCGACGAGGAGAGGGTGATGGCGAAGATGCGCAGGATCGCGACCGAGGAGGCCTTCTCGATCCCCGAGGTCGCGGCCGAGCTGCAGCGCACTGTGCGCGGACCCAGCCAGAGCCTGGACAAGCTGCTCGTCGCCGGCATCTACGATACCAAGGAAGGCGATCCCGGCTACGGCCAGATGGATTTTCTGAGCGGCCTGATCGACATCGAGGGCAAGCGGCTGGCCGAGATGGATGCGCTGGGCATCGACATGCACCTGCTGTCGCTCACCGCCCCCGGCGTGCAGATGTTCGATGCCGATACCGCGACCGACCTCGCCGCACTCGCCAACGACAAGCTGGCCGAGATCTGCCGCCGCCACCCGACCCGCTTCGCCGGGCTCGCCAGCTTCGCGCCGCAATCGCCGAAGCGCGCCGCCAGGGAGATGCAGCGCGCGATTACCCAGCTGAAGCTCAACGGCTTCATCCTCAACAGCCACACCAACGACGAATATCTCGACGATCCCAAATTCTGGCCCGTGCTGGAGGCGGCTGAGGCGCTGGACGCGTGCATCTACATCCACCCGCGCGCCGCCTCCTACGGGCTGAAGGGTCCGCTGCAGGATTACGGGATGGATTCGGCGATGTGGGGGTACGGCGTGGAGGTCGGCACGCATGCCGTCCGCATGATGGCGTCCGGGCTGTTCGATCGCTTCCCGAAGCTGAAGATCTGCATCGGCCACATGGGCGAGGCGATCCCGTTCTGGATCTGGCGGATCTCCTTCATGAACAGCCGCGCGCAGGCGGTGGGCCGCGCGCCGAAGACCGAGCTGGACATGGCCGGCTATTTCAAGCGCAACTTCGTCTTCACCACCAGCGGCGTGGAGGACCATCTCGCGCTGGACTATTCGATCCGGAAGATGGGCATCGACAACGTGCTCTGGGCGATCGACTATCCCTACCAGCCGATGCAGCCGGCGCGCGATTTCCTGGATACAGCGCCGCTGTCCGACGAGGACAAGCACAAGCTGTACCACGGCAACGCCGAGCGCATCTTCCACATCGCGCCGCTGGACGACTGAAGATCCTCCCCTGCGCCTTCGCAGGGGAGGGGGACCAGCCGCAGGCTGGTGGAGGGGCAGCTAACGCACGCTGCGCTGGCTGAAGCCCCCCTCCACCACGCTACGCGTGGTCCCCCTCCCCGTGCCGGGGAGGATCTTATTTGATCACCGCACAAGCTACCCGTGCACCCGCGCCGCCGATCGGCTGCGTCATATAGTCGTCGGGGTTGGCGTGGATCACCAGCGCCGATCCGTCGGCGTCCGCAAGCGCCGGGCGCTTGCCCGCGCCGCCGAGCGAGACCAGCGGCGAGAAGACTTCCGCATTCGCCGTGCCGTCCGCACCGGCCCAGATGTTGGGCAGGTCGCCGAAGTCGCTCGCCTTGGGATTGAGCAGGCCATGGACGCCCATCTTGCCCGGATGGATGTGCGCGCCCGACAGCTTGAAGCCTTCGTCGTTGCAGACACCCTTCTCGTGGAAGTGGATCGCGTGCCAGCCGGGCGTCAGGCCGCTCGCCTCGACGCGCAGGATCACGCCCTTCGGCGCGTCGGTCACGGTCACCTTGCCCATCGCGGCGCCGCCGGGCCCGACGATGTCGCCGGTCTTGGCCGTCTGTGCCAGCGCCGGCGCGGCGAGCAGCGCGGCGGACAGCAGGGCGGCGGTGCGGCGGCGGATGAGCATGATCATCTCCCTTGGAGTCACCTGCCCGGCGAACGGGCCGCGGCGCCCGCGGTTCCGAGCACGGTATCGAGATAGCTGGTGATCAGCGCGGCGCGGTAGGCGTCCTCGCGCCGGTCCGCGCCGGCCGCATGGCCACCCTCGATCGATTCGAAATAGTAGAACGGGTCGCCAAAATCCTCCAGCCGCGCGGCGAACTTGCGCGCGTGCGCGGGGTGGACGCGGTCGTCCTTGGTCGAGGTGTAGATGAACGGCGTAGGATATCGCACCCCGCGCTTCAGCTGCTCGTAAGGCGAGTAACGGCGGATGAAGGCCCAGTCGGCCGGCTTGTCCGGATCGCCATATTCGCCCATCCACGACGCGCCGGCGAGCAGGTGCGAATAGCGCTTCATGTCGACCAGCGGCGATCCGATCACCATCGCGCCGTACAGGTCCGGCCGCTGGACGAGCGCCGCCGCCGCCAGCAGCCCGCCGTTGGAGCGGCCCGATCCGGCGATCCTGCCCTTGGCGCTGACGCCGGTGCGGACCAGATCCTCCGCCACCGCGTAGAAATCGTCGAACGCGGTCTGATGCTTCTCGCGCACCGTCGCCTCGTGCCATGCCGGGCCATATTCGCCGCCGCCGCGGATGTTGGCCAGTACATAGGCATTACCCTCCTCCACCCAGAACAAGGCGGTCGGGCCGGCGCGATAGGGCTCGTCGACCAGGTAGCTGGGCGTCTGCGCCACGCGGAACCCGCCATAGGCATGGACCAGCGCCGGCACCGGCCCCCGGCTGTCCTTCCGCCGCACCAGGAAATAGGGGATGCGCGTGCCGTCCCTGGAGCGGGCGAAGCGCTGCTCGACCGTCATCGCCGCCGCATCGAACCGCGCGGGCAGCGCCTGCACCACGCTCGGCACGGCGTTGGGGGTCACCGCATACAGCGTCGGCGGGGTCAGCATCCCCTGCACCGTCGCGAAGGCGAGATCGGACGTGCCGGCGGTCGCCTCCAGCGCGACGGTGGCGCTGGCGGGCAGCGCGGCGGACACCTGCGTCCAGCGTCCGTGCGCCCGGCGGATCAGCGCGACGAGCTTGCCCGAGACGTCGTCCAGCAGCTTGACCCACAGCACGCCGCGCGATGCGGCGACCTGCTCGATCGACTGCGTCTTCGTCGGCACCATCACCGGCTCGACCTGCGGATCGCGCCCGGCGAGCAGCGCCGTCACCGAATAAGCGACGATCGATCCCGCGGGATATCGGCCCCATGTCGAATTGAGCAGCGCGACCATCCGCCCGCCGATCATGTCCTTGATGTCGGCGTCCAGCGGCAGCGGCGCCTTCACCATCCGCCCGTCGCCGGTCAGGTGGAACATCTCGTGATTATAGGTGTCGATCTCGCGCGTCGCGATCGGGAAGGCGGTCTCGTGGTCCACGCCGGTGGAGAGCGAGAACTCGACGTCGCTCGCGGCGATCTCGCCGACCTGCTTCGCGCTGCTGAGCGGCGTGCCGCGCCGCCACAGCCTGATCCGCCGGGCATAGCCGGAGGTGGTCATGCTGCCGGGGCCGTAATCGGTCGCGACGTACAGCGCGTCCGGGCCGGCCCAGGCGACCTTGCTCTTGGCCTGGGGCACGACGAACCCGTCGGCGACGAACCGGCGCGAGGGGATGTCGAACTCGCGCTCGACCACCGCGTCGGTCCCGCCGTCGGCCAGCGCGACGATGCAGCGCGCATAGGATGGCGGCAGGCAGGTGACGCCGTGCCACACCCAGCTCTTGCGCTCGGCCTTGCGCAGCGCGTCGATGTCGATCAGCACCGTCCAGTCGGG
>CAXUMU010000241.1:4703-5205 GCA_964252145.1 uncultured Sphingomonadaceae bacterium
CGGCGAAGCCGGCCAGCGGCGCGATCCGCCACAGCCCGCGCGGATTGTTCGCGTCGCGCCACAGATTGAGCACGCGATCGCCCAGGATCTGGTCGGGCGCGGCGATCTGGCTGTCGTTGACCAGCAGCGCCTCGGCCCGGCTGCGATAGGCGGCGAAGCGCGGCGAGGCGGTGAGCGCCCGGGCGGTCGCGGCGTTCCAGCGCTTGACCGTGGCAAGCGCGTCCGCGCCTTCCACCGCCTCCAGATTGGCGTGCGGGTCGGCCGGGGGCGCGGCGGCGACGGGCGACGCGACGAGCAGGAGCGGCAGGAGACGGCGAAGGCGCATGCGATGATCCGGTTGTGACATTCGACGGTCGTACCGCAGTTTTCGACGAGCGACACCCCGGGTTGCGCGGAACCCCCTCGACAGCCCCCGCGCCGGGCGTGCATCGCCAACGGCATGACCGGCGCTGGCCAGCGCCCGCACAGGAGCATGCCCCTTGACCCGATTCCTCGCCGGAGC
>CAXUMU010000242.1:0-5200 GCA_964252145.1 uncultured Sphingomonadaceae bacterium
AACGGATGGCCGGCCAGGTCCTCCTGGTCGCCCGGCTGCTCGCCGACGAACATCAGCCGCGCATCCACCGGCCCCTCGCCGAACACGGTCTGCGTGGCGGGCTTGTAGAGGTGGCAGCGGGTGCAGCCCTTCGCCTCGTCGCGGAGCGCCTCCCACGCGGCCAGGCTGTTGCCGCCGATCTCGCCCCGCGCATCTGCGATCATGCCTGCCTCCCGCACCTGCGCGCCCGCGATCAATCCCGGCACCAACGCCGTCTCGGGCATGTTTTTCCAATATTTCTTGGGCATCTCCTTCAGCATCGCGCCCACTTTCAGCCGGGCGGGATTGAAGATCGAGGCATAGTAGGTCGCCCAGGTCTGCTCGAGCGGATCGCCGTCCGGTGCATCGGCGCGGGTCGCGCCCGGCGCCTCGGTGAGGGTCGCGCCGTCCCAATGGATCGAGAGCTGGGGCGTCAGGATCGACCAGCGCATCGTGGCGAAGCGGCGGACGAAGAAGCCGGCGTTGGCGCGCACGATGTGATGCTCGGGCTCGAACCAGGCGACGAAGCGGCGTTCCTCGCCCTCCCCGACTTCGCGGAAGCGCAGGAAGGCGCGCATCTTGTGGATGTCGCGCCGCACCGCCTTGGCCATTTCGCGCGCCCGGCGGAGCATCGGATCGGCCTCGTCCTCGATCAGCCGCGGCTGCGCGCGCAGGCGCACGAGCAGCGCGTAGAGCAGCGCGAAACGCTCGGGATCGGCATTACAGATGACCGTCTCGGCCAGCGACAGGAAGGCGCGCGGGACGGAGAAGACCGCGCCGGGCGCGGCGGCCTCGGGCGGCGATGCGGGCTGGGCGAAGAGGTCGCCGGGGCCATCCCCCACCTGCCACGTCACCGCTTCGGGCGGGACGGCAGCCAGCGCCAGATTGCGCGCGGCGGCGCGCCAGCCGTCGAAATCGTCCACGTTAGCGAGGGTTACGCTGTGCATCGGGCAAGTGTAAGTTGACGAAGTTTACGCCACGTCATTCCCGTGCTCCCGCGCAGGCGGGAGCCCAGCTGCGCCGGCGGGACTGGCTCCCGCCTGCGCGGGAGCACGGGGGTGGGCAGAGAAGCATGCGGCCAGACTCGCAGATCGTGTTTGCGTAGGAAAGCTCAGCTGCGCAACCGGTAGCCGGTGCGGAAGATCCACGCGATCACGCCCACGCAGATCAGCAGGAACGCCACCGTGATTCCGGCGCTGATCCGCACGTCCACATCCGCGGTGCCGTAGAACGCCCAGCGCAGCCCGTTCACCAGATAGACGATCGGGTTGAACAACGTGAACTTGCGCCACAGCGGCGGCAGCATCGATATCGAATAGAAGGTGCCGCCCAGGAAGGTGAGCGGCGTCACGATCATCAGCGGCACCACCTGCAATTTCTCGAACCCGTCCGCCCACAGCCCCAGAATGAAGCCGAACAGGCAGAAGGTGACCGCGATCAGCGCGACGAACCCGGCGGCCACGAACGGGTGGACGATCCCGAACGTCACGAAGCAGCGCGCGGTGATGAGGATCACGATCGCCAGCACCACCGACTTGGTCGCCGCCGCGCCGACATAGCCGATCAGTGTCTCCGCCACCCCCACCGGTGCCGAGAGCAGCTCGTAGATCGTGCCGGTGAAGCGCGGCAGGTAGATGCCGAACGAGGCGTTGGAGATGCTCTCCGACAGGATCGTCAGCAGCATCAGCCCCGGCACGATGAACGCGCCGTAGCTGACGCCGTCGATCGTCTGCATCCGCCCGCCGATCGCCGAGCCGAACACGATGAAGTAGAGCGAGGTGGTCAGCACCGGCGTGAACAGGCTCTGGAAGATCGTGCGCCACGTCCGACCCAGCTCGAACCGGTAAATCGCGGCGACCGCGTGCCAGTTCACTTGTCGCCCCCCACCAGGTCGACGAAGATGTCCTCCAGCGTCGAGCGGTGGACGTCGAGCGCCTTGAAGTCGATGCCCGCTGCGGCGAGTGCCTTCACCAGCGCCGCCACCCCGCGCGCATCGGCCTCGTCGGCGGAGATCGAATAGACCAGCCGCTTGCCGCCTTGTTCCAGCGCGATCGGCCAATCGGCCAGCGCATCGGGCAGCTTCCCAAGCGGCACTGGCAGGTCGAAGATCGCCTGCGCCTTGCCCAGCTTGCGCAGCAGCGCCTGCTTCTCCTCGACCAGGATGATCCGACCCCGGTCGATGATGCCGATGCGATCGGCCATCTCCTCGGCTTCCTCGATATAATGCGTGGTGAGGATCACGGTGACGCCCTCGTCGCGTAGCTTGCCGATCATCGCCCACATGTCGCGGCGCAGCTCCACGTCCACGCCGGCGGTGGGCTCGTCGAGGAACAGCAGCTCGGGTTCGTGCGCCAGCGCCTTGGCGATCAGCACGCGCCGTTTCATGCCGCCGGAAAGCGCGGCGATCTTGCTGTCGCGCTTGTCCCACAGCGACAGCGCGCGCAGCACGCGCTCGACCACCGCATCGTCGCGCGGTTTGCCGAAGAGGCCGCGGCTGTGCGCGACGGTATCGCGGACGCGCTCGAACATGTCGGTCGCCAGCTCCTGCGGCACCAGCCCGATCCGTGCGCGCGCCTTGCGCCAGTCGCGAAACGCATCCGCGCCGTCCACCGTTACCGTGCCCGAGGTCGGCCGGACGAGCCCGCAGACGACGCCGATCAGCGTGGTTTTGCCGGCGCCGTTGGGGCCGAGCAGCGCGAAGATCTCGCCCTTGCGCACGTCCAGATCGACCCCGGCGAGCGCCTGATGGCCGCTATCGTAGGTCTTGACGAGATTTCGGATCGAGAGGAGCGCGGACACGGGAGACTACATGGCGGGGTGGAAAGGGTTTGCCTAGGGCCGGCCCGCGTTACCCCGGGCCTGACGCGGGGTCCCGCTTCTCCGACCACCATCGCTGAAGGACCGAGACCCCGGATCAAGTCGGCATTCATCCCCCCTACGCCAAGGCATCTCGCGTCCGTGCCCCGGCGCAGGCCGGGGTCCAGCTACGCGCGGCCCGTTGCTGGACCCCGGCCTGCGCCGGGGTACTGCTCCTTGTTTCGGCGGGATAGGTGCCGATCAAGTCCGGGGTGACGGCGGTCTTCGCCGACGACGTTGATTACGCCGCGAACAGTTCCAGCTGCTCGCGCTTCGGCACGATCCGGTCCTTCAGGTCGACCCGGTCGGTCAGCGCGATCGGGCGCCAGTCGCTCGCCGAAATGAACGGGCGCATCTTGGCGATCGAGACGGTCAGCCGCGCGACGTCCTCCAGCCGCAGCTGTCGCCAGCGGCGCGAAGCGAGGATCGCGGAGACCGCCTTCACCCCCAAGCCCGGCACGCGCAGCAGGTCCTCCTTGGGCGCACGGTTCACGTCGACCGGGAAGCGCTCGCGGAAGCGCAGCGCCCAGGCGAGCTTGGGATCGATGTCGAGCGGCAGCATCCCGGCGGCGTCGGTCGCCTGCGCCACCTCAGGCGGGGCGAAACCGTAGAAGCGCATCAGCCAGTCGGCCTGGTACAGCCGGTGCTCGCGCATCAGCGGCGGGCGCTGCAGCGGCAGGATCGCGCTGGCGTCCGGGATCGGGCTGAACGCGGAATAATAGACGCGGCGGAGCGAGAAGCGGTCGTAGAGCTTGCTCGCGGTCGCGACGATCTCGCTGTCGTTGGCGCTGTCGGCGCCGACGATCATCTGCGTCGACTGCCCCGCCGGTGCGAAGCGCGGCGCGGACTTGTAGCGGCGCCTGGCGTCCTTGCCGTCGTCGATCGCGGTCTTCAGCCCGCCCATCGCCGCGCGGATGCGGGTGCCGGACTTCTCCGGAGCGAGCCGCGTCAGGCCGCCGTCGGTGGGCAGTTCCACGTTGATCGAGAGGCGATCGGCGTAGAGCCCGGCCAGCTCCAGCAGTTGCGGATCGGCATCGGGAATCGTCTTCAGGTGGATGTAGCCGCGGAAGCCGTGATCCTCGCGCAGCGACCGCGCCACCTCGACGATCTGCTCCATCGTATAATCGGACGATCGGATGATGCCGGAGGAGAGGAACAGCCCCTCGATATAATTGCGCCGGTAGAAAGCGAGCGTCAGCTGCACCACCTCGTCCGCCGAGAAGCGTGCGCGGCGGACGTTCGAGCTCTTGCGGTTGATGCAGTAGTGGCAGTCGAAGATGCAGCTGTTGGTCAGCAGGATCTTGAGCAGCGAAATGCAGCGGCCGTCCGGCGCATAAGCGTGGCAGATGCCCATGCCCTCGGTGGAGCCGATCCCGTCGCTCTTTCCGGCCGAGCTGCGCTTGGCGGTGCCGGACGAGGCGCAGGAGGCGTCATATTTGGCCGCGTCCGCCAGGATCGCCAGTTTCTCGCGCGTGTCCAGCCGGGCCATGCGTTCGATATATGTTCGCAGGGCCGCCGGCGCAATCTCAATCGCTTAGCTCGGGGTCGCGGGTGGGGGCGAGCCGTTCGTGGAACAGCGCGCGGAACAGGAACAGCAGCACCGCCGATGTGAGGATGATGCCGGCATGCAGCAGCCAGAAGCGCGCCGCCGGCATCGTCGAAAGCAATCCGCCCAGCCAGCCGACCAGCATGTTCGCGGCGAACAGATGGAGGTAGTAGACGCCGATCATCAGCGCGCCCACCGCGCGCGGCGCCGCGCGCGAGAACAGTGCCAGCCCCACCGGCAGCACGTTGGCGAAGCCGATATCGTTGAGGAAATGGAAGGCGAGGCCCCAGCCGAGACCCGCTTTGTGCCCGGTCACCGCCTGCTGCCACGAGGCGAGCGCCAGCGCGAGCGGGGCACCGGCGCAGACGATCGTGCCGATCAGGATCTTGGTGATCTCGTCCGGCTCGTCGTGCCGCTTCGCCCACCAGCGCCAGAACGTCAGCGCCGCGACCATCGTGACCATGCTGATCAGCGCGTCCAGCGAGATCAGCCACGTCACCGGCATCGACCGGCCGAAGAACATCAGGTCGTAATTGGCGTCGCCCCAGACGAGATAGGCGTTGAAGATCTGCTGGTTGCCGATCACCCCCAGCGTGAGCACGGGCACCAGCAGCACCAGCACCGCGATCGTCTTGCCCTCGCCGGCGACGAGGCGCGGACGCGCGGCGCGGGCGGTGGCGCCGCGCGGACGCTCGGCGGGCAGGTAGCGGCGGCCGGAGAGATACACGATCAGCCCGATCACCATGCCGACGCCGGCCGCGCCGAAGCCCCAGTGCCACG
>CAXUMU010000243.1:0-428 GCA_964252145.1 uncultured Sphingomonadaceae bacterium
GGCCGGTCCCAGAGATCGGATCGCATCCGGTAGGGCACGCTGGTCAGCGCCGCCTCGACCTGGTCGATCTTGCCCTCGTCGATCTGGAACAGCTCGGCGATCTCGAACGTCAGCGGCGAGCGGATCGGGGATGGGACCGTCATCCCGTTGGTCAGCTTCATGTCGCCCACCGTGCCAGTATGGTCGAAATAGCCGAACGCCAGCACCAGCCCGCGCTCGCGGTCCACGATCGGGAAGCGGCGGTCGCGGATGCTGGTGACGAACGGGTAGAAGCCGCTGCGCTGCTGCGCCTCGCACCCCAGCAGCAGCACGTCGAACCCCTCGCGGCCCTTGCGCGGGGTGGCGACGTTGGTGGTCTGCGTGCCGTTCTCGATCCGGTTGCAGCTTTTGGCGAACGGCGCGGCGGTCTTGCCGGTGCTGGCCTGGAG
>CAXUMU010000243.1:438-5175 GCA_964252145.1 uncultured Sphingomonadaceae bacterium
ACTCCTACCAGCTCGTCGCGGCTCATCCGTTCGCGCGTCGGCACAGTGCGCAGGAACTGGGCGCGGGGCATGCCGCGCTGCTCCATCGCCGCGCCCGCGCCGGGGCCGCCGCCGAGACCGGGCCCGCGCGTCGCCAGCACCTCGATCTCGTCGATCTTCTGGTTGTGCACGCGGATGCGGACCGCGGCGTAGACCGGCTTGCCGTCCTCCAGCACTACCGCCAGCGTCCCCGCCTGGCCCGACTCCGGATCGATCGCGTCGAGCCGGTAATGGCCCAGGCCGCTCGCCGTCTGCCAGAGCCCGTCGAACAGCGCCATGCGCACGCCATTCTCGGTCGCCTTGACCGAGGGGGAGAGCGGCAGAGCGGAGAGGTCGTGCGTCGCCATCGCGTTCAGCACGGCAGTCAGCTGCGCGGCGAGGCAGGCGCGATCGCACTCGATCGGCACCGCCAGCACGGTCGGGTTGGCGGCGGACACAGGCGCCATCGGCGGCATCGTACAAAGCAACAGAGACGCCAGCGCGCGTCTCAGGCCGATCCGCCGATACCCGCCATGGGCCATCATCCATCCCCGCTTGTGTCGTTGTCGCGTCAACTATCGCCGATCGCGACGCGTCTGTCACGGGGCCGGATGCGCTAGCGATGAAGCGTGATCACCGTCCAGCGTCCGGTGCGACGTCCGAGGGTGAGGGTGCCGCGCGACCCGCCGAGCTTCAGGAAGCGGCGCTGGATCGCGGCGGCATGCTGCACGAAATCGGGATAGTCGACGCGGTGGTGCGCCAGCACGAGCCGCCCGCCCCGGCGCAGCACGCGCGCGACCTCGCGGGCGGTGGCGGCCATGTCGCGCGGGGTGAGATAGTAGAGCAGCTCGGCCAGGACGACGATGTCGTATCGCGCTCGGGGCAGGCGCGCGGGCAGCGTCAGGCGGAGCGCGCGCGCCCGGATCGGCCAGTCGCGGATCGCGCGGGCGACCAGCTTCGTGCCGGCCGCGGTCGCCTCGGTGGCGTCCAGCCGCAGCGCCCGCGGGGCGATCGCGGCGCTGTTCGATCCGTTGCCCGCCGCCAGCTCCAGCACGCGCCCCCACGGCCCCGGCCCCATCGCGTGGAGGATGGCCTCGCGCTTCACCGCCTCGTCGCGGCTGGTGAACGTCTCCCACGGATCGTCGCTGGCGGCGAACTTGTCCTCGAACCCGGTCAGCGTGATCGGCCTCATGCCCGGATCTCCCGATAATATTCGCGTGGGCCGGTGAACGCCGCCAGCTGGCGGTGATCGATCGCGAAGCCGTCGGCATCGTCATTGATCAGCCCGGCCTGCGTGCGGTAAGCGGCGATGGTGCGGCGCTTCGCCATCCGCGCGCGTTGATCGAGCCCCAGAATGCGCGAGCGGGCGGCGTGGATGCGGATCGGCCAAACCTGATAGGCCATCCGCCGCCCGCCCGGCAGCCGGATGCGGCCGAGCGCTTTGGCGACGACGCGGTGATCGGCATGGTCGTCGGCGGCGGCGGGGCCGACGATCAGGTCCGCGCCGGGTCGGATGGCCCGGCCCAGCCGGCGGTGACATTCGTCCGCAAGGTCGGGCAGGTCGCCGTCGGGCAGGCCGAGGAAGCGGACCGCGCCGTGGCCGATGCCCAGCCGCCGCATCGCGCGGAGCGTCTCGCGCCGGCGTTCGCGAACCAGCCGGTCGCGTGGCCAGCGCGGGCTCGCGCGGTGCGAGCCGGCGCCGTCGGTCACGACGATCACGCGGATCGTCGTGCCGATCGCCCGCAGCCGGCGGATCAGGCCGAACGCGCCGATCGTCTCGTCGTCCGGGTGGGGCGCGACGATCAGCGCCGTGCGCGGCCGGCCCACGCGCAGCCTCACAGCCGCGGGGTCAGGATGCCGGCGGCGACCGCCGCCCCGGTCCGCATCCGCTGCGCATCGGGGCCGGGCTGACGCAGATACACCATCAGGTCGGCAATCGTCGCCGCGAGCGGGTGGCCGGCGAACATCGCCTCGACGCCTACCGCCTGCTGCGCCAGCGCCAGCGCACGGTCGCCCTCGGCATACACCGCCGCGCGCGCCGCCGCGACCAGAGCGAGCCGTGCCTCGGGCTCGGCGAACCAGCCCTCCGCCGCCACGCGCACCGCACCCGCCGCCGCCTGCGCCGCCAGATAGAGCGCGGCGAGGCGGCCCGCCTGGTGCGGATCGGCGGCGCGGCCCGCTTTCACCAGATGGTCGCGCACGCCGTCCACCAAGGCCGCCACGCCGCCGGCCTGCACGGCGGCGAAGCGCAGCGCACCGCTGCTGAACCACGGCTCGCGAACATAGTCGCCGGGCACGCCGATCGACTTGGCCGCCCCGATCCGCGCCCCGTCCCAGCGGACGATATGCGTCTCCGATCGCTGCATGCCGATCGTCTTCCACCACGTCCGGTCGATCGCCGGCGGCGTCCGGGCCAGATCGAGCAGGATCAGCTGCCGCCCGCCGGCCACATCCACCGAGACGAGCGCATGGCCGATCACCCCCGCGCCGGAGGCGAAGCTTTTGCCGCCGCGCAGGCGCCCGTCCTGGATCCGCAGCGGATCGCCGCGCAGATCGGCGTTCCACACGCCGAACGACGCGCCCGCGTGCGCGGCACCGCTCGCCGCGGCGACCTGCGTCTCGTCGCCGTAGCGCGATACGATCTGCAGCGCATCCACATGCCCCTCGAACAGCCGGCCCAGCGGCAGGTCGCTGCGACCGACGCGGTACAGCAGCCGCAGGAGCGTTAGCAGCGCCGCCTCGTCGGTCGGATCGCCGAATTGCGCCAACTCGCCCGTCAGTTCGGCGATCGCACCGGCCAGCGCGGGCCGGCTCATGCGACGCTGTCGAGCCGTTCGGCCTCGAATGTCGCGAGGATCGCCTCGGCATGATCCAGCGTCACGCGGCGCTCGCCGCCCGGCGGCGCCGGCACGATCCGCATCGCGAACGCCTCGGCATTGGGGCAGTCGCGCGCGACGCCGATCGCGTGGTCCGCGGTCAGCCCCAGCATCGCGGCGACGGCGGCTGGGTCGCCGCCCACGAATGCCGCCCGCGCTTCGGCCTGGCGGCGATATTGCCACGCGGCGTCGGCGGGATGCGCGACGAGCACGGCATGGTTCGGATCGTCCAGCCGGCGCAGCCCGTCCGCCAGACCGCCGGCGATGCGCCCGATCCGGCGCGCCGAGGTATGGACCACGCTCGCCGCATCGCGCCGCACGCGCAGGCCCAGCCGCGATGCATCGTCGACGATCCGGCCATCCTCGCCGAACGGGAGCGGCAGGAAGCCGCCCAGCCGGGCATAGGCATCGTAGCGGAAGCCGAGATTGGCGCCCCCGGCACAATGATGCGTGACGGGCGCCTCCCACGGAACCGGATCGAGCCAGCGGCGGAACGCGAACAGGCGATCATAGTAGCTTTCGATCCGATCCTGCAGCGGGCTGGGCGGGTGCGGCTGCCGCAGGATGCGGCCGGCGACGACATCGGCCTGCTCCAGCGCGGCGCAGCTTCGCGCGATCCAGTCATCGGCGGGTACCCCGTCCGCGTCGGTCGTCAGCAGGATGCCGCCGCCAATCGTCGCTGCGCCCAGCGCCATCGCCGTCGCGCGGGCACGGCCGGCATTTGGATGCGATTCGCCGGTCACCGTCTTCAACGCGACGGCGAACGGCATATCGGCCGCTCGGCCCTGCAGCACCGCCGCACTCCCGTCCGTGCAATTGTCGAGCAGGAAGCAGGCATGGAAGCGGCTGACCCCCTGGCGCGCGAGCGCATCCAGAAGATCGGGCAACCCCGGCTCTTCGTCACGGACCGGAACGCATACGGCGATGCGGGTCAAGCTCGGCTCCCGCCTATGCGTGCCGCGTTCCGTCAGCCTTCGTCGGACCGGACCAGCGCGGTCTCGGCAAGATGCTCGGCGATGAACCAGACCTGCGGTTCGTTGGTGCGGATGATGTTGCTCACCAGCATGTCGTTGGTGCCGTCGTCGCCCGACTCGTCGGCGGCATCGGCGCCTTCGTGCGCCTGGCGCAGGATGATCTCATGCGCTTCCAGCAGCCGCGCGAGCTGCGTCGGCACGTCCTCGCGCCCCTTGGGCGGGCGGGGGATCTTCGTGGTCTCGGCCACGTCCGGCGCCATCGCGATGCTGATGCCGCCCAGCGCCATGATCCGCTCGGCCAGCATGTCGACCAGCTCGGCCTGCTCCTCATAATGCTTATCGAGCAACAGATGCAGCTGGTAGAAGGTCGCGCCCGACATCTGCCAGTGATGCTTCTTGTAGAGATCGCGCAGCGTCATCGTGTCGGCCAGGATCTGGTTGAGCGTGGCGACGCTCTGCGCCCGGGCATTTTCCTCCAGCGCCAGCGGCAGGCGCTTCAGCGTGCCGAACGGCTGGATCTCGCGGTATTCCACCTTGTATTGCGGCTGCGCCTCCGATGTCGCCGCCACTGCCTTGCTCGCCTTTGCCATGTTGATCCTCTGTCGCTGGATTCCACCGCTGAACAAGGACGGTGCGGCAAAGTTCCTGTCGGCGCGAACGCGCTTCAGGCGCTGACGATGTCCAGCATATCCGGCGGCACGCGCGTCGCGCCGCCGCCCGCGAAGATCGTCCGTGCGACATGCGCGGGATCGAGCCGTAGCGTGCCGGCCGCGGTCGCCGCGATCAGAGCGTCCAGCGCGCGTGTCGGCTTCAGATCGCGGCCGTCGTACAGCGCCGCCGGCGCCAGCCCCGGCCAGTCGGCGATCACC
>CAXUMU010000244.1:0-3386 GCA_964252145.1 uncultured Sphingomonadaceae bacterium
GTGCCGGATGGACGAAGGCGATCAGCTCCAGCAGGTCGAGCCCCGAGATTTCGCCATAGCCCAGCCGCGCCCCGATCACCGGCGCGTTCAGCAGGATCATCGGCGTCTCGGCCGCGCGGGCCACCGCCTCGCCCCGGCCGACGGTGCGGACGCCCTCGGCGGTGGCGATCCAGATGCCGGCATGCGTGGCGTGCAGCGCGGGGTAGGGGATCACTCCATCCGCCCCAGCGCGGCGACGAAGCCGGTCACGTTGGGCAGCCGGTCGAAATGGATGTTGCCGTCCACGTCGGCGGAAGGGTCGCCCGGCACCAGCATCATCGCCGCATTGCCGCGCCCGCGCTTGTCCACCGCGCCCACGATGCCGCCGATCACGCGGACGCCCTCGATCTCCATCAGCGGCGCGCGCGCCCACGGCAGGCTCCAGATCACGCGCCGGTCGGTCACGGTCAGGCGGATGAACGGCGCGCGCAGCACGCCCAGCGCGAAGCCGGGATTGCGCCGCAGCAGCACCGCGACGATGCCGAACGCGAGCGCCGCCATCAGCGCCGTCCAGCTCCACGCAAAGGCATAGGCGGCGGTCGTCTCCGGCGCGGGCCACCAGATCGCCCACAGCAGGAAATAGGCCGAGAAGATCTGCGGGCTGATGAACACCAGCACGGTCAGCGTGCCGGAGGGCAGCGCGCGCAGGCCCGGCCGCGCGACGTAACGCACCTCCTCCGCCACGAGGTCCATCCGGCGGGCGATGACCATGGGAAGCTGGATCGGCGGCTCGGGCATCGGGTCTCGCGGGAAAAGCGGGAGACCGGGCGGCGCGGGTTGCGCCTTCCCGGATATTCCAGCTTGCTCTAAGCGGGCGCAGCTGAATAGCCCCCGAAGGAACAAATGACAAACACCGAACTCCGCGCCGCCGCGCTGGACAGCAAGGCGTGGCCGTTCGAGGAAGCGCGCAAGCTGCTCAAGCGCTATCCGGAGGGCACGGCGGCGAAGGGGCACGTGCTGTTCGAGACCGGCTATGGCCCCTCGGGCCTGCCGCACATCGGCACGTTCAACGAGGTGCTGCGGACCACGATCGTGCGCCAGGCGTTCGCCGCGCTGAGCGACGCGCCGACGCGTCTGATCGCGTTCAGCGACGACATGGACGGGCTGCGCAAGGTGCCGGGCAACGTGCCCAACCCGGCGATGCTGGCCGAATATATCGGCAAGCCGCTCAGCCGCATCCCCGATCCGTTCGGCACGCACGAGAGCTACGCGCACCACAATAATGCGATCCTGCGCGAGTTCCTCGACCGCTACGGCTTCGACTATGAGTTCCTCTCATCCACCGAATGCTATGCGAGCGGCCGGTTCGACGAGGCGCTGCGGCTGGTGCTGGCGCGCTACGACGCGATCCTGGACGTGATGCTGCCGACGCTCCGGGCCGAACGGCGCGCGACCTATTCGCCGGTGCTGCCCATCGATCCCAAGACGGGTATCGTGCTGCAGGTGCCGGTGGAGGTGGTGGACGCTGCCGCCGGCACGGTGCGTTACGTCGATCCCAACGACGGCGAGGCCATGACCGTCTCGATCCTGGGCGGCGGGGCCAAGCTGCAGTGGAAGGTGGACTGGGCGATGCGCTGGGCCGCGCTGGGCGTGGACTACGAGATGGCGGGCAAGGACCTGATCGATTCGGTCGTGCAATCCTCCAAGATCGCGCGCGTGCTGGGCGCGCGGCCGCCCGAGGGGTTCAACTACGAGCTGTTCCTCGACGAGCATCACGAACGCATCTCGAAATCCAAGGGCAACGGCCTCTCGATCGAGCAGTGGCTGACCTACGGGCCGGAGGAGAGCCTGGCCTATTACATCTACCGCGAGCCGAAGAAGGCCAAGGCGCTGCACATGGGCGTGATCCCGCGCGCGGTGGACGATTACTGGCAGTCGCGCGCCGCCTGGGGCGAGCAGCCGATCAAGGAACGGCTGGGCAATCCCGTCCACCACATCCACGACGGCGCGGTGCCGGCGGACAAGCTGCCGGTGACGTTCGGGCTGCTGCTCAACCTGGTCGGCGTGCTGGGCGAGGATGCCGATGCCGCGCAGGTGTGGGGCTATCTCGCCAACTATGTGCCCGACGCGACGGCCAAGAGCTATCCCGAGCTCGCCCGGCTGATCCCCTATGCGCTGGCCTACCACCGCGACTTCGTCGCGCCGACGCTCCGCCGGCGCGCGCCCGATGCGCGCGAGGCGGCGGCGCTCGCCGATCTCGACGGGCGATTGGCAGCGCTGGACGGCGCGGATGCCGAGACGATCCAGAACGAGGTATACGAGGCCGGCAAGGCGGCCGGGTTCGAGCCGTTGCGCGACTGGTTCAAGGCGCTGTACGAGACATTGCTCGGGTCGAGCCAGGGGCCGCGGATGGGCAGCTTCATCGCGCTCTACGGCGTGCCCGGCACCCGGCGGCTGATCGCCGAAGCGCTGGGAAGCTAGCGTCCGCTCCCGCGCGGACGGGAGGGGATCGGGAGGTGGCGCCGGTTCGGGCTCGCGCCGAAGCGGCCGGGCGCCACCTCCGCCCCTCCCGCCAACGGAGGGGATCGGATGCCGAGTTAGAAGAAGAAGCCGTTATAGACGGTCATCACCCGGCCGGTGCGCACGTTCACCAACAGCACGTCGTTGCCGTAGCGGATCCAGCGCGTGCCGCCGGCGGCGGTGGGCAGGCGGTAGCGGTACGGATCGGCGATCCAGTAGCGCTGGCCGTAGAAGCCCGGCTGCAGGCGGTAGCCCTCCACCACCGGACGATAGCGCCAGCCGCGCGGCCCGGCATAAGCGGGGCCGCGGAACACGTCGCGGTTGGTACGGCGATAATCGCGCCAATCCTCGCGATATTCCTGGCGCGCCTCGCGCACGTCGCGGCGCTGCTCGCGGATGTCGTGGCGGTCGCCGTCGCGGCGCGCGTCGCGCAGGTCCTGCTGCTGCTCGCGGATCTCCTGGCGGTCGCGCCGCAGCTCGCCATTCTGCGCGAGCGCGATGCCCGGCATCAGCGTGGCAGCCATGACGCCGGCGACAATAAGTTTACGCATAGGAAATACTCCCGTTGTTTCCGTATCGAATGAGGGCGCCAATGCGCCGCCCAGCCGATAGTTTCGATTCGCATAAGTCGCCTGAACGGAGGTCGAACTCTTTAGTCAGCCAAATGAAAGATTTGCAGCGGGCGGCGAAATCAAAAAGTAAGGCCCGGGATCATCGATCCCGGGCCTCCAATAGTCGTAAATCGGCCGTTCAGTAGAAGAACGAATAGATCACGTCGGCGATCTGGCCGGTGCGGATGTCGACCAGCAGCACGTCGTTATAATAGCGCACCAAGCGATAGGGACCGTAGGCCGGCGGCAGGCGGTACTGCCACGGATCGCTGATCC
>CAXUMU010000244.1:3396-5173 GCA_964252145.1 uncultured Sphingomonadaceae bacterium
TAGCGGAGCTGGGTCGGTTCGGGGCAGCGTTTGATGAGGTCGAATCCGTAGGGGGCCTCGGATCGCGTCCGCGCGTCGGATCGCGTCCGCACGCGGATCGGCCGGCGTTTCTTCCAGGCCGCGAGCGCGCCCGGCGCCCCGCCCGCGATCGTCGCCCCGCCAGTCGCGCCCGTCACGTCCGCGATCGTCGCCGCGATAGTCGCGCCCGTTCTGGCCGCCCGGGCCGCCCCGGAAGTCGCGCCCGTCCGGTCCGCCACGGCCGTCGCGGTCGCCGCGCCACTCCGGCCCGCGCCCGTCCGGCCCGCGGCGGTCGTCGCGGGAATCGCCGCGATAGTCGCGGCCGCCCTGGCCCTGGGCATAGCCCGGCCCACCATAAGGCGGACGGTTGCGCTCGAACTGGCGCGGATCCTGGCCGCCGGCGCGGTAGTCGCCGCGGCGCCCGTCGGGCCCGCCGCGCTGCTGCTCGATGGCGCGTCCGCCCTGCGGTTGCTGGCCCTGCTGCTGCCCCACCTGCGGCGGCGCCTGGTTGGGCTGCGCGCCGGGCCCACGCTGCGCGCGCTGATTGTCCTGCGGTCCGCGCTGTTCGCCGCGCTGGCCGCGCTCGCCGTCGCCGCGGCGATCACGATACTGGTCGTCGGGGCTGGGGGCCATGGTCTGCGCGGCGAGCGGCGCGGCGGCGGCCGCCGCGAGCAACAGGAAAGTTATGGTCTTGCGCATCGGATCCTACTCCTTCGGCGGCAACAATGCGCACCGTTGGCGAAGGGTTGCGCCCCGGCGGCTGAGCGGTGGCTGAACCCGCCCGTCAGCAACCAGACAGATTCGTTACTTTGCCGGCTTGATCGGGGTGAGCGCCGGCACCGCGCGCGCGGCATCGGCCGGATCGATCCCCGGCGGCGGCGCGGCGGCGATCGTCTCACCGCGCATCACCCGCGCGGCATGGCGGATCGCGCGGCGCACGCGCGGGTAGGTGCCGCAGCGGCAGAGGTTGGTGATGCCGGCATCGATCTCGGCATCGCTGGGATTGGGATTGGCGGCGAGCAGCGCGGCGACCGCCATCACCATGCCCGGCTGGCAATAGCCGCATTGCGGCACGCTCTCGGCGATCCACGCCTGCTGCACCGGATGGCTGCGATCGCGCGACAGCGCCTCGATCGTGGTGACGAAGCTGCCCTCCAGCGCGGCGATCGTCACCTGGCACGACCGCACCGCCTTGCCGTCGACATGCACCGTGCACGCGCCGCACAGCCCCGCGCCGCAGCCATATTTGGTGCCGGTGAGGTTCGATGCGTCGCGCAGCGCCCACAGCAGGGGCGTCTGCGGATCGATCCGGTAATGCACCGGCTGGCCGTTGACCGTGAAGCGCGTCATGGGCAACCGGATAGAGCAGAAGCGGGGCGGGTGGAATCCTCCCGCTTCGAAGGAGATCCCCGATGCGGCAGCCGACCTTCTCGATCCCCCATGGCGGCGCCCCCTGCTTCGTCATGGCTGGCCGGACGGTCTCGAGCCACCGCTTCGGCTGATCGGGGTGACGTTCCTCCTGCTCGTCGCGTGCATCGTGATCGCCGCGGTCGCCCATCGGCGGCAGGCGCGGCGGATCGACGCGCTGGAGGACCGGATCGCGGCGCTTTCGGCTGGTCAAACTTCCGCCCCCCCCGTCGGTGTCGAGCGAAGTCGAGACACGTTCGAAGCGGGTGGGGGCGTCTCAACTTCGCTCGACACGAACGGGGCGGGGAGGCCGCAACCTGGGCCGCTGCGGGATACGCGCCCCGCCCGCGTC
>CAXUMU010000245.1:0-5156 GCA_964252145.1 uncultured Sphingomonadaceae bacterium
CGACGACGGCCGCGATGAGGCCGAGCGCCTCGGTCACGGCGAAGCCGAAGATCAGCCGGCCGCCCATCTGCGCATCGGCGGACGGATTGCGCAGAGCGCCCTGCAGGTACATGCCGAAGATGGTGCCCACGCCGATCGCGGCGAGACCCGCGCCGATCGCCGCGAGGCCGGCGCCGATCACCTTTGCCGATGCTGGATCCATGATGAAGCCCTTTTCCTGGTAGGTTGAGTGTCTAGTGGAGGTTGACCGCGTCGTTCAGGTAGATCGATGCGAGCAGCGCGAACACATAGGCCTGCACCACCGCGATCAGCACTTCGAGCGCGGAAAGCGCGACGTTGACCGCGAGCGGCAGGATGCCGAACACATAAGGCAGCGCGCCGAACGAGCCGAGCGCGACGACGAACGTGCCGAACACCTTCAGCAGCACGTGGCCCGCGGTCATGTTCGCGAACAATCGAATGGCGAGCGTGAACGGGCGGCTGAGGAAGCTTAAAAACTCGATCAGCGCGACGAACACGCCGAGGAACACGTTGGTGCCCTTGGGCCAGAACAGCGTGAAGAAGTGCAGCCCGTGGCGCGCGAAGCCGACGATGCAGACCGTCACGAACACCAGCAGCGCCAACCCCAGCGTGACCGCGACATGGCTGGTGGGGGTGAACGATCCGACCCAAGGGATCAGCCCCAGCAGGTTGCACGCCAGCACGAACAGGAAGAGCGAGAAGATCAGCGGAACGTAGCGCCGCCCTTCAGGGCCCACATTGTCGTCCAGCATCTTGCGCACGAAATCGTACATATATTCGACCGCGGCCTGCCAGCGCCCCGGCACCAGCTGCGGCTTGGCGGTGCCGACGAACAGGAAGATCGCCACGCCGGCCAGCGCGATCAGCATCCACAGCGAGGAATTGGTGAACGAGACGTCGTAGGCACCTACCGACATCGGGTGGAGGCGCACGATCTCGAACTGTTCCATCGGATTGGCCATCGGCGGTTCCTCAGCGAGCCGTATCGTTGCCGGGGCGCGCGTCGAACTGCTTCGACGTCGTCATCGCGCGGCGCGTGCCGGCGGCGAAGCCCAGCACGAGCAGCACGATCATCGCCCACGGCGCGCTGTTCAGCACATAATGGTCGATGCCCCAGCCGATCAGGCCGGAGACCAGGATCGCGCCGACGAACTCGATGCCGATCGCCCAGCCGCGGCCCTCGGCCTGCGCCTGCGCGGTGGTGACGCCATGCTCCTGCCCCGCTTTCGCTTGCGCGATGCGGCAGTCAAGCTCGTCTCCATCGGTCCGACGATCGTCAGCCAAAATCCGCTAGCCCCTGATTCACGAAAACACCGCGCGGGCGCCCCGCGCCGAACACGGCATGGGCGCGGCAGCGCGATACCCGGCGTTGGGCCGCCGGGGCGCGGACCCTTTAGAAAAGCATGACATTCAAGTCAACCGCGCCCGCCCCCGCGCGGCGCCGTTCACACCAGCCCGAGCAGCTTGGCGGCGTTGTCCTTCAGGATCAGCGGCAGCACGTCGTCGCGGAAGCCGACCTCCTTCGCCGCCGCGATCCACTTGTCCGGGCGGATCAGGGGGAAGTCCGATCCGAACAGCATCTTATGCTTCAGCTGGGTGTTGGCGTAGGTGATCACCTGCTTGGGGAAATATTTGGGCGACCAGCCAGAGAGGTCGATGAACACATTCTCCTTGTGCAGCGCCATCGAGAGCGATTCGTCGGTCCACGGCCAGCTGGGATGGGCCAGGATGATGCGCATGTCCGGGAAATCGACCGCGACGTCGTCCACCAGCATCGGGCGGCCATATTTCAGGCGGATGCCGCCGCCGCCCGGCATGCCGGTGCCCATGCCGGAATGGCCGGTATGGAACAAGGCGATCGACTTATATTCGGCGATCACCTCGTACAGCGGGTAGGCCATGCGGTCGCCCGCATCGAAATTCTGCATGGGGCCGTGGAACTTGAAGCCCTTGACGCCATGCTCCTCGATCAGCCGCCGCGCCTCCAGCGCGCCATATTTGCCCTTGTGCGGATCGATCGAGGCGAACGGGATCATCACGTCTTTGTTGTCGCGCGCGAACTGGGCGATCTCCTCGTTGGAGATGCGCTTGATGCCGGTGCCGGCCTCCATGTCGACCGTGAACATCACGAACGCCATGTTCTGCGCGCGGTACAGCTCGATCGTTTCGGGGATGGTGGGGCGGGTGCGGTCGGCCTTGAAGTAGGTCGACGAGGCGTCGAAATATTTGCCCATGATCGGGTCTTCGGGCTGGTGGCACGAGACCTCGGCATGCACGTGCACGTCGATCGCGACGAGCTTGTCGATGTCCATCAGCGCCCTCTCCTCTTGGTGCGGATCGGGTTAGCGGGAGGCAGTTGCGAAGGCAACGCCAGCTCCCCTCCGGCGAGTGGGAGGGCAATTATCCCCTTACGCCAGGAACGGTCGCATCCGTACCCCGGCGCAGGCCGGGGTCCAGCTACGCGCGGCCCGTTGCTGGACCCCGGCCTGCGCCGGGGTACTGCTCCTTGCTTCAGCGGGATGGATACCGAGCGGGAGAGGGCTTTACCCGCACACGCCCGGCAGCGCGATCGGGGCGGAGCCGCGCGTCTGCCACGGGCCGTTGGCGGTGAGGCGGTAGGGCTCGCCCGGCGCGACGCGCTTGGCGAGCTGCTCGCAGCCGCGCGCGGCCGCGACCTCCTGCACGGTGGCGACCGAGCCCGGCTTGGCGGCGATCTCGGTATAGATGGCGCGGCGCTTGATGTTGGTCGCGTCCACCGCCGCCTTCACCTCGGCCGACGGCGATTTGGCAAAGCCGAGATAGCCGTCGCCCTGCTCGCCCACCGCGCCCGACGCGCGCGCCGAGGCGACGACGGCATCCTCGCTCTGCGCGAAGGCGGTCCCGCCGGCGGCGGCGATCAGGCCGAGGCTCAGCGCGATGGCGATCTTGGTGCGGCGGTTCATCTCAGAATACTCCCGGATACTGCTTGTCGAGGTCCTTCACGTCGCCCTTCAGCGACACCACGACCTCCTGGCGGATATTGACGTTCAGGTTGATCTCGATCGGCTTTTCGGGCGCGGTCACCTGGATGCAGCCACCCAGCAGCGCCATCCCGGCCATCGCGATCGCCCCCCTCGTCATGCGCCATTGCTTTCCATCGGCGCCGGCGCTCGTCAACATCGCTGCGGTCATGGCACGATCTCGCTTTCCTGGGGCTGAACGGGGGCGGGTGCGGCGGTTGCCGCCTTGGGCAGCTGCGATCCGATGAGGCTGCGCGGATCGTTCAGCGACTGCGCCGAATTGAGCAAGCCCCGGAAGGGCGCGCGGATCGTGATGTTGAAGCGGAACGGCAGGTTGGTGAAGTTGGCGAGCAACCCGCCGCCCTTGGCTTCCTTCGGCCGCTGGTTGGTGCCGTCGAACGTCACCTTGCTGATCAGCTCGCCGTCCAGCGCGCCGTCCAGGTCGATCGCCAGCGCCTGGTAGCGCATCGACTTCAGCGCATCGAAGGCGAGCTTGGCGAACATGCCGAGCTTGGCGTTGCTGACTTCGCCGACATAGGCCAGCGTGCCGCCCTCCTTACGCACCGCCAGCCGCCCGGCGACGATGCGCCCGCCGGTCGCGTCGAACACCATCGGCAGCACGCCGTCGAACGTGCCGGTGAGCGCGATATTCTTCAGCTCGAACGCTTGCACGAACTCGGCCGCGTCCAGCCCAACGATGCGGAAGGTCAGCCGCCGGTCGCTCGGCCGGCCCAGATCCAGCGTGCTGGGATCGAGCAGCAGCTCGCCCCCCGCGAACGGCCAGCGCCCGCTCTCGATCTTGACCAGCTGGCCGGGCAGCAGCTGATAGCGCACCACCCCGTCCGTCACCGCGACGCCGGGATTGACCGTGCCGATCGTCGCCACCTGCCCCGGCGGCGTCGCGAGCGCGAGCAGGTCGGAAAAGACGATCTCGCCCTTGAGCCCGGTGACCGGACCGAACGCGGCGGCGAGCGCCAGGCCATCGGTGCGGAAGCGGCCGTCGCTGGTGGCACCCTGCGCGGTCCAGCGGATGTTGCCGCGCCCGGACACGATGCCCTGCACGTTGGCGATCACGCCCAGCGTCAGCGGGGTCAATGCCTCGGGCTGCAGCTTGGGATTGAAGTCGATGCCGGGCACATCGAGCGCCGCCTTGCCGCGCCCGGTGGAGAGATCGTGCGCCAGCGTGACGGCGCTGATCGCCGCCTTGCTGTTCGGCTCGATCAGATGGCCGGTCGCGGCGATCCGGCCGCCGGCCAGGCGCAGCGCGACATCGTCCGAGACTAGCGGGTTGAAGCGGGCCGAGGCGGCGCGGTCGGCGATGCGCAGGTGGCCGCCCAGCGTGAGCACGCCGGCCTTCAGCGCCCACGGCCCCGCGCCGTCCGACAGCAGCAGCGGCACCGCGCCGATATTGCCGCCCGCGCCGGCGAAGCGCCCGGCGATCCCGCCCGCGGCGGCGTTGCCGGCCAGCGTCGCGATATCCAGCCGGGTGACCGTATCGCCCGCCCCGATGCGCACCGCCAGCGCAGCGGCGGTGAAGCCCGGCGTGCCGAGCGTCACGCCCAGCCGCGCGGCGGCGATCGTGGCCGGCGCGCTGCCGATCCGCCCCGACAGGCGCGGGGCTACGATCGTCGCGCCGCCGGTCAGGCCGCCCGAGCCACCGCGCACCAGCGCCCCACCCGCCGGGCATAGCGGCAGCCGCGACGGACCGACCACCAGCCCCGCGACCGCGAGCCGCTCGAAGACCAGCGGCACGCACGATTCGCCGATCGCGACGCCGCCCCCGCCGAAGCGGCCGGCGACGGGCAGGCGCAGGCCATCGACCCGTCCGTCCGCCACCGGCCCGTCCAGCGTCGCCTCGGTCGCGAACCGGCCGCCGCCGGGTGTGAAATGGAACCGTATCGGCGCGAGCGCGAGCCGCGCGCCGCCTGCGGCATAGGGCTCGATCTCGGCGATGCCGTCGATCGGGCCGCCGGGAGCGGTCTGGACGAGACGCACCAGCCCCCTCGGCAGCCCGCCGCCGGCGAATTCCAGCGTCGCGGCGATGCGGGTGACGCCCGACGGCCAGTCGTAGGTCGCCGCACCGTTCAGCGCGGCGCGGGCGCCGCCGGCGCTGCGGGCGGCCAGGCCGCGCAGGTC
>CAXUMU010000246.1:0-5024 GCA_964252145.1 uncultured Sphingomonadaceae bacterium
CGATGACGCGGCTGCCGGTGCTGGGCGTGCCGGTGCAGTCGGCCGCGCTCTCCGGCATGGATAGCCTGCTGTCGATCGTGCAGATGCCGGCCGGCATCCCCGTCGGCACGCTGGCGATCGGCAAGGCCGGCGCGGTCAACGCCGCGCTGCTCGCCGCGGCGATCCTGGCGGGCGGCGATCCGGACTTGGGAGATCGGCTGGACGCGTGGCGCGCGCGGCAGACCGACGACGTGGCGACCGATCCGGCATGATCGTGCCGCCCGGTTCCATGATCGGCATCCTCGGCGGCGGCCAGCTCGGCCGGATGCTCGCGATCGCCGCCGCCCAGCTGGGCTACCGCACGCATGTCTATGCGCCCGAGGCGAGCGGCCCCGCGACCGAGGTGAGCGCGGAATGGACGCGCGCCGCCTATCTCGACACTGCTGCCATGGAGACATTCGGTCGAGCGGTCGACGTCGTTACGTACGAGTTTGAGAATATCGATCCCCACGCTCTCGGCTACCTTCAGGGCTTCGGGCCGGTAAAACCGAGCAGCTTCTCGCTCGACATTGCGCAGTATCGGCCGAACGAGAAGCAACTTGTCCGCTCCCTCGGGGGCGTGACGGCACCCTATCGGGAGGTGGCAGACCGAGTTGCCCTCGACGCCGCTATCGCGGCGATAGGCACGCCCGCGATCCTAAAGACCAGCCGCTTCGGCTATGACGGCAAGGGCCAAGTGCGGATTACAAGTGCCGATCAAGCGGACGCGGCATGGGCCTCGATCGGCAGCCCAGCGCCATTAAGCGAGGCCGATGCTCCTGCGATACTGGAAGGTCAGATCGACTTCTTTGCCGAATTCTCGGTCATCCTGTGCCGCGGCGCGGACGGCGCCGTGGTGGTATGGGACACGCCGGAAAACGCGCACAAGGACGGCATCCTCGACCGCTCGATCGTCCCCGCCCGGCCCGAGATCCTCGCGCAGGCTCCCGCCGCAATCGCGCTCAGCACCGCGGTCGCCGAGAAGCTGGGCCATATCGGCGTGCTGACCTGCGAGTTTTTCGCGACTGCCCTCGGCCCGCTGTTCAACGAGATGGCGCCGCGCGTGCATAATTCCGGTCACTGGACGATCGAGGGCGCGACCACCTCGCAGTTCGAGAACCACATCCGCGCGGTCTGCGGCTTGCCGCTGGGCGACACCGGCCGCACCGCCGCGCGGATCGAGATGCGCAACCTGATCGGCGACGAGGCCGCCGAATGGCCGGCGATCCTGGCCGACGCGCGCGCCCACCTCCACCTCTACGGCAAGCGCGAGGCGCGGCCGGGGCGCAAGATGGGGCATGTGACGCGGGTGTTCGGAGGCTGACAGCGCTCCGGCGGGGAGCTTGAGTACCTTCGTCATCCCGGCGAAAGCCGGGATCCATGGACACGGTGAATTCTGTTCTCGGACGTGCCGCCGTCCATGGATCCCGGATCAAGTCGGCAATTGTACCCTGACGCCAAGGTAGGTCGCATCCGTACCCCGGCGCAGGCCGGGGTCCAGCTACGAGCGGCCCGATGCTGGACCCCGGCCTGCGCCGGGGTACTGCTCCTTGTTTTAGCGGGATAGGTGCCCAACAAGTCCGGGATGACGAGCTCAGCCCGCCCGCACGCCTTCCAGCGGCGACGTCCCGAACGCGCCGGCGGTGATGCCGCCCTTGATCGTGTCGCCGCTCACCGTCGCCTGGCAGCTGAGCATCATCGGGAACGGCGATTTCATCTCGACCTTCCAGTGCAGCGTGTCGCCCTCGACCGTGCCGTCCGGGATGTCGACGTTGCCCAAGGGGCTGGACATCGATCCGGTCCAGGAGTTGCCGTCGCTGCGGACCGTCAGCAGTGCCTTCTGCTCGCCCATCGGCGTCTTGGTGACGCAATCCCATGCGCCATCGACATTGGCCATAAACGCTGTTCCTTCTACTTCGCCGCCGGGCTCGCGCTCTCCACCGGCAGCTTCAGCGCGTCAAGCTGCGGGCGCACCTTCGCGCCGTCGCCGACGACCACCCACAGCAGCTTGTCCGGATCGAGCACGTCGCGCGCCGCCTTGTCGAGATCGGCGGCCTTCAGCGCGCGGTAGCGCGCGGCGAGCGTGTCGTAATAATCGTCCGGCCGCCCCAGCAGGGCGTTGCGCTGCATGCCGCCCAACACCTGCGATCCGGTCTCGAAGCTTCCCGGCAGCTCGCGGATGCTGTTGTTGACCGTGCGCATCAACTCCGCCTCGGTCGTGCCGTCCCTGGTCAGGTAGGCCGCCAGGTCACCGCGCATCGCCGCGATCGCCGGTCCGGTCTTGTCGCTCTGCACGGGCGCGGAGATGATGTACGGCACCGTGCCCAGCACGCGGTTGACCGACGAATTGACGCCGTAGGCCCAGCCCTTCTTCTCGCGCAGGTCGGAATTGAGCCGCGAGAGGAAGCTGCCGCCCAGCACGTCGTTGGCGGCGATCAGCGGCAGCAGCTCGACCGTTCCGGTCAGCGGCAGCAGCTCGCCGGCGAGGATCAGCGACTGGGGCGTGCCGGGCCGGTCGATCAGCACGATTCGCCCGCGCGCGAGCGGGGTCGGCGCGCCGAGATTCTTCACGCCCTTGACGCCGGCGACCCGCCAGCCGCCGAAGCGCGCCTCCAGCAATGGCGTGAGACTCGCGAGCGGCTGATCGCTGACGACGAAGATCCGCGCCGTGTCCGGCCGCAGCCATTCGTGCTGGAACGCGATCATGTCGTCGCGGCCGACGCTCGCCACCACCTTCGGATCGCCGGTGCCGGTGAACGGGATGCCGTAGGGATGCGCCCTGCCGTACAGGAGCGGCGGCATAGGCGGCGAGCTGCTTCTTGTAGAAATCGGCGTCGCCCGCATACAGCACGCCCTCGGCGAGCGCGACCGCCTTGCCGCCGCGGCCGGCGCGAAGGCGGGATTGCGCAGGATGTCGGCGAACAGATCGAGCGAGGGCGCGAGGTTGGGCGACAGCGCGGTCAGCGACAGCGTGGTCCGGTCCATCGAAGCGCCCGCGCCGATCGCGGCGCCCAGCCGCTCCTGCTCCTCGGCGATCTGGATCGAGCTGCGCGTGGGTGTGCCCTCGTCCAGCAGTGCCAGCATCAGCGATTGGAGGCCGAGCTTGTCCTTCGGATCGGCGGCATTGCCCGCATCGAAGCTGACCACCACGCGCGTCACGGGCACCGCGGTGCGCTGCGCGTAGGTGACGTCGATGCCGTTCGACAGCTTCGCATGGCTGACCGCCGGGAACTTGAGGTCGGCGAAGGTGCCGACGTCGGGAAGCTTGGCCTTCGCGGCCGGCTGCGCAGCCTTGGCGGCGCCGGTGGGGGGCAGCTTATCGCCCGCCTGCACGCCGTCGCTGCCGGCCTTGGCCTCGTCATAGGCGCTGCGCTCGCCCGGCGCGACGGTCAGCGCATAGACCGGGCGCGACAGCCACTTGTCCGCCGCCGCCTTGATCCGCGCGGGCGTGGCGGAGGCATAGGTGGCGAGCTGCTTCTTGTAGAAATCGGCGTCGTCGGCATACAGCACGCCCTCGGCGATCGCGACTGCCTTGCCGCCGAACCCGCCCACGGACTCCAGGCCCCGGATCCGCCCCGCCACCTCGCGGGTGGCGACGCGCTGCACCTCGTCCGCGCTCGGCCCGGTCTTGAGGAAGTCGGCGATGATCGCGTCGAGCCGCTTCGCCACCAGTGCCGGATCGACGCCGGGCTTCACGTCCGCCGTCACCTCGAACGTGCCGACCCGCTCGAACGGCTGGACGTCGGCGCTGACCGAAACCGCGATTTTCTCCCCCCGCACTAGCGCATTGTCGAGCCGCGAGCTGGAAAGCCCGCCCAAGACCGTTGCCGCCATGTCGAGCGGCACGGTGTCCGCCGCGGTCAACCCCGGCACCGCCCACATCCGGTAGATCCGCGTCGTCGCGACCTGATCCTTCAGCGTCTCCGACTTGGGCGAGGGCAGCGTCGGGACGGATGCCGCCGCCGGCACGTTCTGCGGCCCGCGCGGAATGCCGCCGAAATATCGCGTGACCAGCGTCCTCGCGGTGGCGAGATCGATGTCGCCGGCCAGCACCAGCACCGCATTGTTGGGGCCGTAGTGGCTGCGGAACCAGTCCTTCACGTCCGCCAGGCTCGCTTTGTCCAGGTCGGCCATCGATCCGATCGTGGTGTGGCGGTAGGGATGCCCCTCGGGGAACAGCGCCTCCTGTTGCGCATACTCGACCAGACCGTAGGGCTCGTTGTCGCCTTGGCGCTTCTCGTTCTGGACGACGCCGCGCTGGTTATCCAGCCGCCCCTGATCGATCGCGCCGAGCAGGTGGCCCATTCGGTCCGCCTCCAGAAACAAGGCGCGCGGCAGCGCCGGGGTCGGCACCGTCTCGAAATAATTGGTCCGATCGAACCAGGTCGATCCGTTGAGGTCGGTCGCGCCGACCTGCTGCAGCGGCTCCATGAAGCTGCCCGGCGCATTCTCCGAGCCGGAGAACATCAGATGCTCGAACAGGTGGGCGAAGCCGGTCTTGCCCGCGGGCTCGTCCTTCGATCCGACATGATACCAGATCGATACCGCCACCACCGGCGCCTTGTGATCCTCGTGCACGAACACGCGCAGGCCGTTGGGCAGCGTGAAGCTCTGGTGCGGGATGTCCACCGCGCGCACCAGAGTGGAGACCGGCACGGCCGGCTGCGGCGCCGCGAGCAGCGATACGGGGGAGATCAGCGTGACGGTGGCGAGGGCGGCAAGCAGGCGGAGACGCATTCAACATCCTTCGGCGAACCGGCGCATGCCGCGACGGGCTATGTCGGGTCGCTTATAGGCGCGAGATGGCGAAGCGCGCCAGAAGCGGATGCGGACTCAAAAAACCTGACCCGACACACTTGTGTTGCATATCAGCCACACCACATCGCGGCCGTACCAACAGGGGCACGCCATGAACCTCGAGAAATTCACCGACCGCGCCAAGGGCTTCCTCCAGTCGGCGCAGACCGTCGCGATCCGCATGAGCCATCAGCGGATCGCGCCCGAGC
>CAXUMU010000247.1:0-5005 GCA_964252145.1 uncultured Sphingomonadaceae bacterium
GGCATGGATCGGAGCGGACCCGGAGCTTCGCGGGATTCGTTGACGGGACGTTCAGGATCGCGAACGGGCTGAGTATCGTCGGCGGCGTCCGGCTCACGCATGACAGAAAACGGTTCGAGGAAAGCAGCGCGTTCAGTTTTGTCGGCGCCTACGTTGCCGATGGCCGCAAGAGCTGGACCGAGCCGTCCTACCGCATCGGCGTTGACTATCAGGCGACGCCGCGAACGTTGCTCTATGTCTCGTACAGCCACGGCTACCGCTCCGGCGCCTTCGATCCCGGCTTCAAGACCTCGGCCCTGCAATTCTCCCCGGTCAGCCCGGAATTCGTGGACAATTATGAAGGCGGGTTGAAGACGACGCTATTCGATAATCATCTGCGGCTGGCCGCCAGCCTTTATTACATGAAGTATGAGGACCAGCAGAACGTCGTGCCAACCTCGGCGGTTTGCTGCTCCATCGTAAATGCGGGGCGATCGCGAATATACGGGTTGGAGCTTGAAGGCGTGGCCAGGCTGCGGTCCGACTTTGATATCGGCTTCAGCGGCTCGCTCATGAATGGAAAGTTTCTCGACTTTAACTTCGCGCAGACCAGCTACGCCGGGGTCAAGCTGCAGAACACACCGCCCTATGAAGTGCGCATCAACCCCGAATACCGCCTACCCCTCGAGAAGGCAGAGCTGTTCGTTGCACCGGAACTTTACTTTAAGGGGAAACACCGGATTGATGTCCTGCCGAGTCTCGGCGGTCAGGATGTCCAGCGCGCCTACCAACTCCTGAACGCCAGGATCGGCTACCGATCGAAAAATCGCGTCAGCGTCATCGCCTTCGTCAAGAATGCGACCAACAAGCGCTACCGGACGTCGTACACGGCCATTTCGGGCTTCGGCCTGAGCTTCAACGTCTATAACGAGCCTCGCATCTTCGGACTGACTGGCTCCCTTCGATATTGAAAAGCAGCCGACCGCCGGGGCGCGTCTCACCGCGCCGCTCAGCGTGCCGCGGGGCGTGTTGCCGCCGCCGCGGCGGCTGTCGGCGGGTCGCTGGCGACGGGCAGTGCCGTCCGGTACACCACCGGTCTCAGTGCGAAGCTCGTCGTCAGTTGCGCGACGCCGTTCATGCGGGTCAGCTTGTGGCGCATGAAATCTTCGAACTCCTCGAGCGATCCGACCAGAACGCGCAGCTGATAGTCGGCCTCGCCCGTCATCAGATAGCATTCCATGACTTCGGGCAGATCGGCGACCGCGCTTTCGAACGCGGCGAGGTGCCGGTCATCCTGCTGATCGAGGCGGACGCGAACGAATGCAGTTACCGAAAGGCCAACCGCCTTTGGGCTCACCAGCGCGACGTAACCGGTGATGACGCCATGCTCTTCCAGCAGTCGGACCCGGCGAAGACAGGGGCTGGGTGAGAGACCAATCTCTTCGGAAAGCTGTTGATTCGTGATGCGGCCGTCCGATTGCAGCCTCCGTAGGATCCTGAGATCGAATTCGTCCATAGAGATCCGGCATGATCCGCTAAGGCCGCGCGCCTTGTAGCATTCTCTGCCGTCCCGATAACCGCGTCACGGCGTGTTCGCAATGACCTGCCGCTACACTCGTGGCTATATGCGACACTCGAAAAGCCGGGAAGGTGACGATGACGATCCTGGGCGCCGACCATTCACGCGCTCGAGATCATTGACGTGCGCCTGCGCTGGCTGTCGGCTTGGACGATCTACAACGCAAACCATGTCCGCGACAGCCGGGACGGGCTTAAGATCGGCGGTCATCAGGCCAGCTGCGCTTCGATCACCGCGATAATGTCGGCGCTCTACTTCCATGCGCTGCGGCCGCAGGACAAGGTCGCGGTAAGCCCCATGCCGGACCCGTCCTACACGCGATCCACTATCTGCTGGGAAACCAGTCGCTCGACCAGCTGCAGCGTTTCCGCGGCCTGGGCAGCGCGCAGAGCTATCCCTCGCGCACCAAAGACCGCATTCCGGTCGATTTCTCGACAGGCTCGGTCGGACTGGGCGTCGCGATCACCGCCTTTGCGAGCCTGGTGCAGGACTATCTCATCGCCCACGGCCAGATGGCCGAAGCCGATGCGGGGCGCATGATCGCGCTCATGGGCGACGCCGAGCTGGACGAGGGCAATATCTACGAGTGTCTTATTGAGGCCTACAAGCACGACGTCCGGAACTGCTGGTGGATCGTCGACTATAACCGCCAGTCGCTTGATCACACGACTGCCGATCGCATGTTCACGCGGTTCGACGATATATTCGCGACCTGCGGCTGGCGCGTCTTGACGCTGAAACACGGGCAAATTGCAGCGCACCGCCTTTGCCAGGCCCGGCGGCAGAAGCCTGGCGACGTGGATCGACGATTGCCCGAATGCGGAGTTCGCGGCGCTGACCTACCAGGGCGGTGCGGCGTGGCGGCTGCTCGCCGACATCGGGGATCAGCCGGATGTCGCGAAGCTGCTCGACAGCCATGACGATGCAGCGCTCGCGCGGGTGATGACTAACCTTGGCGGACACTGCGTCGGATCCTTGGCGGAAGCCTTCGAACGGGCCGCCGATGATATCCCACTCTGTTCATCGCCGATACGATCAAGGGTTTCGGACTACCGTTCGCCGGCCACAAGGACAACATCGCCGAGAACAACCTGTTCCTGATGCTCGCCGCGCTCGGTCTATCGGCACCGATCTTCGGCAGCCGTCTGCTCCCGATCGGAACCGTCTACGATCCGTTCATCGCCCGCGGCCTCGATGCGCTCAACTACGGCTGCTATCAGATGCCCGCTTTCTACTGGTGGCGACGCCGGCGGGCGTTACGCTCGGGCCAGAGGGCGGCGCCCACCAAGCGATCAACTCGCCGCTGATCGGATCAACCAGCCCAGCCTCACTTATTTCGAGCCGAGCTGGGCGGACGAGCTGGCGGCGCTGATACTGTGGTCGTTCGAACATCTGCAGGCCGAGAACGGCGGATCGGTTTATCTGCGCCTGACAACACGATCGATCCGCCAGATCGAGCGCGAGGACGATGCCTGGGAGGCCGACATGCTGAAGGGCGGCTACTGGCTGAAGCCGCCGACTGGCGACGCCGGCATGGCGATCGTCTTCTCCGGAGCGATCGCCCCGGAGGCGCTCGCCGCGTGGGGCGTGCTCGCGGAGGACGTGCCCGGCCTCGGGCTGCTCAGCGCGACTTCGCCCGATCTGCTGCATCGCGGCTGGTCCGCCCGGCAGGCGGCGCGCTGGACAGGGTCGCCGCCGAGCCCAGCCACGTCGAGACGCTGCTATCCGCGCTGTCGCCCGGCGCAGGGCTCGTCACGATCATCGATGGATCGCCTTCGACCTTGTCGTGGCTGGGCGGTGTTCGCGGCATGCGGGTCAGCCCGCTCGGAACCGATCGATTCGGCCGGACCGGTGACCTGACCGATCTACCGGACTTACCGCCTGGATTGCAACGCGATCGTCGATGCCGCCGCCGAACCGATCATCGGAGCTTAGCATGTCCCGCGACGCCGTGACGATGCCCTGCTGGTCCTCCACTGACGGCATGGCACATACTGCTAATGCTGCCGATTGTGCGCACCGATCCTATTGATCGGAATTGATTGGCACTTAGTTCGGGATTGGGTTACGACTGGGTTTAATAGCCGGACATGTCACGCGCGCGATTCGGCCAGGCACAGGAGAGTCGGGGTAGATGCACGGGCCGCTGAACGGGTATCGAGTGATCGATCTGACGGCCATCCTGGCGGGCCCAAGCACGACGGGCGTGCTCGCGGATCAGGGCGCGGACGTCATCAAGATAGAGCCGCTCGGCGGCGACTTCTTTCGCTTCGCCGGCCCCCGCCGCGGCGGCATGGGCAGCGTCTTCATGTCGTACAACCGCAACAAGAAATCGGTTGCGCTCGACCTTAAGGAGCCGAAGGCGCTGGCCGCGCTGTTGAATCTGGTGGGCACCGCGGACATCTTTGTCCAGAATTTCCGGCCCGGCGTGGCGGATAGGCTGGGCCTGTCCGAGGCGGCGTTGCGCGCCCTCAACCCGGAGTTGATCTACGTTTCGATTTCCGGATATGGCGAAACCGGACCCTATGCGCATCGTCCGGGTCTAGATCCCGCGATGCAGGGGCTGTCGGGCATGGCCTATGGTCAGGCCGGCGACGACGGCCGACCGCGCTTGGTGCGAAGCCCGATCGTCGACAAGATCTCCGGCTTCGTGGTCTCGCAGGCGGTGACCGCCGCGCTTTGCGAGCGTGAGCGCACCGGGCGCGCTCGATCGGTCCAGGTGGCCATGCTCGATCTGGCCGTGGCGTTCGCGTGGCCCGACGTGATGGGCCGGGAGATGTTCGTCGGCGGGTGCGCGCCGGCGGCGGTTCTCGGTGATGGCGAGTGGCTGCATCCGACCAAGGACGGCTTCATCATCGCCATGCCGGTGAGCGACGAGCATTTCGACACGCTGGTCCGCCTGTCCGGGCGCAGCGACTGGTTCGACGATCCCGATTTCAAAGACACGGCGCTGCGCTTCCGCCACCGGAGCAAGCTCGGCGTGGCGATGCGCACCGCGTTCCTCGGCCGGACGACGGCGGAGTGGGAGCGGCTTCTCGACGAGGCGGACATACCGTTTGCCCAGGTGCTGCGCCCCGACCAAGTGGCTGACGATCCGCAGGTCCGGCACAACGCGGTCCTGGTCAAACGCGAACATCCTGCCGCCGGCCTGATCCGCGAGGCCCGCACGCCCGCGCGCTTCGATCACGAGCCGCTTCCGCTCCGCGGCCATGCTCCGACCGTGGGGGAACATAATGCGGAGATCCTCGGCAGCCTGGGCTACAGCGAAGACGAGATTGCGGAGATGGTCGGCCCGGGCGCCAAGTCTCGCGGCGGGCGCATGCTGGGCAAGATGACCGCCGAAGACGCCGGTTGACGGCGCGGACGGTCGCGGCTCGCGCGTCCGGCGGGAATGGCGGCGGGTTTAGGAGGATGGGGGATGGTTGGATTGCCGGTGCTTGAGGTGAA
>CAXUMU010000248.1:0-5001 GCA_964252145.1 uncultured Sphingomonadaceae bacterium
GCGCGGATCCTGCGCGAGGCGGGCTATGCCGGCGAGCTGCGCGCGGCGGGCGACGTGCTGGTCGACCAGATCCCGCTGATGCGCCGCTGCGGCTTCGATGCGTTCGCGCCGGAGGCGACGATCGACATGGCGGCGCTGGAGCGCGCGCTCGACCGCTACGACCGGGTCTACCAGAAGGCGGCGGACGGCCGCGTGCCGGCATGGGCGCTGCGACATGGCTGAGCCCGCGCGCAAGCTCGACCTGATCGACGTGACGCCCCCGTTCGACGAGGCGGCGGTCGCGGCGATGAACGCGCGCTTCGCCGGCGTGCCCGCGCCCGCGATGCTGCGCGAGCTCGTCACCGGCGAACTGGCCGGGCGGGTGGCGGTGGTCTCCTCGTTCGGGGCGGAATCGGCGGTGCTGCTGCACATGGTCGCCGCGGCCGATCCGTCGGTGCCGCTGATCTTCGTCAACACGCAGAAGATGTTCGGCGAGACGCTGGCCTACCGCGATGCGCTGGCCGAGCGGCTCGGCTTCTTCGACCTGCGCGTGTTCCGGCCCGACCCGCGCATTCTGGCGGCGCGCGACGGCACCGGCCTGCGCTGGTCCTATGACCCGGACGGCTGCTGCGACATGCGCAAGGTCGAGCCGCTGCGCCGCGCGCTCGTGCCGTTCGACGCGTGGATCTCGGGCCGCAAGGGCTTCCAGGCCAAGACCCGGGCGGCGCTGCCGCGGTTCGAGCTCGACGAAGGCCGGCTCAAGATCAACCCGCTCGCCGACTGGTCGAAGGCGGACCTCGACGGCTATTTCGCCGAGCACGAGCTGCCGCGCCACCCGCTGGAGGCGCAGGGCTATCTCTCGATCGGCTGCGCGCCCTGCACCAGCATCGTCAAGCCCGGCGAGGACCCCCGCGCCGGCCGCTGGCGGGGGTGGGACAAGGTGGAGTGCGGCATCCACACCGACGGCGCGGCGAGCGACCTGCCCGCCTTCTGAGCGGGCAGATCACTATGGTGTGACGACATTGGGTTAAACCGCCCTCGATGGGCTCGAGCTTCATCACCGTTGCTCAGCCTTGTTTCGATGCCGCCCCCGTTTCGGCAAGCCGCTCCCGGGCGAGCGCAAGCTCCGCTTCCAGCTGCGCGATCCTGCGCTGTTGGCCGGCGAGCGCGTAGACGTCGACCGGCACCGAGAAATGCCGCATCAGCTCGGGATGCTCCATCGCGACATAATAGCGGTTGGGCAGGTCGGCGAGCATGAAGCGGTAGCCGGCGACCATCAGCAGCCCCTCCCATTCGTGGTGGGTGAGCAGGTCGAGCCGGTTGGGCTTGGTCGCCTCGACCACCAGCACCCACGGCCGGAACCGCGAGAGATCGAGCCCGCGCAGCGCGGCGGCTTCGTGGCCCTCGACGTCGATCTTGAGGAAATGGATGTCGCGCGGCGCGTGCGCTTCGCAGATCATGTCCAGCGTCATCGCCTCGACCGTATAGGATTGCGACGTCCAGCCCTGCGCCACATGCTCCTGCGCGACGCCGTCCTCCAGCGTGCCCAGCTGCCCTTCCACCGTGTGGAAGGTCACGCTGCCCGGCTTGTCGGTGACGGCGGCCTGCAGATTGATGTCGCGCGGGCGATCGATCACGAACTGCGGAAACAGCTCGCGGCTCGGCTCCACGTTCACGCCGTGCCAGCCATGATCGTAGAAATGCTTCGTGACGCTGTCGAGCGTCGGGTGGTAGGCGCCCACATCGATATAGAATGCTTCGGCGTGATGAACGTGGTTCAGCGCGCGGCTGAGGATCACGTCCTCGCGCGCCTGGGCGTAGCTAAGCAAATGAACCTCCCGGACCGAACGCGCGGGCTATCAGCCCCCCGGTGGAGGCGCAAGCCGAGCCGGCCCGGTCGGGCGAGGGTGCGTGCCGTGGGAACCCGGCCGACCGGAACGGCGACTTGGAGCGACTTGTGATCTGACCGCATCAAGCCCACTCCGATGTGGGAGGGGGTATAGTGATAGCGTCCAGATAACACGCTGGTGACCACAGTGGCGACCGCTGATCCTTCATCATGGGCTGCTCTGGCGTAGAGGGGTGTTGCCGTTGCCTGTCGATACGATCCCAGCGACGACTCGGGCGAGCTGCGGGGACAGGCGGCAGACGCCATCGGATCGGAGCACAAAGTCAGCCGCTGCGAACGACCGCCTTTGGGCGAATTCGAGGATCGCCGCATCAACGCGTGGCCGTTCGGGCTCGATCAGGTCGAAAATGAAGGCCGGCTTTCCACGCCCGCCGTGATGCATGATGCCGATCGTCGGATCGTAGCCATCCGCAATGGTCTATATCTGCATGTGAGCGAGCTTCACCGCATAGGCGTAGTTGAGGACGGCGTTGACAGGATCGGAGGCGTTGTAGTTCTTTGGGTTGCCGCCATTGGCAAGCGAGCTGCGGAAACGATAGGTGCGCCATTCATCGGGAACGGGGCGTCGCCCGGTCCAGTTCATTGTCAGCCCCTGCCACGCTGCGAATAGGTAGCGGCGCACTTGACCTCGATGGCGCGGATCGGATCGACGCTAGCGAACGGGCCGCGGGCAAGCGCTTCAGCCTCTACGCGGTGACGAAGGATCGCGGCGTCCCTACTGGGCGTAGTCGGCAGACATTGCGCGAGCGTGTCGGCGCTGTGCATCAGCTTGCGCCGGATCAGGTCCACCGCAAACGCGATCCGTTCTGCCTGGTTTGACCGCGTGTCGTTTTGCCATCGCACCTTTGCGGCATCGGATGCGAAGCCATTCCCGCTCGCGACAGTAGCAACTTCGCCGGTCCACTTCACACGGGCCAGCGCAACGCCCTGATCCGACAGCCACGACAACACGTCGAAGGACAGCGTACCGCTGCCGTCAAGCAAGAGGATGCGTTCCGGAACGTCCCGGCTGCCCGGAAAGAAACGGTGCGTCGCCTGCCTCTGCGGATAGCGGGTGAACCCGTCCCGAACGATGGGGCTACCATTTTCGACGCGAAGCGACACGCCGTGCCCGCACAGGATCAATGGTTCGGAGCGCCGCTCGCGCAACTTCCGCCGCGTGGCCGTGCCGGATGCGACCGCTATCCAATGCTCGGATCGTTCGGCCCAGTCGCTTGCGCCTTCGGCGGCGGTATCGTTCCTGCTGACGCTCGCGAAATAGGTCATTGTCTGATTTGTCCGCCGATTAGCCGCGATTTAAAATAGCATCGATACTGCCTTCGATCATGCAATTTCCGGCACAGCCAGCGAATTAAGATAGTGAATGCTCTCGTAAACCAAATCATCCTCCATATATGTCGCGATGGCCTGCCTCTAAGCGACGCTGTGAACGCCTACGGTGATAATCCGGAGGCAATAAAGCTTGCGCGGAATGCACGAAAAGCGATCTGCCAAAGCACGCGGAATGCCGATCGTGACGCCGCCATCATTGCCGCGAGCCCGGCAGCGGCTTTCTCTATTGTATCCGATCAAGTCGCGCCATTGCTTGATCTGGGACGGGCTGCATACGCCCGGCTTACCGCGCTTTGCGATCGACTGAGGTCAAGCGAGTTCGACGCGGTGGGGTTCCGGGTCGATGATCGAGGCGACGACGAACTGGTCGTGCTTCCTGCCTTCATGCTTCACCCGCAACATGCCCAAGTCATGCAATCGGCATTCCACGGTCACGGGCGCAAATATGTCGATGTACGAATTTGCGCGCCTGCCGATCGCGATCCGCGCTTACGCAGCGCCGCAGTTCGTTGAGCTAAAGGAACCCAGTACGCGTCGAAAGAAGCAGGCATCGCGCCTGCCACCTTCGCCGTCGGTTGTCGTGTTCGATACCGAGACCACCGCCGCCGCCGCGCAATCACTCCGGTTCGGCACCTACCAGGTTCGCGAAAATGGCGAGCTATACGAGAGCGGCATCTTCTACGATCCGGAAGGCGTCACCGACGAAGAGCTGGAAGTGCTGGAAGTGCTGCACGTTCATGCCGATATGCATGGTCTCCGGCTGATCACGCACGCCGCCTTCGTCGAGGAAGTATTCTACAGCATCGGCTATGATCGTCATGCGGCGATCGTCGGGTTCAACCTCCCGTTCGACATCTCACGCATCGCGATCCAGCATGCTTCTGCGCGGGGCAAGATGCGGGGCGGGTTTACGTTCAACCTGTCGCCGATAGCATGGGTGCCGCCGAACCGGGCGCGGCCCAACGTGCAGGTGAAGCATATCTCCCGGCGCAGCGCATTCATCCAGTTCGCATCGGCCGGGCAGCCGCAGAGCGGAGCGAGTCAAAGCAAGAAGCGTCCCGGCACGACGCGACGGGGACATTTCATCGATATCCGCACGCTTGCCGGCGCGCTGTTCGCGCAATCCTTCTCGCTTGCGACCCTTGGCGAGCATCTCGGCGTCGAGCATCCCAAGCTCGATTATGATGAGTTCCGAGAGGCGATCAGCGATACCATGCTGACTTACGCAGTGCGCGACGCTCAGACGACGTGGGAATGCTACGCCGCGTTGATCGAACGGTTCGATCGGTTCGGCCTTGCCGCCACCGGGCCCAACCGCATCTATAGCGAAGCGAGCATCGGCAAAGCCTATCTGCGCGACATGGGCGTCGCCGGCGCCATCGACGGGGGCAGTTCGTCCGCAGACGCGCTACGGGTACACCGGGCCAAACGCCTATGAGGCGGCAAGCCGTTGAGCCGGCTCGGCATTGGCGGGAGGCAGGCGCGAGACTCCCCTGTCGGGGCTCCCGCCGGATCGCCGATCACGATCGCCGGTCCAGGAGCGCGGGCTGGGTCAGGACGACAAAGCAGCCAGAATATGCCCACACCCTATGCGGCATGCCGGGAGGCGTAAGGTGCTGATCTGCCACGCCAATAGCCGCAAACAGGGCCAGTCCACGATCGCTTTACCGCTTTACCGGGTGATACAATGATAAGCCGTGACCTTCTGGCGGAGCGGATCGCCCACTTCGTGCGAGTATAGAACTTCTGACAGGCTTCACTAAAGGGGGCCGGCATGGATG
>CAXUMU010000249.1:0-4999 GCA_964252145.1 uncultured Sphingomonadaceae bacterium
GGCTGGACGCGCGCCCGGACGAGAAGGCAACGCGCGCGATCGGCGAGCGGTGGCGGCCGCACCGCGGGGCCGCGGCGGTGTTCGCGTGGCACCATTATGGCGCGCGGCTGCGCGCCGGACGGGCCGAGAAGTCGCCGCTCTGAGCATGCCGTGATCGCGCTCTCCGTCGTCATGCCCTGCTACCGCAAGGCGCCGGAGCTGGCGGTGGTGCTGCCGCACAACGGGCGCTGGCTGGAACGGGCCGACGTCGAACTCGTGCTCGTGCTGGACGATCCGTCGGACGAGGCCGAGGTGCTGGGAATCGTCGATGCGCATCCCCGGCTGCGCACGCGGGTGATCGTCAACGACGCGCCCCATCCGTGGCGGCCGCCGGGCGTGGCGATCAACGTCGGCATCCGGGCCGCGGTGGGCGCGGGCGTGCTGGTCTGCTCGCCCGAATCGGCGTTCGTGGGCGACGTGCCGGGCGCGGCGATCGAGGCGCTCCGCCGTTTCCCCGGTCAGGCGATCGCGGGCCAGATCGCGTGGGCGAACTTCGCCGAGGCCGGTGCCGAGCCGATCGAAGCCCTGTTCCAGCGGGCGATGCGCCGCAGCCGCCGCCAGGCGGCGGCCGAGCAGTTCTACGGATCGATCGCGGCGCCGCGCGCGCTCTTTCACGCGGTGCGCGGCTATGACGAGAGCATCCCCGGCTGGGGCGGCGACGACGACAATATCCGCCTGCGGATGACGCTGACCGGCGCGAAGCTGGTACTGGATCCGGCGATCCGCCTGCTCCACCTCGACGATCCGGCCCGCGCCCAAGTCAATCGCGCCGCGCCGCGCAACGATGCCGCCACGCTGGAGGAACTGCTCAATCCGGTGCGGGCGGAGGCGAACCCGGAGCGGTGGGGCGTACGCTTCGGCCGGCGCGCGCGCGAATGGGTGCCACCGGACGTCGCCCCGGCCCCGTTCCCCTTTACCGAACGCTAAGCCGCGGGCGCGTAAGCCGCTTTCCGGGAACGGGAAGGAGGCGAATGGAAAGCGGCGGCCTGGCCGAGCTGACGCGGGCGGTGCCGTCCGACGGGTCAACTGCCCTGCGCCGCCCCGGCGGCGAATTCCGTGCGCGCGCGCTGGAAGCGCTGTTCACTGCCGAGCATGCGATCGAGAATCATCGCCACGCGCGCGTGCTGCTGATCGCGTCCGCGATCCTCAACACCCTGTTCTTCATGAGCGACTGGCGGTTTCACGGCACCGCGCATTTCTGGGTGGCGATCCCCGCCCGGACGATCGTGGTGGTGGCGGCGCTCGCCGGCGTCGCACTGCTGCACGATTGGCCCGGCGTCGTCGCGCGGCGGCGGGTGATGATCGCCTGGATGATCGTCAACGGCGCCGCCGTCGCGGTGCTCGCCACCTCGCACAGCGAGATCGCGCTGTTCGTCGTGATCATGCTGCCGATGATCTATTATCTGGCGGTGCCTGTCCCGTTCGCGTGGACGCTGGCGGGGGGGATCGGGTGCAGCCTCGTGCTGCTGGCGGGCTATGAATATGGCCGCGTCGACAGCGACACCTCGCTCGGGCTGATCCTGGCGATGCTGATCCTGAACGTGGCGCTGGCGATCGTGGTGTCGCGCGCCAACCGGCTGGAGCGGCTGGAATGGCTGGCAGTACGCGCGGAACGCCGCATCAGCGCCGAACTCGCCGCCAGCCGCGAGGAGATCGAGAAGATGTTCGCGGCGAGCCCGGTGCCGATGATCGTCACGGCCCGCGCCGACGGCAGCATCGTGCGCATCAACGACAGCGCGCGCGAGCTCGTCGGCACGAACAAGCACATGAAGAACGCCACCGATTTCTACATTCATCAGGAGGATCGCCACCGCCTGCTCGCGGCGATCGATCGGGACGGCGCGGTCCGCGACCTCGAGGTTCAGGTGTGCCGCGGCGACGGTTCGATCCGCACCGTGCTGATCCGGGCCAACATGATCGAGGTGGCGGGCCAGTTGCTGATCATGTCGGGCATCATCGACATCAGCGACCGCAAGGCGGTGGAGAGCGAGCTGGAGCGGCTCGCCGCGACCGATCCGCTGACCGGCCTGCCCAACCGCCTGAGCTTCTTCACCAGCGGCCGCGCCGAAATGCTGATCGCGGCCCGGCTGGGCACGCCGCTGGCGCTGCTGATGCTGGACATCGACCATTTCAAGCAGATCAACGACAGCTTCGGCCACCAGGCGGGCGACGAGGCGCTGCGCTGCTTCGCCGATGCCTGCCGCGCGGTGCTGGGCGACCGGGGGATCGCGGCGCGGCTGGGCGGCGAGGAATTCGGCGTGCTGCTGCGCGATGCCGATCCCGCCGCCGCCCTCGGCATCGCGGAAAGGCTGCGTCACGCGATCGAGACGCTCACGTTCGATCGCGCGCGCGGCCCGATCCGGATGACGGCCAGCATCGGCGTCGCGACGATCGATCCGCGCGACCGCGATCTGGACCCGGCCCTCGCGCGGGCGGACGCGGCGCTCTATGCCGCCAAGCATGGCGGCCGCAACCGGGTGGTCGCCGAAGGCGCGAGCGTCGTCCGCCGCGCCGGCTGAGCTGCGGGAGATGGCGATGCACGACTGGTCGGCGCTCGGCGTGCAACCCGGGTTGGCGCCGATGGAGGCGAAACTCGCCGGCGCGCTGCCGGAGGGGCCGGGCTGGCAGTGCGAGCCGAAATGGGACGGGTTCCGCGCGATCGCGTTCCGCGCGGGCGGCGCGGTGGAGATCATGTCGAAGTCGGGCAAGTCGCTTGCGCGGTTCTTTCCCGAGATCGTCGCGCGGCTGGCCGGGCTGGCCGCCGACCGCGTCGTGCTGGACGGCGAGCTGTTCGTGGCCGTGGACGGCGCGCTCGCCTTCGATGCGCTGCAGGCGCGGCTGCATCCGGCCGAGAGCCGCATCCGCAAGCTGGCCGCCGAGACGCCCGCGCAACTGATGCTGTTCGACCTGCTGGCCGGCACGGACGGCGCGAGCATGCTGGAGCAGCCGCTGGCAGAGCGCCGCGCCGCGCTGGAGGCGTTCCACGCCGCGCACGCCGCGCCGTGGCTGCTGCTGTCGCCCGCGACCGGGGATCCCGCCGTGGCGCGGGACTGGCTGGCGACGGCGGGCGGCGCGCTGGACGGGGTGATCGCCAAGCGGCTCGACGGACCTTATGTTTCCGGCGAACGCGCGATGGTGAAGGTCAAGCAGCGCCGCACCGCCGATTGCGTCGTCGGCGGCTTTCGCTACGCGACCGGCACCGCGCAGGTCGGCTCGCTGCTGCTGGGGCTCTACGACGAGGCCGGCCTGCTCCACCATGTCGGCTTCACCTCCGCCATTTCCGTCGAGGAGCGCCCCGCGCTCACCGCGAAGCTGGCAGCTTTGGTCGAGGCGCCCGGCTTCACCGGCAACGCGCCCGGCGGCCCCAGCCGCTGGAGCACCGAGCGTTCGGCCGAATGGCAGCCGCTCCGCCCCGAACTGGTGGTGGAGGTGGGCTACGATCAGGTCACCGCCTGCCGCTTCCGCCACGGCACCGCGCTGCTGCGCTGGCGGCCGGACAAGGCGCCCGGCCAGTGCCGCATGGACCAGCTCGCACGCGAACTCGCGCCCGCCGAGCTCGCCGCCGCGCTCGGGCTTGCCTGACCGGCCCGATCCGCTCCAAGCTTGGCCGGGCAATCGGGAGACGGGCATGAGCGCTGGCACGATCCGCGTCGGCATTGGCGGCTGGACCTACGAACCATGGCGCGGCGGCCCCTTCTATCCGCCCGGCCTGCCGCATGCGCGCGAGCTGGAGCATGCCTCCCGCGCGGTCACCGCGATCGAGATCAACGGCACCTATTACCGGCTGCAGGGGCCGGACAGCTTCGCCAAATGGGCCAGGGCGGTGCCCGACGGCTTCGTCTTCACGGTCAAGGCATCGCGCTACTGCACCAACCGCAAGGTGCTGGCCGATGCCGGCGAGGGCATCGCCAAGTTCCTGGGCCAGGGGCTCGTCGAGCTGGGCGACAGGCTCGGCCCGATCCTGTGGCAGTTCATGGCGACCAAGCGCTTCGACCCGGACGATTTCGGCGCGTTCCTGAAGCTGCTGCCGGCGCGCGAGGCCGGCACCCCGCTGCGCCACGCGGTGGAGGTGCGGCACGAGAGCTTTCGCGATCCCGCCTTCGTGGCAATGGCGCGCGCCGCGGGCGTCGCGATCGTGTTCGCCGATTCGCCGGACTATCCGATGATCCCCGATCACGCCGCCGACTTCGTCTATGCCCGCTTGCTGAACGCGCGCGAGGAGGAGCCGACCGGCTACGACGCCGCCGCGCTCGACGGCTGGACCGGCGTGGCGCGGGAGTGGGCGGAAGGCGGCAGCCCGGCGGACCTGCCCTATGTGGCCGAGGATCGCGCGCCGAAGCGGCCGCGCGACGTGTTCGTCTTCATGATCAACGGCGCGAAGGTCCGCGCGCCCGCCGCCGCGCAGGCGATGCTGGCGCGGCTGGGCTGAGCCGTCAGCGCCCGCGCGGATAGGGTATCCGCGCCAGCCCCCGCCCGATCGCCCGCCGCAGATGCGCGCCGTCGATCACGTGCAGCGCGCGCGCGATCTTCAGCACGTGGCGCAGCATCACCAGATCCAGCAGCAGCAGCGACACCGCCGCCCCCGTCGCGCCCAGCAGCCGGGCGAGCGGGTAGGCGGCCGCGATCGCGAGGATCGAGGCGAGCAGGTAATAATAGGAATAGGATTCGTGCCGGTTGATCGACAGGATCAGGTTCGACAGCGGCTGCCAGATCGCGTTGACCACCATCATGCAGGCCATCACCGCCACCAGCGACAGCGCCGGGTGGACGGTGCCGTGCGTCCAGATCGACACCACCGTCTCGCCGCCGAACGCCAGCACGAAGAAGGCGGGCAGCACGAACAGGAAGCTCGCCAGCATGCTGATCGTCGCCAGCCGGCGGCGGCGTTCGCCGTCGTCCACCGCCGCGGCGGCGGTGAACGACGGCATCAGCGCATGGTTGACGACCAGGATGCACTGCA
>CAXUMU010000250.1:0-4987 GCA_964252145.1 uncultured Sphingomonadaceae bacterium
CTACAGGCTCCACCTTCTCAAGAGTTGGAGCCTCCGGCAAACCCGGGGCGGTTCACGGCGCTGTGGGCGTAGCTCACATCCGGCCAGCGTCTCTTCCCCTGGTACAACGCACAGCGCCGCGCGCCGGTGAACCTGTCGCGATCGACACGTATCTCCCACGCCGGAATCTCGACTTCCGGGTTTCCGTCTGCGACGCATGTTGGAAGGGCCAAAGGCTCGCCAGCCCAAGCCACGCGATGGTGTTCAGCGGCATTGCAATGGCGCCTTAATCAGTTCGGTCGAACCGGGGGGTGCGGCTCGTACGTCGCCACCTCCCGCTGCCCGCCTTGTCCGATGCGATGAAATTTGAACGGCCGATCCGGGAAGACGTTTGTCGACAAATCCTTCAGGATCTCATCCTGCGCACCGAACGGAGCGACCAGCTCCATCAGCCACAGCCGATCACCGTTTTTCCATTCGTCAGGTCGCAACTTGAAGCCGCCGCCGAGCAGTCGCGTTTCGGTCTCCTCCGATACGAACGCCCACAGCGCCACGGCCGCGGGCGTGCTCGGCCCGTAGAAGAGCCGGAACTGCTCCAGCACCAGCGGCGGCATGCAGAACCATTCCAGGTCGCCGATGAACATCTGCTTGTGCACCGGCGACTGCGTCATCAGCCAGGTGATCTCCCCCAGCATTTGCGCAACCGTCTTCGGGCCGACCTGCGGGGGCTGGGCGCGTGCGGGCGCTGAAATCGTCACGTATGGAGTGTCCTTTCCTGCCCGACGGGAAACGCCCGCCAGCAACCATCCTTACGCGGCGAGCGCGGTGACCGCCATCCGGGGGAGGGGCGCAGTTCGCGCCGATGGCGCTGCCAACCCGGACAGCGCGTTCGATTGAAGCTGCCGATCCCAGATCGCCGCCGATCCTCCCGACGACGGAGACGAAAAGGAGGCCATAGCTTGGCGCAGCAATTGCTGCCGTTGCAAGGCTGCCGCGTCCTGAATGGGCGAGACGGTGACGGGCGTCGGTACCGGCTCGATCGCCGCGCTCTCGGAGTGAAGCCCTTGATCCTCGGTCCGGGAGGAGGAGCTGCCGGATTCCTCGAGCCACGCCTGATTGGCCGCGCCCGCGCTCGTGCCGCTGCTTTGCAGCGTTTCGCCCGTCGGCCCGTCCTCGCCGGCCCGCGACGCGCCAACGCTCATCGACGAAGCGGATCCCGGTGCGCCCGATGCAGGCGTGGAGTCCTGAGCATTCATTGCGCTACTGCTTCCGCCGGATACTGGAGTTGCCGTAGCCACATCTGGCGTCGGATTAGGCGAAGCGGGTGCAACCGAAGCCGCCTCGTCTTTAGCGGCATCCGCAAAACCGAACGCCGCGTCGAACGCGCTGCGTGTCGAGCCGTCGCTCAAGGCCACGCTGGTCTGGCCGAGAACTTCGTTCGCTGCGACGTCGGTGGCTCGGTCGGGATTGATCCCGCTTGCATCGAGCGAGATCTGAGCGATGCCAGCGCTTGGAAGCGACTGCACCTCGCCCTTGTCCGACACGCCGTTTTCGTTGAGGTCGCGCCAAAGCAGAAAGCGTGCAAATGCCGCGTCCGCGGTTGTGAGCGTGCCGTCGCTGTTGCTGTCGAACGCCGTCAAGCCCTGAACGGCGGTCTTCGCGTTCGGCACGTCACCCTTGAAGTCCACTTCCGTCGCTACATCGACCTTGCCGTCGCCATCACGATCGTAGGCCAGGATCGCGTTCCCCCCACCGACCCAGCCAATCCGGTCCGCGCTGCCGTCATGCATCACGTCGGCGGTCACCCGAGCGTCCTTGGGGTCGATCAGGTCCGGTCCGGAACCGTCCATGTCCACCAAGATGCCCTGAAGGCGAACTTCCTGACCCGCTGTGCCTCTGCCGGTCAAGGCAGCGGCTCCTGCATCCTCACGGGTTGTCGAAGCGTCGGCGTTCGCGGCTGGCAGTGTGCCCGCTTTTGCCGCCTGCTCGAACTTGCGTCGCGCGTCGATTTTCGCGGGATCGAGGTAATCGGCCCAGTGTTGGGCGTCCGCAGCGCTGATCGAGCCCGTCTTTGAGAGATCCACCTGTGCCAGCGCGCTCGCCTGCGCCGAAGTGAGCGCCTTGGTCGACACGCCCTTGGCCGCCGCAGCCGCTACCGGGTCATTCAGCAGCTGGCCGATCGTGGCAGCGGCACTAGAATCGATTGAGTCGACATCCGATGTTGCTTCAGGCCCGGTCAGCAGCTGGCGCGCAAGAGCGACATCATAGCCAGTCCCCGTCGTTTCATCCGTGCGAGTGAATGTCGTCGTGTTCCGCACCACCGATTCGATCGTATCGCTGCCGTCAAAACCGGTAGGCTGGCCTTTCAGATCGATCGAGCTGACGCCAATCTTCTCGAGCGGCCGGGCCTCGCCGTCTTCGGCCCGCCCATCCTGATTGGCATCGACCCAGACGAGCAGGCTCGCCCATTTTTCGTCCGACCCATCCAGGACGCCGTCACCGTTGCTGTCCCAACCCGCGAGACCTTCCAGATCCGTCTTGGCGCCATCCTTGTCGGCGATGAACGATATATCGGACGTGTTGTTTATCTCGCCATCGCCATTTCGGTCATATGCAAGGATGCCATTCGTCGGACCCACCCACGCCGTCCGAAGCACGTTGCCGTCACCGTCCTTGGTAACGATGTCCGAGTTGCCGACCGACGAGACTTCCAGCCCATCGCCGGCGAGATCGAGCACGACAGGGTAGTAGTAACCGCCGTCCCAATAGGACTGCTGTGTCCATGCGATGTTGGCCTTGCTCAAATCGGTGGTTGCACCACCTGCTTCCACCGAGAAGTTGGTGTTCCAGAAGGTGGTCCCGTATTGAGAGCCGACGTACTGAACTCCACCTCCAACGATTTTGATGTTGTCCGCGACCGCACTCGCGCTCGTGGTCGCGTTGTTGATATCCTTGATCCCGACGTACAGATCGTTGCCGACGACCTGATAAATGACATCATCGGCACCTACGGTAGTCCCAAAAGCTATCGTGTTGTTGCCGCCGCTATCAGTTACGACATCGTGGTCATCGCCTCTTTCAAAAAGGATCTGGTCGTCTGCAGACGACGTCGTGATCGTATCGTTACCAAGGCCAGCATTGATGATATTAGCCTTGATAGTGGTAGATGAGTTGTTCGCGACGATAATGTTGTTGTTTGCGTTACCCGTTATAAAGCAGTTTAGGTTCGCCGATCCTGCCGTATAGTTGTCGCTCCCATAATTTAGCGTTACACTTGAGTCAACTTGCGTCAGGTCGACTTGCGCCACTCCGCCCAAGTCAAGTGTTTTAACAATATCGTTTCCCGAAGTGGCAAAGTCGGAGCTAATCTTGATATTCCCAGTGATTCCTATGACATCCACCTGCAGCGCTGTTAGGTTATTCCACACTACGATATTGTCGAACGTCAGGTCTGATTTCAGTCGGATAACATTGGACGCCGCGTTAGTGTCACTTACAGTGATGAATCCGTAGTTTCGTCCGAAGACATAGGTATCCGAGCCGGAACCTCCCAAGATTGTATCGGTACCGCCGTCACCATCCCAAGTGGCGTTCAAGCTTGTACCGTAGCTCGATAGCGTGTCGTTCGAGGAAGTGCCGATAATCTGTTCGAGGGCAGCTAGCGCTTGGCTCCCAGTAGTACCATCCGACGCTCGATAATTTGCTGTTCCGGCCGACAGATTAACAGCTAACGCCGCGGTGCTACCGGTGGATAAGAAGCCGGCTTGCGAATAATCGACGGTATCGAACCCGTCTCCGCCGTTGTAGCTGTCCGCTCCCGCCGTCGCGTCGATCCAGTCATCGCCATTCCCAGCGGCGATGACGTTCGCACCGGACGTGCCCGCGAGCTCGTCGCCGAAAGCGGATCCCGTCAGATTCTCGATGTTCGAGAAGGTGTCGCCCGTAGCGTCACCGCCGATCGCGGTGCCGGTGGTCAGGTTGGCATATACACCCGCGGTCGAGGCATCGTAGCTCGCCGTGTTGGTGCCGCCGCCTCCGTTGATCTGATCGGCACCAGCACCGCCTTCGAGGATATCGTTGCCAGTGCCACCGTTCAACACGTCGTTGCCAGCCAGACCCTTGAGCGTGCCGCCACCCGCCGCGGCGCCCAGCGTGTCGGCATAGTTGCTGCCAGTCAGGTTCTGAATGTTCGAGTAGCTGTCTCCGTAGACGGTCTGCCCGTTCGATCCGGAGAGCGTCGCCGAGACGCCCAGGTGGAAGCGCTCGAACGAGGCCGTGTTCGATCCAGTGCCGCCGTCGATCGTGTCTGCTTCCTGCGTGCCCTCGTCGTCGATGAGGAAGATGTCGTTACCGGCGCCGCCGTTCATCGTATCGCCGCCCTGGTCGCCGACCAGGATGTCGTTGCCGGCCCCGCCGGTAAGAACATCGTTCCCGCCGCCCCCCAACAGATAGCTGTCTCCCGCGCCAGCATTGACGTGATCGGCGCCCGCTCCGCCCAGTAGGACGTCGTGGCCCGCCCCGCCGTCGATCCAGACGTTGCCTACGCCGGCGGCCAGCGTGTCGGCGGTATTGCCGCCAGTGATGATGTCGTCCCCGCCGTTTGTTGCAGCAATATAGCCATACTGCCCGAGATTGATCGCATCCGAGCCCGCGCCAACAGTGACGCCGGAGCTGGCGGGCCCACCAGACGTCAGCTTCGTCAGCTTGGCATTATCGAAGGCGAACTGCGAGTTCGAGCCGGAGGCGCTGATCGACACGTGCAGCGTCTTGCCCGCGTCCGCTGATGTGGCGGTGTAGGAGTAGGTAAGGCGCTGCATGCCGTTGAGCGGCGGCGCCGGGGTGAAGCTGCCGCTAGCAAGATCGTGCGTGTCGTCACTGAACTTGAGCGTGACGCTGCCGAGGTTGCTGGTCGAGCCCGTCCGGCTGCCCACGTCGATCGAGAAGGTATAGGTCTCGCCGCTGACGAAGGTACCCACTGATTGGGCAAGCGTGCTCACTCCCCCAGTCT
>CAXUMU010000251.1:0-4963 GCA_964252145.1 uncultured Sphingomonadaceae bacterium
GTGCCGGCCGGCGGCCCGCCCGCCTCGACGCACATCACGCCGTTATAGCCCTCGAACATATAGTCCTCGGGGCGCAGCTCCTCGGCGTGGAACTCCACCGTCTCCAGCACGTCGATCACCGTCGGCATCAGCTTCTTGGTGAGCGTGAAGGTCGAATCGTGCTTGGGGTCGCAGCCGATCTGCAGCACGCGCTTGCCCAGCAGCGAGAAGGCGGCGGACAGGTTGGACGAGGTGGTCGACTTGCCGATCCCGCCCTTGCCGTACACCGCGAACACCTTCGCGTTGCCGATCTTGACGTTCGGGTCCAGCTTCACCTGGACGCTGCCGTCGCCGTCCATGCCGGGGGGGTCGAGCAGGGCCATCACTTATTCTCCTATGCCGCCGCAGCCGTGATGCCCTCGAGACGGTCCTCGAGATCATCGCTGGCGGCGTGGAGCGCGGCGAGCGTCGCCTCGTCCGGGTTCCAGTAATTGCGGTCGTGCGCCTCGATCAGCCGGTTGGCGACGCGGGCGGACGACTTGGGATTGAGCTGGGCGAGCCGCTCGCGCATCGCGGGGTCGAGCACGAACGTCTCGCTGATCTTCTGATAGACCCACGGCGACACCTGGCCGGTGGTGGCGGACCAGCCCATCGTGTTGGTGACGTGGCCCTCGATGTGGCGGACGCCCTCGAAACCGTGCTTCAGCATGCCCTCGTACCAGATCGGATTGAGCATGCGGGTGCGCGTCTCCAGCTCGACCTGCTCGCCCAGCGTGCGGACCTTGCTGGCGCCTTGCGTCGCATCGACGATGTAGACCGGCGCGGCCCTGCCGCCGCGCGCGCGGGCGACCGAGCGGCTGATCCCGCCTAGCGCATCGACATAATGGTCGATGTCGGTGACGCCCAGCTCGACCGAGTCGAGGTTCTGATAGGCGAACTCCACGCCGGCGAGCGCGCTCTGCAGCAGGCTGGCCTGGCGCGCGGGGGCGCCGGTGCGGCCATAGGCATAGCCCTTCTGCTTTTCGAACAGGTCGGCGATCTCGTCCGGGTCGGTCCAGCAGCCCGAGTCGATCAGCTGGTTGACGTTCGCGCCGTACGATCCTTCCGCATTGGAGAAGACGCGCAGCGCGGCGGTCTCCAGGTCGCAGCCATGCTTGGCCTGATGCGCCAGGCTGTGCTTGCGGACGAAGTTCATCGCTTCCGGCTCGTCCGCTTCGGTGGCGAGCCAGGCGGCCTCGGCGATCATGCGGGTCTGCAGCGGCAGCAGGTCGCGGAAGATGCCCGAAAGCGTGATCACCACGTCGATCCGCGGCCGGCCCAGCTCCGCCAGCGGGATCAGCTCCGCGCCGGACAGGCGGCCATAGCTGTCGAAGCGCGGGCGCGCGCCGATCAGCGCCAGCGCCTGCGCGATCTGGGTGCCCTCGCTCTTCAGGTTGTCGGTGCCCCACAGCACCATCGCCAGGCTCTCCGGGAACGCGCCGCCGTCCGCGATGTGGCGCGCGATCAGCTGCTCGGCCTGGCTCGTGCCCTCGGCGCAGGCGAAGCGGCCGGGGATGCGGAAGGGATCGAAGCCGTGCAGGTTGCGTCCCGTCGGCAGCACCGCCGGGTTGCGCAGCACGTCGCCGCCGGGGGCGGGGGCGACGAAGCCGGCGTCCAGCGCGTGGACGATCGCGTCCAGCTCGCGATTCTCGCCCAGCGCGATATCCATCGCGGCGGGGTCGCTGCCGCCGGCGTCGATCATCGCGTCGATCATCTGTCCGCGCTGTTCGGTGGAGGCGGGCTGGCCGAGGACGTGGAGACCGTCGGGGATCAACTCGCGCTCCAGCTCGTACAGCCGGGTGGCGAGCGTCGCGATATCCCACGAACCGTCACCCCGGGCTTGTTCCGGGGTCCACTTCTCCGCAAGCCCGGCAGACGCTTGCTGCGCGGTGGATGCCGCAACGGGTCCGGCATGCCGGGTGGGGGCGAGATCGAGTGCCTCCGCCTGCGCGCGGATCATCGGCTCCAGCGCGGTCCGCTCGTCGTCCGATGGTGACGAACGCCACCGCTCCACGAGCGCCTTGAGCTCGGGCAGTTCCCGGTACAGGCCGGCGCGCGCCAGCGCCGGCGTCAGGTAGCTGATCAGCGTCGCGCCCGAGCGGCGCTTGGCGATCAGCCCCTCGGACGGGTTGTTCGCGGCGTAGAGGTAGAAATTGGGCAGGTCGCCCAGCAGCCGCTCGGGCCAGCAGTCGCCGGACAGGCCGGCCTGCTTACCGGGCATGAACTCCAGCGCGCCGTGCGTGCCGAAATGCAGCAGCGCGCTCGCGCCGAAATCCTCGCGCAGCCAGCGGTAGAAAGCGGAAAAGGCGTGGGTCGGGGTGAAGCGGCCCTCGAACAGCAGCCGCATCGGATCGCCTTCATAGCCGAAGGCGGGCTGGACACCCACGAACACGTTGCCGAACGAGGCGCCCAGTACGTGGATGCCGCCGCCGTCGCTCTGCTGGCGGCCGGGCGCGGGGCCCCACTGCGTCTCGATCGCGGCAAGATGGGGCTCGCGGCGGACATGATCGTCGGACGCGATGCGGACGTGGACGTTGGCGTCGGCGCCGTAGCGCGCGGCGTTGCCGGCGAGCAGCGCGTCGCGCAGCGCATCGACGCTGACCGGCACGTCGACCCGGTAGCCCTCGGCGGCCAGCCGGACGAGCGTGGCGTGAAGCGATTCGAACACCGCCAGGTGCGCCGCGGTGCCGGTCGCGCCCGCATTCGGCGGGAAGTTGAACAGGACGATGCCGATCCTGCGCGCGGCGCGCTCGGCCCGGCGCAGGTCGATCAGCCGCGCGACCTTGGCCGCCAGCGCCTCGGCCCGCTCGGGGCAGGAGCGCATCTCGCGCGCGAGGCCTGACGGCGGGAACACGCAGCCGCGGCCGCAGCCGGTGCAGGGCTCGGCCGACCCATCGGAGCGTCCGCCGAACACGCTGGGGACGATCGCGCCGTCCAGCTCGGGGATCGCGACCATCATCGTCGCTTCCAGCGGCAGCAGCCCCTGCCGGCCGGCGCCCCATTGCTGGAGCGTCTGGAATTCCAGCGGGTGCGCGGCGATGTAGGGCCGGTCCAGCGCGACGAGCGCGGCCTCGGCGGCGTTCGTGTCGTTATAGGCGGGGCCGCCGACGAGCGAGAAGCCGGTCAGCGACACTACCGCATCCACGGTGGGGTGGCCGTCGGCCATGAAGAAGCGGTCGATCGCCGGGCGCGAATCGAGCCCGCTCGCGAAGGCGGGGATCACGCGCAGCCCGCGCGCCTCCATCGCCTGGATCACGCCGTCATAATGGCCGGCGTCGCGGCCCAGCAGGTACGATCGCAGCATCAGCAGCCCGACCGTGCCGCGCGCATCCTTCGGCCGCGGCAGCGCCTCGATCCGGTCCGACATGCGGCCGGGCATCGCCGGGTGATACACGCCCACCTCGGGATAATCCTGCGGCGGCGCGGCGCGCAGCGTGCCGCGCAGGGACCGCCGCTCGCCGTCGGCATAGCGGTCGACCAGCGCGCGGATCATGTGGACGACATTGTCGTCGCTGCCGGCCAGCCAATATTGCAGCGTCAGGAAATAGGCGCGCACGTCCTGCGCGGTGCCGGGGATGAAGCGCAGCATCTTGGGCAGGCGGCGCAGCATCTTCATCTGCCCCGCGCCCGACGATCCGCTTTTGGCCGATCCGCGCAGCTTCTTCAGCATCGCCAGCGGACCGCGGGCGGGCGCGTCCATCCGGTACGGCCCGAGGCGGGTGAGCTTGACGACCTCGCTGCCGGACATCAGCCCCAGCATCGCGTCGCATTCCTCGCGGCGCGCCTCCAGCGCGGGCAGCACGGCGCGGATATGGTCGTCCAGAAACAGCATCGTCGCGATGACGATGTCGCCGTGGGCGATGTCGGCGCGGCAGCGCTCCACCGCGTGGGGGTCGCGGTCCCAGTCGGCGGCGGCGTGGAACGCGATCGTGATGCCTGAGCCCTCGGCGGCGAACTGCGCCTGCGCGCGCTCGGCCGCACCGGACAGATGGTTGTCGAGCGTCACGATGACGACGCGCACTGTTGGGTGCGGGGCGGCGGTGATCGTCTCAGCGCGCATAATGGGCCTTCGCGTCGTACAGCGTGTCGAGCGTGATCGGCGCGACGCCCTGCTCGGCGGCATAGCGCTCGGTATTCCGCCGCGCCTTGCCGCGCACGAAGAACGGGATCTTGAGCAGCTCGCGCTCGGCCTCCGCTGTCCACCCCTTATCGTCACCCCGGACTTGTTCCGGGGTCCGCCGCTCCTCCTGAACAGTCGGCGGTTGTGGCGCGGTGGATGACGGAACAAGTCCGGCATGACGATCGGGAGCCGAGGCCGACCCATGCCCCAGATGGCTTGCGCCGGCCGCGTCGCTGAACTCGAAATCGTCGCGGAACATCGTCAGCAGATGCTCCTCAAGCCCCATCACCAGCGGGTGGACCCAGGCGTCGAACAGCACGTTCGCGCCCTCGAAGCCCATCTGCGGCGAGTAGCGCGCGGGGAAGTCCTGGACGTGGACGGGCGCCGAGATCACCGCGCAGGGAATGCGCAGCCGCTTGGCGATGTGGCGCTCCATCTGCGTGCCCAGCACCAGTTCAGGCTGCAGCGCGGCGATCGCCTCCTCCACCGCGAGATAATCGTCGGTGACCAGCGGCTCGACGCCGTACAGCTTCGCCGCGTCGCGCAGCTCGCGCGCGAACTCGCGATTGTAGCAGCCGAGACCCACCACCTCGAAGCCCAGCTCGTCGCGCGCCACGCGGGCCGCCGCGACGGCGTGCGTCGCGTCGCCGAAGATGAAGACGCGCTTGCCGGTGAGATAGGTCGAATCGACCGAGCGGCTCCACCACGGCAGCCGCGACGTGTCGGGCGCGCGGGCCGGATCGACCCCGGCGAGCGCCGCCACCTCGGCGATGAAGTCGCGCGTCGCGCCGTGGCCGATGGGCACGGTGCGGACCGTCTTCTGCC
>CAXUMU010000252.1:0-1515 GCA_964252145.1 uncultured Sphingomonadaceae bacterium
GTCCCCCTCCCCGTGCCGGGGAGGATCTTACCCCGCCGTCCCCTTGAATCCCTGCGCAATCACGTACCACTCGCTCGAATCCTTGCGGCTAGCAGGCGGCTTGGCGTGCTTCACCGTCGCGAACATGCGCTTCAGTTCCGCCACGAGCGTGTTGTCGGCACCGCCCGCCAGCACCTTGGCGACGAACGCGCCGCCCGGCCGCAGCACTTCGCCGGCAAATGCCGCGCCCGCCTCCACCAGCCCCATCGTGCGCAGATGATCGGTCTGCGGGTGGCCGACGGTATTCGCCGCCATGTCGGACAGCACCAGGTCGGCGCGGCCGCCCAAAGCCGCGACCAGCGTGTCGCCGGCGGTATCGTCCAGGAAATCCATCTGCAGGATGGTCACGCCATCGATCGGGTCGACCGGCAGCAGGTCGATGCCCACCACGATCGCGTTCGGCGCGGCCTTGCGCACCACCTGCGCCCAGCCGCCCGGCGCGATCCCCAGATCGATCACGCGGGTGACGCCGCGCAGCAGCGCGAACCGCTCGTCCAGCTCGATCAATTTGTACGCGGCGCGCGAGCGATAGCCCTCCGCCTTGGCCTTGCGGACATAGGGGTCGTTCAGCTGCCGCTCCAGCCAGCGGTTGGAAGAGACGCTGCGCCCGCGCGCGGTCTTCACCCGCTGGCGCCCGCCGGATCCGCCCCTGCTCACCAGCTATGCCCTTCGCGCGCCATCAATGTGCGCAATATGCCCTCGCGGATGCCGCGGTCGGCGACGCCCAGCCGGTCGCTGGGCCACAGGTCGAGGATTGTATCGAGGATCGCGCAGCCCGCCACCACCAGGTCGGCGCGCTCCTGGCCGATGCAGGGGAGCGTCGCGCGCTCGGCGACCGACATCGCCGACAGCCGCGCGCTGATCCCGCGCATCGATTCGGCCGGCACGATCAGCCCGTCCACCAGCCGGCGATCATAGCTCGCCAGCCCCAGGTGGACGCTGGCGAGCGTGGTGACGGTGCCGCTGGTGCCGAGCAACCGGCGCGGCGCGCCCTGGTGGCGCGCCAGCACCGGCGCGAAGCCGGCGAACGCCTCGCTCACGCGCCCGCGCATCCGCGCATAGGCCGTCAGCCGCGCGTCCTGCGTCGGCAGTTCGTGCGGCTCGCTCTCGGTAAGCGACACCACCCCCCACGGCGCGCTGAACCAGTCGATCACGTGCGGCTCGGCGCCGTGCTGCTCGATCAGGATCAGCTCGGTCGATCCGCCGCCGATGTCGAAGATCAAGGCCGGCCCCTCGCCCGGCTCCAGCAGCGCGTGGCAGCCGAGCACCGCCAGCCGCGCCTCCTGCTCGGGGCTGATGATCTCCAGCGCGATGCCGGTCTCGCGGTGGACGCGTTCGATGAAGGCGCGGCCGTTGGCGGCGCGGCGGCACGCCTCGGTCGCGACCGAGCGGACGAGCGAGACGTGGCGGCGGCGCAGCTTGTCGGCACAGATGGTGAGCGCCGCGACCGCGCGGTCCATCGCCGCGTCGCTCAGC
>CAXUMU010000252.1:1525-4951 GCA_964252145.1 uncultured Sphingomonadaceae bacterium
GTCTGCAGCAGCCCCTCGCCCAGCCGGACGATGCGCGAGAAGGCGTCGACGACGACGAACCCCGCGGGTGCCGGCCGCGCGATCAGCAGCCGGCAATTGTTGGTGCCCAGATCCAGCGCGGCATAGACGCCCCGCTGCTGGCGCCGCGGCGGCGGGGGAGCGGCGGGGGTGCCCGGCTGCCGGCCGGGCCGCGGCGCCGCCGCCGCGGGCTGGTGCGCCATATTCAAGACCTTGCTCACCGGCGGCAACGGACCGCCGGAACTTGGGAGCAGCCTATCGGCTGGCGCGCGGCACGGCAAGCCGCGGACGTTGACACGGCCAACCCCCACGACTATCTCGCCGGCCGCTGCTGCCCTGTCGTCTAATGGTAAGACAACGGACTCTGACTCCGTTTATCGAGGTTCGAATCCTCGCGGGGCATCCAGCAGCCTCCCCTGCCCCGATCGTCGGTTCAGTGCGGCAGGCGGTCCGTCGGCCGGGTCGTTCGCCAGTGGCCGCGCTTTTCCTCGATCATCTCGCGGCCGCAGACGGCGCAGTGGACGACGCGTCGCCCCGCCACCCGGTGGAATCGCATGTCGGGCTGGTGTTTCGCGATCGTGCATAGCAAGCGGCTCAACATCGCCAGGGCCTTCCGGTCGGCACGCAGCCCGTCCGGCTGCGCCTCCCGGATCGGGGATCGCACGCCGCGGCGCTGTGAAGCGGGGCACGCGCGAGTGACCGGCAGCACGCGTTCGGCAGATTGGCGGGCTGCCTAGAGGTCCAGCTCGTTGCCCGCCTGGCCGAAGGTGCGCAGCAGATAGTCGGCGATGGGGCCGCCCGCGGCGGCCGCCAGCTCGGTCGGGTCGATCGCGTTTTCCGCCGCCTCGCTCTCCCAGCGCGCTGCGACGCGGTGCGCCTCGTCCGGCGTGAGCGGCGCGTTATTCTCGCGCTTGAGCGACCAGGCGGTCAGGAACTCGGCCGCGCGGTCGCTCACCGCTGGTCCTCCAGCGCATCGCCATTCTTGTATTTGAGCTCGAGATAGCGGCCCTGCGTCGCGAGCTTGTAGAGATCGCCGCTCGCCAGCTGCTCGCTCGCGCGGCCCAGCTGCTCGTCCACGACGCGCAGGCCCTCCAGCAGCTGGCGGTCGGGGCTGTGGCCGTCGCGTGCCTCGCGGCGCAGCGCATCGGGCACGCGCCGGTAGCCGTCCACCAGCTCGGGCAGCTCGGTGCCGAGCAGCTTGCGCAGCTGCGCCGCGACCGGGTCCTGCGGATCGAGCGTCGCCAGCTGCGGGGTGAGCGCCTCCAGCTTCAGGCCGATCCCGTCCACCAGCCGCGCGGCCGGCGGGGGCAGCGCGGGGCGCTGGCGCTCCAGCCATTCCTCGGTGCGCTGCGGCAGCAGCGGCAGGTCGCTTGCGGCCAGCGCGGCGGGGGTCGGCTGCGGGGCCATCGAGACCGAAAGGATCGCGGCGAAGGCGAGGAACAAGGCCATTCCCGCGAACATGATGCCGGTCAGCCCCAGCGGTCCGACGATGAAACCCCAGCCTACCGTGGCCACCAGCACGGCGAGCAGCGCCAGGATCATCCGCCGGAAGATCCGCGTCAGCGCCTTGCGCCGCCGCTCGCGCTGGCGCTGGCGGACGCGGCGGCCTTCCGGCGACAGGCGGTGCAGCATGTCGCCGGCGCGCGCCGCCATCTCCGCGGCGATCTGGTCGGTGACTCGGGAGAGGTCGCGCATCAGCTGTCCAGCGCGAACGGCTGATCGGCCTTGCCGGCGATCTGCGATTGCGCCGCGCCCTCGGCCCGGGCGATATAGCCGCGCGACTTCTCGACCTCGCCGGTGAGCGTCTGGACGGTCTGCTTCATCGAACCCAGCGCCTCCAGCTTGAACCGGTCGATCGTGTCCATCGTGTCGTAGATGTTCTGGAACGCGCGCTTCAGCGTCTCGATCGGGATGGTCGAGGCGGCGGCCTGCTGGTGGATCTGCGCGGTCTGGCTCTTCAGCAGGTTGCCGGTCGAATCGATGATGTCGGCGGTGGTGGTGTTCAGCGCGGTGATCTGCTGCAGCACCAGTTTCTGATTGGTCAGCGCCTGCGCGACGGTGACCGCGGTGCGCAGCGCCGAGACGGTGGTGGTGGAGGCGCGATCGACGCCCTTCACCAGCTCGACATTGTTCTTCTTGACCAGATCGAGCGCGAGATAGCCCTGCACCGTCACCGCCATCTGCGTCAGCAGGTCCTGCGTGCGCTGGCGGATATAGAATAGCGCGCTCTCGCGGATCGCCTTGGCCTTGGCCGGATCGGTCGCATCGAGCTGGTTGGCCTTTTCCTCCAGCCCCGCGTCCAGCGCGCGGGCGATGTGGATCATCTGCTCCAGCCGGCCCATCGCCGCCCACAGCGATCGCCGCTCGACGTCGATCGCGGCATTGTCCTTCAGCAATTCGTCCTTGCCGCCGGCGAGCCGCGTCAGGATCGCGGCGATATGCGACTGAGCGGATTTGTAGCTGTCGAAATAATTGCGCAGCTTGCCGCCGAACGGGATGATGCCGAACAGCCGGCGCGGCGCGGTCAGGTCGCCGCGCCTGCCCGGATCGAGATCCTCGATCGTGCGGCGGAGTTCCGCCAGGTCGGTGCCGACCGAGCCGTCCGCGTCCATCGCGCGCACCGGCCGGTCGAGGAAGCGGTTCGACTGGCCCGCCGCCTCGGCGATCTCCTTGCGGCCCATGTCGGTCAGCTGATCCACCTTGGCGCCGAATTCGGGGCTGTTGGCGTCCGCCGCGACCAGCTCAGCGATGAAGCCGTCGACCTTCAGGTCCAGCTGCGTGCGCTGCTTGTCGTCGATCGGCACGAGCCCGGCGGCACGCTCGGGCGCCACCACCGCGACCGGATCGGGCGCCGTCAGTACCAGGTCGGCCTCGCCGCGCGTCGCCATGCATTCCTCCGTCCAACGGAGCGGAAGATGGCCGTGAACCGCCCGCCGTTCAAGCGGCACCGCAGATCCAGTCCGGTCGCGATTGCAATCGGCGCAATCGGCATGCCGTCCTTCGCACTTGCAGCATCGTCTGCTGCGCCGCACAAAGCCCGTGCCTTTCAGGCATCCTCTCCTAGACTTCGGGCCGGGCCTTTGGGTTCCGGCCCGTTTTTTTATGCACTGCAACCGCCGCAGGCGGTGCTGGACTTCGCGTGGCGGCAGGCGCTTAGAAGCGGCATGACCGACGCCGCGCTTGCCCTGGTCCTTGCCCGCGCGCAGTTCGCGTTCACGGTATCGTTCCATTTCCTCTTTCCCGCTTTCTCGATCGGCCTCGCCAGCTATCTCGCGGTGCTGGAGGCGCTGTGGCTGCGTACCAGGGACGATCTGTACCTCGACGTTTTCTGCTACTGGCTGAAGATCTTCGCGGTCACGTTCGCGATGGGCGTCGTCTCGGGCATCGTGATGTCCTACCAGTTCGGCA
>CAXUMU010000253.1:0-4949 GCA_964252145.1 uncultured Sphingomonadaceae bacterium
GCCGCCGCGATCCGCACCTGCACCGTAGTGGAGCGCGCCCGCGCCTCCGCCTGACCGTCCCAGGAGAAGACCATGACGTCCGTTCCCTCGCTCTCCCAAGGGCTTGAGTACATCAAGGCGCCGACGCGCGATTCGATCGGCGATCAGGGCGATGTCGCCGAACTTGTGTCCGCCGTCCTCGAGCACGTGCGCCTGAAGGGCGATGCGGCCGTTCGCGAATACTCGCTTCGCTTCGACCAGGCCGATCTCGACCAGTTCGAAGTCACCGAGGCTGACCGGCGCGCCGCAGTTGACGAGATGGAGCCGCAGACCCGGTCCGATACCGAGTTCGCGATCGAGAACGTCCGCCGCTTCGCCGAGGCGCAGCTCGGCACGATGCTGCCGCTCGAGGTCGAACCGCTGCCTGGCCTGCATCTCGGCCACCGCGTCATCCCGATCGAGCGGGTCGGCGCTTATGTGCCCGGCGGCCGCTTCCCGCTGCTCTCCGCCCCGATCATGTCGATCGTGCCCGGCAAGGTAGCGGGCGTCGCCGAGCTCGTCGCCTGCTTGCCGCCCAATGCGCACCGGGCGATGATCGCCGGATGCCATCTCTCGGGAGCCGACCGCATCTTCCGCATCGGCGGCGCGCAGGCGATCGCGGCCATGGCTTACGGCACCGAGAGCGTGCCGGCGGTCAACAAGATCGTCGGACCCGGCAACGCCTTCGTCAACGAGGCCAAGCGCCAGGTGTTCGGACCCGTCGGCATCGATCAGCTCGCGGGGCCGTCCGAGATCTTCGTGCTCGCCGACGCGACCGGCGACCCCGAGCTGATCGCGACCGACCTGCTCGCTCAGGCGGAGCACGACGTGCGTACCCGCGTCGGCCTCATCACCACCGACCGGCAGGTCGCCGAGGAGACCGCGCGCGCGGTGACGCGCCAGCTCGAGACGCTTGCCACCGCGGCGGTCGCGGGTGAGAGTTGGGCGAATTACGGCGAGATCGTGTTGTGTGCCGACGAGGCGGCGATGATCCGCTACTCCGACCATGTCGCGGCCGAGCACCTGCAGATTCATACCGCTGACGCGCACGGGCTGGCGGCGAAGCTGCGCAACTATGGCTCGCTGTTCATCGGCGAGAACGCAAGCGTCGTCTATTCGGACAAGACGGTGGGGACCAATCATACGCTGCCGACGATGGGTGCGGGGCGCTATACTGGCGGGCTGTGGGTCGGCAGCTACGTCAAGATCGCAACCCATCAGTGGCTCGACGAGGAGGCCGTTCTCAAGATCGGGCCGCCGGCGTCCCGTCAAAGCGCGAGCGAAGGGCTGGATGGCCACATGAAAGCTGCCCAGGTCAGGATCGACCGATTGCATCAGTCGCGCGCTGCCTGACCGAGTACCTTTAATTGAACGCCGCTCTTAGGCGCGACGGAGGACTCGTGCGGCGGCCGCCGCCGAGCCGTGGCCGCGGATCCACCTGAGGCGTAATGCCGAGCGCTATGCACCTTCGCTACCAAGGTGATCGCGGTGTCGAGGCTCCTCGGCCCGAGGCGGCACTCGTTACAATGCCTGCAACGCGTTGAGCCTGGTGGCGATCGTGTCGTCGCGATCCGCCATGGCCGTCGCCATCCGGCGCAACGCCGCGCCCAGTTGAGCGATCGTCTCCCGATCGAAGTCGATCACCGACTGCGCCTCTCGCGCCTTGGCGGTCGCGACGATCCGCACCATGAGGTCGTACCCCGATCGCGTGATCGACTCGCTTCCGCCCGCGCGGTCGATCAGTCCGCGGCGTCCGAGCGCGTCCAAGTCCGCTTCCGTCACCGCGACCCCCGTATGGGCTATGACCCGGTTGATCTCCGCGAGCGAGCGTTGTTCGCCCGAAACCAGCGCCGACAATGCGTAGCGTGGCGCCAGTGCGAGGTCGTTGTCGCGCGCGATCGCGTGGACCGGGTCGAGCAGCTTGAAATACACTTCACCCACAAGATGACCGATATCGGTCTCGAGTTCCTCCTCCGCGGGGAGCGCGCTTGCCGTCGCATATCGTCCGCCATGAAAGACGAGCGGCTCCCGTGCCGAGCCGTCGAACTCGACGACCTCGCCGACAAAGATCACGTGATCGCCGCCATCGTAGCGGTAGGTGTTGCGGCATACGAAACGCGCGGCATACGCCGGCAGCAGCGGAATGCCGCCGGGACCGCGTTCGAGCGTCAGACCGGCGAACTTGTCCTGTCCGCCCCGCGCGAACCGGTCGGACAGATCGCGCTGGTGTCGCGCGAGGACGTGGATCGCGAAGTGGTCGCACTGCTCGAACGCGATCAGCGACCGCGACGACCTCGCTAGACTCCACAGGATCAGCGGCGGGGTGAGCGATACCGATGTGAAGCTGTTCGCGGTGAGCCCGACGTCACCGCCTTGGCCATCGATGGCGGTGACGACCGTCACGCCGGTCGCGAACGCGCTCAGTGCCGCACGGAAATCCTTGGCATCCGTCATCATCACTTTCCCCCTCTCACCGGGCGCGGCCGTTCGGTGCTCAGATGAGGGCGAACCGTCCATCGGAGATCGTCAGGCGCACCGGAAGGCAACCTTCAACGACGGTCCAGCAGAGCAGCTCGAACGTCATCACGCGCTCTTGGACGTACGGATCACCCAGCGCGATCGCATGCGCCGACGGTTCGTCCGCAGCACGGATAACGGTCAGCCCGTCCATCGCGCCATCGCCGCCCGACGCCTTGACCGGTCCCGACATCATAACGGTTCCCGCCTGCTCCTCTTCGATCATCCAGCGTAGGTGCCGCTCGCGCAGCGCCGCCATGCGCTCCCGGTCGAGGATGCGCCGCACCATAAGATACAGCGGCAAGTACAGCGAATGCTCGAGCAGTGGGTGACTCCCAGCCCGTTGGCTCGAGGCATGCTCCGGTGCAGTCCTGGCCACGACGGCATTCTCCTTCGTTATTGCATTAGCAACTCTTGAATAAACAATATAGAGCCGCCGTGAGTAGTCGCGCATCTGCGATGGAGAGGCCGAGATGGAAGCGGAACCGTCGTCGCCGAGCGAGGCACTGTTCCAACGCGGTGCCGGAATCTATGTGGGTTGGCGGACGTCGCTCGCATCGATCGTCGGGTTGATGTTCGGTCCCAGCGTCGTGCTGTCGCTGTGCTACGGCGTCTTCGCACCCTATCTGCGCGCGCAATTTGGGTGGAACGCGCGCCAGATCGGGGCCGGTTTCTCGATCAGCGAAATCATGGTGACGATCGTATCGATCATCTCGGGCTTCGTGCTCGACCGGTTCGGCGCGCGACGCCTGGTCCTCGTCTGCATTCCGCTATTTGGCTTGGGCTTCGCCCTAATGTCGCGGCTGAGCGGAACGTTGTGGCAGTTCTACGCCATGCTCGTCGTGCTGCCGATCATTGGCGTCGGACTGTGGCCGGGTGCCTGGGTCAAGGCAACATCGGGCTGGTTCGAGCGGCGGCTGGGGCTGGCGATCGCCGTTGCCACGCTCGGGATCGGCTTGGGCGCCGTGATGCTGCCGGTGATCATCAACGACCTAGCGCAGGCACAGGGGTGGCGCACAGCCTATCTTGTTGTCGGTCTCGGGTCGATCGTGGTCGTCTGGCCGCTGGCACTGGCCTTTGTTCACGACGCGCCAAGGTTCCGCGCCGGCGAGCCGCGTGCTGCCGCTTCAGCGTCGATAATGACGCTCGTGGCATCCCCCATCCTCTGGCAGCTCGGCATCGCGTTCGCGGGCCTGGGCGTTTTCACGTCGGCGGCGATCGTCAATCTGGTCAGCGTGCTGGAGGCGAACGGCATGCCCAGCCGAGCGGCGGTGCTCGGGCTGTCGGCGCTCGGCGGCGCGACGATGATCGGGCGGTTGCTCAGCGGCTGGCTGCTCGACCGGTTCCGGCTGAACCTGGTGCTGCCCGCATTCGCGCTCGCCGCGGCCGGTGCCATCCTGGCGCTCTCGTTCGGGCTGTCGGGCCCGTTGGCCTACGGCTGTGCGGCCTGCATGGGGCTGATGGTCGGCGCCGAGATCGACGTGCTCGGCTACAGCATCAAGCGATTCTTCGGACCGGCCCGCTATGGATCGATCTTCGGCATCGTCTTCGCGGTCTTCCATCTTGGCGGGGCGATGGGCAGCCTTGCGATCGGCTATGCCAACGCGCTTGGCCGGGGCTATGCGCCGGGGCTCTGGATCGCGGCGGCGGCGACCCTGGCTGCCGCCGGCCTGTTCGCGGCCCTGCCCCGCTCCGCAAGCGCGGTACGCCAAACCATCCCGGCCTGACCCGCGAGGCGATGTTCCGTTACTGCTTGGCTTCCGGCTTCTTGGGGCCGCCAAAGCCCGGCAGGCCGGCGATCAGGCGGCCGTAGTCCTCGTAGGCGGTCTCGATGTTCATCTGGCCGTTCAGCGTCACGGTGGTGATGTCGCGCAGGATGCGCTGAAGCGGGTTGCTCGTCTGGATGGACGAGGCACCGCTGGCGCGCAGTGCGGTGTTGGCGATCTCCTGCGCGAGCATGCAGACATAGGCGCTGCCGGTGCGGATCCGCGCCGTGTCGAGCGGGGTCTGCGCGACGCCTTGGTCCGCGTCCATTTCCATCCGGGCATAGCTGCGCTCGGCGATCGCCTCTGCTGCGTTCAGCTTCGAGTACATCTCGGCGAGCTGGAGATGCGTGACGGGCGCCTTGATCTGATCGGGATAGTCGGTGAACGTGATCGGTCGGCCGACGGCCCGCGCCTCCAGCAGCTCGATGGCGGCCCGGGCGAGGCCGATCCCGACCGCGGCGAGCGTGCCCGGGGTAAATTGCTCAAGGCCGATCCGGTACAACGTCCCGGCCGGCGCAGGGGCGGCGCGCCGGCCCGCGAACATGTCGGCAATCCGCGCGACCCGGTGTTCGGGCACGAACACCTCCCCATCGCGCAACACGATCGTGTTGCTGCCGGTGCCCTTCATGCCCATCACGTGCCAGTCGT
>CAXUMU010000254.1:0-4930 GCA_964252145.1 uncultured Sphingomonadaceae bacterium
ACCGCAAGGTGAAGAAGCGCTCGTTCCGCGCGCTCTGGATCCAGCGCATCAACGCCGCCGTCCGCGCCGAGGGCCTGACCTACGGCGTGTTCATGCACGGCTGCGGCCTGGCCGGGATCGAGCTGGACCGGAAGGTCCTGGCGGACATCGCGATGCACGAGGGCGAGGCGTTCAGCGCGATCATCGCGCAGGTGAAGGCGGCGCTGCCGGAAGGCGCACGGGTCGCGGCGTAGCGAGGCGGGGAGGGGTAGGCCCCCTCCCGTCATCCCGGCGAAAGCCGGGATCCATGGACACGCGACATGCGGAATTCGCGGCAGCCGTGCGTCTACATCCTTGCCAGCGGACGCCACGGCACGCTGTACGTAGGCGTCACTTCCGACCTTGCCAGCCGCGTTCATCAGCACCGCGAAGGCAGGATCGCCGGCTTCACACGCCGGTTCGGGATCAAGCGCCTCGTGCACTTCGAGATGTTTGATACGATGGAGGCCGCCATCCAGCGCGAGAAGGCGATGAAGAAGTGGAATCGTGCTTGGAAGCTTGCGCTTATCGAGGAACGGAACCCCATTGGGAGGATCTTGCGGTACGGCTGCTCGGTTTCGAGCCCTGCCCCACCCTCGTCATTCCCGCGAAAGCGGGAATCCATGGAAACGAGACGACCAATTTAGGACGCGGCGCGTCCATGGATCCCCGCTTTCGCGGAGATGACGGGGAAATGATGAGCGACCTTGAGACTTCGCGCGATGCGCTGCTCACCGAAATCGCTTCCGCCGACCTTACCGGGCTCGAGGCGATCCGCGTCCGCACGCTCGGCAAACAGGGCACCGTCACCGCGCTACTCAAGACGCTGGGCGCCATGACGCCCGAACAGCGGCAGGCGGAAGGCCCGCGCATCCACGCGCTGCGCGAGGCGGTGACCGCCGCCATCGCCGAGCGCAAGGCTGCTTTGGAGCTGGCCGAGACCGATCGCCGCCTCGCCGCCGGGCGGCTCGACATGAGCCTGCCCGTCGCCGAGGCCCCGCGCGGCTCGGTCCATCCGGTCAGCCAGGTGATGGACGAGCTGGCCGAGATCTTCGCCGATCTGGGCTTCGCCGTCGCCACCGGGCCGGAGATCGAGGACGACTGGCACAATTTCACCGCGCTCAACATCCCCGAGACGCACCCCGCGCGGGCGATGCACGACACCTTCTATTTCGACCGGACGGACGCGGCGGGGCGCAAGATGCTGCTGCGCACACATACCTCGCCGGTGCAGATCCGGACGATGACCGGGGGGCTGCCGCCGATCCGCACCATCGCCCCCGGCCGCGTCTACCGCTCGGATTCGGATGCGACGCACACGCCGATGTTCCACCAGGTCGAGGGGCTGGTGATTGATCGCGGCATCCACCTCGGCCACCTCAAATGGACGCTGGAGACGTTCGTGAAGGCGTTCTTCGAGCGCGACGACGTGGTGCTGCGCTTCCGCCCATCCTATTTCCCGTTCACCGAGCCCTCGATCGAGGTCGACGTCGGCTACACGCGCGACCGGGGCCGCCGCGTCGTCGGCGGCGCGGCGCCGGACGGGTGGATGGAGATTCTGGGCTCGGGCATGGTCCACCGCAACGTGCTCGCCGCTTGCGGACTCGATCCGGCCGAATGGCAGGGCTTCGCGTTCGGCTGCGGGATCGATCGGCTGGCGATGCTCAAATACGGGATGGACGACCTGCGCGCGTTCTTCGACGGCGACCTGCGCTGGCTGCGCCACTACGGCTTCGCCGCGCTGGACGTGCCGACCTTGTCCGGGGGAGTGGGCGCATGAAGTTCACGCTGTCGTGGCTGAAGGAGCATCTCGCGACCGATGCCGGGCTGGACGCGATCGTCGCGGCGCTCACCCGCATCGGGCTGGAGGTGGAGGGCGTCCACAATCCCGGCGCGGCGCTTGGCGCTTTCCGCATCGCGCGCGTGCTGACCGCCGAGCGCCATCCGCAGGCGGACAAATTGCAGGTGCTGACGGTGGATGCCGGGGGCGAGCCGCTGCAGGTGGTGTGCGGCGCGCCGAACGCGCGCGCGGGGCTGGTCGGCGTGTTCGGCGCGCCCGGCGCCTATGTGCCCGGCAGCGGCATCACGCTGAAGGTGGCGGCGATCCGCGGCGTCGAATCGAACGGCATGCTATGCTCGGTGCGCGAGCTGGAGCTGGGCGACGAGCATGACGGCATCATCGAGCTGCCCGCCGATGCGCCGGTGGGCACCGCTTATGCCGACTATGCCGGGCTGACCGATCCGGTGATCGACGTGGCGATCACGCCCAACCGCCAGGATTGCATGGGCGTGCGCGGCATCGCGCGCGATCTGGCGGCGGCGGGGCTGGGGACGCTGATCCCGCTCGCCGACGCCTACCGCATGCCCGCCGTGCCTGCGCCGACGCACGGCGCGGGTCCCGACGTGCGGACGGACGATCCGGAAGGCTGCCCGGCCTTTTTCGCGCAGAGCGTATCCGGCGTCGTCAACGGCAGCGCGCCCGATTGGATGACGCGGCGGCTGCGCGCGATCGGGCAGAAGCCGATCAGCACGCTGGTGGACATCACCAACTTCGTCTCGGTCGATCTGGGCCGGCCGCTGCACGTGTACGACGCGGCGAAGCTGCGCGGCGGGCTCGTCGCGCGCAAGGCGCGGGCGGGAGAGCAGGTGCTGGCGCTCAACGGCAGGACCTATACGCTCGACCCGACGATGACCGTGATCGCCGATGCCGCGCAGGTCCACGATATCGGAGGGATCATGGGCGGCGCCGAATCGGGCGTGTCGGCGGAGACGACCGACGTGATCATCGAGTGCGCCTATTTCGATCCCGAGCATATCGCGCGCACCGGGCAGAAGCTGACGCTCACCAGCGATGCGCGCCAGCGGTTCGAGCGCGGCGTCGATCCGGCGTTCCTGGACGACGGCCTCGCCATCGCGACGCACCTCGTGCTGGAGCATTGCGGCGGCACGCCGAGCGCGGTCACGCGATCGGGGCACCCCCCGGTCGCGCCGCGCACGATCGTATACGATCCGGAATTGGCCGAGCGGCTGGGCGGGCTGGCGGTCGCGCCCGCGCGCCAGCGTGCGATCCTGACCGGACTGGGGTTCGCGGTGGACGGCGCGTGGACCGTCACGGTGCCCAGCTGGCGCCGCGACGTGGACGGCCCCGCCGACATCGTCGAGGAAGTGATCCGGATCGAAGGCATCGACCAGGTGCCTTCCACGCCGCTGCCCCGCGCCGAGGGTGTGGCGAAGCCCACCGCCACGCCCGATCAGCTGCTGGAGCGCCGCATGCGCCGCGCCGCCGCCGCGCGCGGGCTGAACGAGGCGGTGACGTGGAGCTTCGTCAGCGAAGCCGAGGCCGCCCCGTTCGGCGGCGGCGGCTGGACGCTGGCAAACCCGATCAGCGAGGACATGAAGGTGATGCGTCCGTCGCTGCTGCCCGGGCTGCTGTCCGCCGCGCGGCGCAACCGGATGCGCGGTGCGGCATCGGTGCGGCTGTTCGAGATCGGGCGGCGCTATGGCGACGACGCCGAGCGGCCGACGCTGGCGCTGGTGCTGGCCGGCGATCGTCGCGCGCGGGACTGGCGGAGCGGCAAGGCGGACGGCTTCGACGGCTATGACGCCAAGGCCGAGGCGCTGGCGCTGCTGGCGGCGGCGGGTGCGCCGGTCGACCGGCTGCAGCTGTTCGGCGAGGCGTCCGGCGTCTATCATCCGGGACGCTCAGGGCGGCTGTGCCTGGGGCCGAAGGCGGTGCTCGCCGAGTTCGGCCAGCTCCACCCCGCGACGTTGAAGGCGTTCGACCTGGACGGGCCGGCGGCGGCGGAGATCTTCCTCGATGCGATCCCGAAGCGACGCGGCTCGGGCTTCATGCGCGAGGCCTATGCACCCCCCGCGCTGCAGCCGGTGACGCGCGACTTCGCCTTCCTGCTCGCCGCGGACCAGCCGTCCGACGCGCTGGTGCGCGCGGTGCGCGGGGCGGACAAGGCCGCGATCGTGGACGCGCGGCTGTTCGACGTCTTCACCGGCGCGGGCGTCGGCGAAGGCGAGAAGAGCCTCGCGGTCGAGGTGACGCTGCAACCGGCGGAGAAGAGCTTCACCGAGGAGGAGCTGGCGGCGATCAGCGGCCGGATCGTGGCGGCGGCGGCGAAGCTGGGCGCGCGGCTGCGCGGCTGACCCCGTGCAAGCCTTACCTCGGATCAGCGTGGCGTCGTTAGCGACGGATGGCCGCCAGGTCGTGCCTAGGGGATGATGGCTTCAGCTTGACCCGACCCCGTTTGTGTGGCGGGGAGGGGGGGCACCCGCCACCCCCAACCCCCCCCACCCACGGGCCGCCCCTCCGCTCGACACAAACGGGAACGGAACTGGTCGAGGCGATGTCATCCCGCTCTACCGCCGCAGCAGGAACACCGCGTGCTCGGCGCGGAAGTTGGCGGCGGCGGCGCTGGTGCGGCGGTCGCCGTTCAGGAACCAGGCCTTCTCCACCGCGACGCCGCGCTGCGCCACGAACGCGCGGAAATCGTCGACCGTCAGCTGGTGGATGTTCTCGGTCTCGTACCAGCTCACCGGCAGCGCGGGCGTCACCGGCATCCGCCCGCCCCACATGAGCGACCAGCGCACGCGCCAGAAGGCGAAGTTGGGGAAGGACACGAACGCGCGCCGGCCGATCCGCAGCAGCTCGTCCAGCACCTTGTCGGGCGCGCGCGTCGTCTGCAGCGTCTGGCTGAGGATCGCATAGTCGAACGCCTGGTCGGGATAGTAAGGCAGGTCGGTATCGGCGTCGCCCTGCACCACCGACAGCCCGCGCGCCACCGCCGCCGACACGTTGGCCGGGTCGAGCTCGATCCCGCGCGCGTCCGCGCCGCCGCGGTCGCGCAGCTCGGCCATCAGCTCGCCCTCGCCGCAGCCGACGTCCAGCACATGGGCACCGGCG
>CAXUMU010000255.1:0-4869 GCA_964252145.1 uncultured Sphingomonadaceae bacterium
GAGGCGAGCCGCGGGCGGCACCCGGAATTAATCCAAACAGTCACGCGTCCCCGCCCTCACTTCTCAATAAATGCCGTCCCGGGGGGGAGCGGCGGTAACCCCCGTCTTCGCCCTGCCCGTTTCGCCTCAGCCGATCAACCCGGCAAGCCGTTGCCATAGCCCCAAAGAACCGAGATCGTTGAGCGTCACGAACAGCATGAAGCTGAGCAGCAGCGCCAGCCCCGATCGGAACGCCCATTCCTGCGCCTGCGCCGGCAGGGGCCGCCGCCTTATACCTTCCAGCACGTAGAAGAACAGATGCCCGCCATCCAGCAGCGGAATTGGCAGCAGGTTGATGAATCCCAGATTGATCGAGATCATCGCCATGAACTCGATGAACGGCAGCCACCCCAGCGTCACCTGCTGGCCGGAGAATTGCGCGATCCGGATCGGGCCGCCCAGTTCCTTCACCGAGCGGCGGCCGGTGATCACCTGCCCCATCGTCTCGACCATCATCCGCACGATGTCGCCGGTGTGCCGGACGCTCGCGACCAACACCTGCCCGGGCGCCAGCGGTACCATCACGCGCGGCCCGGGCGTGATGCCCAGCAGGCCGCGACGGAACTCGTTGCCGAAGCGGTCGCGGATCACGTCCGGATGCGGCGTGGCGGGCACGTGGGTAACGCCGCCGCCGCGCTCGACGGTCAGGTCCAGCGGCTCCTGGGGGCGGATGCTGACGATCCGCGCGACATCCTCGAACCGGCTGACCGCGGCGCCGTCGATCGCGGTGATGCGGTCGCCCGGGCGCAGCCCCGCCTCCGCTGCCGCCGAGCCCGCCTGCACGCGCGCGATCGTCGCCGGCGTACGCGGCTCGCCATAGGCCAAAAAGAAGCCGGCGAAGATCAGGATCGCGATGAGGAAGTTGGTCAGCGGGCCGGCGGCGACGATCACGAAGCGCTGCCACAGGGGCTTGGCCTGGAAGGTGACGGCACGCTCTTCCGGCGGCAGCATCAGCCACTCGTCATTGCGCGTGCTGGCCGGGTTCATGTCGCCAACGAACTTGACGTAGCCGCCCAGCGGCATCCACGCGACCTTCCAGCGGGTGCCTCGGCCGTCGGTCCAGCCCACCACCTCGTGGCCGAAGCCGATCGAGAACATCTCCGCCTTCACGCCGAAGGCGCGTCCGGCCAGATAATGGCCAAGCTCGTGCAGGAAGATCAGCGGACCGATGACGAGCAGGAAGCTCAGCACGGTCAGAATGATCCCGGGGCTTTGAATCACGCGGGCAGAACCTCCATCACGGCGCCGGCCCAACGGCGCGCCTCGGCATCGACGGCATAGACCTCGTCCAGCGTCACCGGTGCCGGCGGGTCGTAGCGGCTGAGCGTTTCGCCCACGATTGCGGCGATATCGAGGAAGCCGATGCGCCGCGCCAGAAAAGCGGCCACGGCTTCCTCGTTCGCAGCGTTCAATACGGCGGGGCGTGCACCCCCTGCGGCGAGCGCCGCGCGCGCCAGCGTCAGCGCGGGGAAGCGCTGCGGGTCGGGCGCCTCGAAATCGAGCCGGCCGATCGCGACCAGGTCCAGCGGCGCCATCGGCGTCGCCATCCGGTCGGGCCAGGCGAGCGTGTGCGCGATCGGCACGCGCATGTCGGACACCCCCAGCTGCGCGAGCATCGATCCGTCGACATAGTCCACCATCGAGTGGATCACCGACTGGCGGTGCAGCAGGATCTCGATCTTCGCCGGATCGATCGGGAACAGCCGTGCCGCCTCGATCAGCTCGAGCCCCTTGTTCATGAGCGTCGCGCTGTCGATCGAGATCTTCGCGCCCATCGACCAATTGGGGTGCGCGACCGCCTGCTCGACCGTCGCGGCGCGCATCCGATCGATCGACCAGTCGCGGAACGGGCCGCCGCTGGCGGTGAGGATGATCCGCCGCACCCGCTCGGGCCGGGCAAAATCGAGGCACTGGAAGATCGCATTATGCTCGCTGTCGGCGGGCAGCAAGGTCGCCGCATGGCGGCGGGCGGCGGCGAGGATCACCTCGCCTGCGGAGACCAACGGCTCCTTGTTGGCGAGCACGACCACCCCGCCCCGCTCGATCGCGGCCATCACCGGGCCGAGGCCGGCGCAGCCGACGATCGCCGCCATCGTCCAGTCCGCGCCCATCGCGGCCGCATCGCACACCGCCTGGCGGCCGCCGCCGCAGCCGATGTTCGTGCCGGCCAGTGCCGCGCGCAGATCGGGCAGGCAGCTTTCGTCGGCCACCGCGGCGAAGCGCGCGCGCGTCCGGATCGCCGCCGCCGCCAGCTTGGCGACGTCGCCGTTGGCGGTGAGCGCCAGCACCTCGAACGCTTGCGGGTCGCGCTCGACCAGGTCGAGCGTGGACGTGCCGACCGATCCGGTCGCGCCCAGGATGGTCACCGTCCGTTTCGTCACAGCCAACCCAGCATCAGGAGGAGCGCGACCGCGACCGCCACCGGCACCAGCCCGTCGAGCCGGTCGAGCACGCCGCCGTGGCCCGGCAGCAGCTGCCCGGAATCCTTGACCCCGGCGCGCCGCTTCAGCCAGCTCTCGAACAGGTCGCCCGCCTGCGCCAGCACCGCCATCGGCGCGCCGAGCAGGAGCAGCCGGGGCATGGCCGCCTGCGTCGCGATCGCCGCGCCCACGATCAGCGCGGCAAGCATGCCGCCGCCCGACCCCGACCAGGTCTTGGCCGGGCTGATCGCGGGGGCGAGCTTCGGCCCGCCGAACGCGCGGCCGGCGAAATAGGCGCCGATGTCGGTCGCCCACACCACCGCCAGCGTCCACAACGCCAGCCACAGCCCATGCGGCTGATCGCGCAGATAGACCAGGCTCAGCGCAGGCAACCCGGCATAGAGCAGCCCCGCCCCCAGCCGCGCGTTGCGCGATCCCGCCGCCAGCGCCACCGCGCCGATCGCCGCCAGGCCGAACATCATCACCAGCACGCGGCCGGGATACAGATCGGTCCGCAGCGGATCGGAGATCAGCCAGCGCCCCGCCACCATCACCGAGGCGACCAGCACGATCGCAAGCGTCACCTGCCAGCGTGGGCTCCGGACGAGGCCGGCCCATTCGCCGATCATCAGCATCGCCGCGGCGCTCGCCAGCAGCCAGAAGGCGATGCCGCCGGCCCACAGCGCCGCCAGCGCCACCGCGATCATCACCAGCCCGGCGGCCGCGCGCGTACCGAGATCGGACTTACGCTGGGTCGTGCCGGTCATAGCCCGCCGTAGCGCCGCTCGCGCCGGGTGAACTCGGCGACCGCCGATTCCAGCGCCGCCCGGTCGAAATCGGGCCAGAGCGTATCGACGAACAGCAATTCGGCATAGGCCGCCTGCCACAGCAGGAAGTTGGACAGGCGCTGTTCGCCCGAGGTGCGGATCAGCAGGTCGAGCGGCGGCAGCCCGCGCGTGTCGAGCCGCGCCTCGATCGCGGCGCCGTCCACGGTGGCGGGATCGAGCGTACCGGCGGCGGCCTCCTCGGCCATCGTGCGGGCGACGCGGGCCAGCTCGTCCTGCGCGCCGTAATTGAGGGCGATCGCCAGCGTGATGCGGTCGTTACCGGCGGTTCGCGCGCAAGCCTCTTCGATCATCGTCACAAGATCGGGATCGAAGCGGCTGGTATCGCCGATGATCTTCAGCCGCACGCCATTTTCGTGGAGCGACTTGAGCTCGCTGCGGATATAATGGCGCAGCAGCCCCATCAGGTCGCTGATCTCGCCCGCCGGCCGCCGCCAATTCTCCGACGAAAAGGCGTAGAGAGTCAGCACCTCGATACCCAGATCGCCCGCGGCGGTCAGCACGGTGCGCACCGCTTCCACCCCGCGCCGATGGCCCGCGAGGCGCGGCAGATGGCGTGCCTTCGCCCAGCGGCCGTTGCCGTCCATGATGATCGCGACATGGCGCGGAACCGCGCCGGCTCCATCGCCGCCGCGCGTCGCCGGTCGGGCCGACGCGGCGGTCACTTGCCGAGGATTTCCTTTTCCTTCGCCGCCGCCGCCGCATCGATGTCGGCGATCGTCGCATCGGTCAGCTTCTGCACCTCGGTCTCGCGGCGCTTGCGCTCGTCCTCGGCGATCTCGCCCTTCTTCTCGTCGGTCTTCAGCTGGTCCATGCCGTCGCGGCGCACGTTGCGCGCGGCGATGCGCGCGGCCTCGGCATATTTGCTGGCGAGCTTGGCCAGTTCCTTGCGCCGCTCCTCGGTCAGGTCGGGGATCGGCAGGCGGAGGTTCTGGCCGTCGACGATCGGGTTGAGCCCCAACCCGGCCGAACGGATCGCCTTGTCGATCGGGCCGACGCTCGACTTGTCCCACACCTGCACCGCGATCATGCGCGGCTCGGGCACGGTGACGGTCGCGAGCTGGTTCAGCGGCATATGCGTGCCATAGACCTCCACCGTCACCGGATCGAGCAGCGAGGTGGACGCGCGCCCCGTGCGCAGGCCGCCCAGATCATGCTTGAGCGCATCCACCGCGCCCGACATGCGGCGCTCGAGATCGGCCTTGTTAAAGGCTGGCATCGGCAGGCTCCTCGTTGCGGACGATCGTCGCGGTGCCGCGCCCGGCCAGAACCTTGGAAAGGTTGCCGGTCTCGCGGATGTTGAACACGACGATCGGGATGTCGTTGTCGCGGCACAGCGCGATGGCGCTGGCGTCCATCACCTGCAGATTGTCGGCCAGCACGCGGTTGAAGCCGACGCTCTCGTAGCGCGTCGCCCCGGCCACGCGCTTGGGATCGGCATCATATACGCCGTCCACCGAAGTGCCCTTGAACAGCGCGTCGCAGCCCATCTCGGCGGCGCGCAGCGCTGCGGCGCTGTCGGTGGTGAAGAACGGATTGCCGGTGCCGGCGGCGAAGATCACGAT
>CAXUMU010000256.1:0-4802 GCA_964252145.1 uncultured Sphingomonadaceae bacterium
TGATCGTCGCCAGATAGGTCGCCAGCAGCGCGCCGAGCGTTTCCCCGAAGGCGACGGCGGCGTCCAGGCCGGGCGGGGCGGGGGAGGGCGCATGCGGGGGAGCGTCCAGCGCCGGCACCTTGTTCTCGACCAGCAGCACCGGCGCGGCGAGCGTCGGGCGGCGTCCGAAATAGTCGCGCAGGAAGGCCGGCGACGAGACGATCACCAGGTCCGGCCCGCGCAGCAGCCGCGCCTCCCGCGCATCGCCCAGCAGCGTGCGATGGATGTCGAGGCATTCGTACACCAGCCGCGCTTGCTGACGCGACCGACAGATGCGCGCGGCGAGCGCCAGCGCCTCCAGGTTGCGGCCGATCACCACGTCGGCGCCCGCCGCCGCCGCCAGCATCGCCGCGGGCCGGACGAGATTGCGCACCACCGCCAGCGCGCGCTGGGCGAGCTTCGCATCGGCGGTACGGCCCAGGTCGATCGCCGGTGCGCCCTCGATCGCGGCGGGCGGCTGCCGGCCGCGCCAGAAGCCCATCACCACCACCTCCGCCCCGCCCGCGCGCAGCATCCGCACCCGCCGCGCGACCGCCGGATCGTTCAGGTCGTGGACGACATAGGCGATGCGCGGCGTCATGGCGCGATCCACGCGTGGAAATGCGGCGCCAGCTCCGTAGCGCGCCCCGCATTGATCGCGGCGAGCGTCGCTTCCGGATCGCCGCCCAGGATCGCCGCATCGCCGTAGCGCCACCAGGCCGATGCGCGCAGCCGCTCCGCCAACTCGGGCGCGAAGCGCGCGCGCAGCGGCCGGGCGGGGACGCCGCCGACGATCAGATAGGGCGGCACGTCGCGCGTCACCACCGCCCCCGCGCCCACCACCGCGCCGTCGCCGATCGTGACGCCCGCGACGATTACCGCATTGTCCCCGATCCACACGTCGTGGCCGATCGTGGTGCGCGGGCCACCGTCGAAGCCCGGCCGCGCGCCCGCCGGATGCGTGGTGACCGCCGTCACGTCGTGCCGCGCCGCGCCGACCGAGCAGCGCCGCCCGATCGAGCAGAAGCGCCCGATGCGCACGTTGCGCAGCAGCGTCTCGTTGGCATAGCTGCGATAGCCGATCTCGATCGGGCCGATCAGCGTGCAGCCGTGGAGCGTCACCTCGCCCTCGACCCGGACGTCGAGTCGCGGACGCGCGCGCCGCCCAAGCAGTCGATCCACCATCCGCCGCATCTACGCTTCACCCGCCACGCGTGGGCCGCGCCGGCGCGCCAAGATGCGCCGCGCGAGACCGCCGATCAGCCCCCGCCCGAGGCCCAGCGCGCGCGCCATCGTCCGCCGCCCTTCGCGCGTGGCCAGCGAGGCGAGCGCGGTGACGACGTAGGCGAACGGTATCGCCAGGCACAGCAGCGGCCCGGTCGACAGCCACGGCGCGCAGGCCAGCGCCGCCGCCGCGCCGAGCCCCGCGCCCACCAGCGGTTCGCCCTGCGCCGCATACAGATCGGACTGGCGCACCCCGTTCGCCGACGCGCACAGCCGGAACAGGATCGGCAGGCGGACGAGCGCGGTCGCGAACAGCGAGGCGGCGACGCCCACCGCCCCCCAGCGCAGCCCGACCGCGAACCCCGCCAGCGTCACCACCGCGGAGAACAGGCCCCAGCGCGCCATCAGCCCGGTGCGGCCGCTGCTCATGAACAGCACGCCGGTCATGTTCGTGATCGGCTGCACCAGCCCGGTCAGCCCCAGCCAGAAGAAGATCGGCCCCGCCGCCGCCCAGCGCCCGCCCAGCAGGAACGGCATCAGCCGGTCGCTCAGCACCGTCGCCACCGCCACGCCCGGCGCCGTCGCGAGCATCAGCATCCGGATCGCGAACACGAAGGTGCGGCGGTAGCGGACCGGATCGTCCTGCAGCCGGCTCATCACCGGCAGCAGCAGCCGGGTGAGCGGCGCGTTCAGATTCTGCACCGGCAGCATCATCAACTTGTAGCTGCGATCGTACAGCCCCAGCATGTCCGCGCCGGCGACGCGCGCGATCAGCACGTTATCGGCGTTGCGCACGAAATAATTGACCAGGTTGAACCCGGTGACGTGCCCGCCGAAGCACGCCGCGCCGCGTGCGTTCGCCAGCCCCGGGCGCAGCGTCGGCCGCCACGGCGCCACCAGCCAGGTGACGGTCGTCTGCACCAGCGCGCCCGCCAGCGCGCCCAGGAACAGCGCCCAATAGCTGTGGAGGATCAGCGCCGCGACCGCGGCGACGAGGAAGCCGACGACCGCGTTGGCGATATCGATCGCGCTGAGCGCGGCGAAGCGCAGATGGCGGGTCAGCAACGCATTGTGCTGCAGCGCCGCGCCGGAGACCAGCAGCGTGAGCGCGCTCGCCGCGGTGACGTAGCCGGCGCGCACGTCGTGGTAGAACCAGCCGGCCAGCGGCGCGAGCGCCAGCAATCCCACCGCCAGCGCCGCCGAGGCAAGCATATTGATCCAGAACAGCGCATTCGTTTCCTCGACGCTGATGGTCGGCCGCTGCACAGTCGCCGCGCTCAGACCCAGGTCCTGGAACATCACGATGAACGCAATCAGGGGCGCCGCCATGGCGATGACGCCATAATCGTCGGGCGCGAGCAGCCGCGAGACGACGATGGTGGACAAGATCGTGACGAGCAGCCGCACGGCCTGCGACGCGCCCAGATAGAGCGCGCCGTTGATCGCGGTGCGCCCCATCGTCACGTTCGAGATGTCTGCTGTGCCGTGTTGCTCCACGCCGGCGGACTTAACCGCCCCGCGGCGCAAGGGCGGCGATGAAGCAACCGATCCGGAGCAATTGATGCGGTTCGCCTGGCGATACCGGCAGTGGACGGCGCGACGTCGCGCGGCGCGGCTGCGCCGCGCGGCGTTGCGCGCGACGGCAGGCTTTCCGACGGTCGCACGGCGCGATCCGCACGGCCTGCCCGGCGAACTGATCGTCAACCTGACGTCCTACCCGGCGCGATTCGCCACGCTGGCGCTGACGCTGCGCAGCCTGCTGGACCAGTCGGTCCGTGCGGATCGGACCATCCTGTGGGTGGGCGAAGCCGCGGTCGCGGAGCTGCCGCCTGACGTCCGTCTGCTGGAGCAACACGGGCTGGAGGTGCGGGCTTGCACCGACCTGCGTTCCTACACGAAGCTGGTCCCGGCGCTCAGGGCCATCCCCGCCGCGTTCCACGTCACGGCCGACGACGATCTCTATTATCCGTCCGATTGGCTGGCGCGGCTGGTCTTGAGCCATGATCCGAACCGGCCGGCGATCGTCGCGATGCGCGCGCACATGGCGAGGACGGACGCGACCGGCGCGCTGCTCCCCTACCGGGAATGGGAGTTGGCGACCAGCTTGCATGCCGACGACGCACCCTCCCGCCTGCTGTTTCCCACCGGCGTCGCCGGAGTGCTGTATCCACCGGGCGCGTTTGGGGAAGAAGTTCTGGATGAGCGGACCTTTCTGGAGCTGTGCCCCTACGCCGATGACGTGTGGTTCTTCTGGATGGCGGAGCGCCGCGGAACCGAACAGCGCCGCGTCGCGGGATCGTTCGACATCGTCAACTGGCCGCGCTCGCAGGAGGTCGGGCTGTTTCAGGAGAATTGGCTGGGCGACCGCAACGACCGGCAGATCAAGTGTTTGGAGGCGTATTTCGGTCCGATCGGCAGCCTTCGGCATGGCGCAGGGTGCGCGTGAGATGACCCGCATCTCGTTCATCATGCCGACCTACAATCGCGCGCATTTCGTGGCGGAATCGCTGCGCTCGATCCTGCCGCAGATGGATGCGCAGGACGAGCTGATCGTGATCGACGACGGCTCGACCGACGATACCGCCGCCGCGATCGGCGCGTTCGGCGATCGCGTCCGCTACGTGGCGCAGGAGAATTCGGGCAAGTCGGTGGCGCTCAATCGCGCGATGGCGCTCACCGACGGCGCCTATGTCTGGATTTGCGACGATGACGACCTGCTGCGGCCGGGCGCGGTCGAGCGGCTGTTCGCCGCGCTGGACGGCAGCGCGTTCGGCTTCGTGTTCGGCCGCTATTCGCGCTTCAGCGACGATGCGGCCGGGCGGCGGATCGATCTGGGCACCGGCTACTGGCCCGATCTGTCGCGCGGCTCGCTCGTCCGCCATATCCTGGAGGATGCGTTCGTGATGCAGAATGCAGCCCTCGTGCGGCGCACGGTCTACGATACGGTCGGGCCGTTCGACGAGAAGATGCTGCGCTCGCTGGATTACGAGATGTTCGTCCGGCTCGCGCTGGCGGCGCCCGCCGCCTATGTCGATGCGATCGTGTTCGACCAGCGCAAGCATGAGGGGCCGCGCGGCCCTGCGCGCGCGCTGCACGCGGCGGCCAATTCGAACCGTGTGTGGGTCGAATATGATCGCCGCATCTTCGACAAGGTGCGCACCGCTTTGCCGATCGCGCTGTACGAGGGCATGTTCGACAGCGGCGATCACCAGTTGCTGCGGCGGGCGGCGCTGCTCCAGCGCGCCGCCGTCCTCGCGCGGCACGATCTCTGGGCGGATGCGGTGACCGACCTCGAATTCGCCGCGCGGCTGGCGGGCGACGTCGCGCTGACGCCGATCGAGCGCGACATCTGCGCCCGCATCGTGGGCGGCAAGCACGGCTTCCCCGGCGCGGGCGTGCCCGAAGGCCGGCCGCGCCTGGGGCTGCTCCACCGCCGGCGGCCGCTGGGGCGGATGATCGTCCGCGCGATGCTGGGCGGTGCGCTGTGGCGACTGCGCCGCGGCGAGCCGGGCGAGCGGCGCGATGCGCGCCGGCTGCTGATCGGCGTGGTGGGGGCGGGC
>CAXUMU010000257.1:0-3878 GCA_964252145.1 uncultured Sphingomonadaceae bacterium
GATCGCGGTCAGCGCGCGCAAGTTCGTCGTCAACGATCTCGCAGCCGACAGCGCGCATTGGTGGGAGGCGCCGTGGGTGCCGCTCGTCGCGCGCAACGTCTCGGCGCTGCTGGTCGCGCTGCTGCTGGTGTTCGGGATCGGCCGCCCGCTGCTCAGGCGCCGCGCCGCCGCGCCGGCCGCTTCCCCGCGCGAGAAGGCGCAGCTCGGCCGCGAGATCGCCGGTGCCATCCAGGAGCGGGGCGGCGGGTCCGGCCAGTCGGGCGGCGTGACGCTGGACATGATCGAAAGCGCGCCGGGCTATGCCGCGCGCGCCGCTTTGATCCGCGATTTCGTGAAGCAGGATCCGGCCCGCGCCGCGCTCGTCGTGCGCGATCTCATCAAGTCCGAAGCCGGCAAGGATTGATCCGATGAGCGAGATGACCCCCGTCGTCGCCGGCGCCAGCGGCTGCGCGGCCGCCGCGATCCTGCTGATGGTGCTGTCCGAGGAGGAAGCGTCGGCGGTGCTGAGCCGGCTCGATCCCGAGGAGGTGCAGCAATTGGGCGCCGCGATGTTCGGCGTCGCCAACGTCTCGGAGGACGAGGTGGAGGGCGTGCTCGACCAGTTCGTTGACCGGGCGAAGGCGCGCACCACGATCGGCTTCGGCGCCGACGTCCAGATCCGCGGCATGATGGAGCGCGCGCTGGGGCAGGACCGCGCCGAGAATCTGATGGCGCGGATCACGCCCGTCCAGCACGCGAGCACGCTGGACGCGCTGAAGTGGATGGACCCGGCGACGATCGCCAAGCTGATCGAGCATGAGCATCCCCAGATCGCGGCTTTGGTGCTGGCGCATCTCGAGCCGCCGATCGCCGCCGACGTGCTGCAGTTGCTGGACGAGGACATGCAGCCCGATCTGGTCCACCGCGTCGCGACGCTGGGGCCGGTCTCGTCCGAGGCGCTGGAGGAGCTCGAATCGATCCTGCTACGCGAAGTGGGCCAGACCTCGCGCGTTACCACCACGCGCCGCGGCGGCGCGTCGGAAGCGGCCAAGATCGTCAACAATACGCGCAAGATCGCGGAATCGCGGATCATCAAGGCGCTGGGCAAGCTCGACAAGCATCTCGCCCGCACGATCGAGGACGAGATGTTCATCTTCGACAATCTGATGGACCTCGACGAGAAGAGCCTGGGCGCGCTGCTGCGCAACGTGAGCAACGAGGTGCTGGTGGTCGCGCTGAAGGGCGCGCAGCCGGCGCTGAGGCTCCGTATGCTGGGCTGCATGTCTTCGCGCGCGGCGCAGTCGATCCAGGACGAGATGGCCGAGAAGGGGCCGATGCGGCTGGCCGAGGTGCAGGACGCGCAGAAGGAAATCCTCGCGGTCGCGCGCGAACTGGCCGACGCCGGCACGATCATGCTGGGCGGCAAGGGCGACGATTATGTCTGAGCATTGGTCGCTGCCCGCGCCGGGGATGCGGATGGCGCCGCCGGCCGCCTTCGCCGTCTTCACGCCGTGGGCGGACCGGCTGCGTCCGGCCGCGCCCGCCGACGATATCGACCCGCTGGAAGACGAGCTTCCCGCGGTCACGGTGGACCGCGCCGGCGTCGCGCTGGATGCGTTCGCGCAAGGGTTCGAGGAAGGGCGCCGCGTGTGCGAGCTGGAATTCGCCACCGAGCGCGCCGCCTTCCTGCGCCTGGCCGCCGGGCTGGAGGCGCTCCGCCCCGAGCCGCCGGCGGCGCTCGCCGCGCTGATCGCCGAGACGGTGGGCCGGCTGGCCCGCCAGATCGTGGGCGAGGCGGCGGTGGATGCGCCGCTGCTGCTGGAGCGCGCCACCGCCATCGCCGCGCTCGTGACCGAGGAGGCCAAGCCGGTGCGGCTGCGGCTGCGGCCAGAGGATGCCGCGCTGCTCGCTGATGCCGCGTTGGGCCTCGACCTGCTGCCCGATCCGACGCTCGCGCCCGGCGCGATGCTGCTGGAAGGGCGCGACGGCTGGATCGAGGACGGCGTCGGCACCGGGCTGGACCGGCTGCGCGTACAGCTGGACGCGATGGGCTTGCCCCGGTGAGCCTGGCCGCGCACGCCGCGCCGCTGTTGGACGGCATCGCGCTGGATAGCGGCCCGCGCCGGATCGGCCGGCTCGTCGCGTTCGAGGGCGTGATGATGGAGGCGACCGGGCTGGACCAGCCGGTCGGCGGCGGCGTCCGCGTGATCGACGCCGACGGCCATGCCACCCGCGCCGAGGTGGTAGGCTTCCGCGGCAACCGCGTGCTGATGATGGCGCTGGACGGTGATGCGCCGCACGCCTGCGGCGCGCGGGTCGAGCCGGATGCGCGCACCGCGCTCGTCGCGGTCGGCGCCGAACTGCTGGGCCGCGTGATCGATCCTCTGGGCGAGCCGCTGGACGGCCTCGGCCCGATCCGCGCGCTGGCGCGCTGGCCGCTGCATGGCCGCCGCACCAACCCGCTCCACCGCGGCCGCGTGACCGAGAAGTTTGATCTCGGCGTGCGCGCGGTGAACGCGCTGCTCACCGCCGGCGTCGGCCAGCGCATCGCGATCATGGCCGGCTCCGGCGTCGGCAAGTCGGTGCTGACCGGGCAGATGATCCAGGGCGCCGAGGCCGACGTGATCGTCGTCGGGCTGGTCGGCGAGCGCAGCCGCGAGGTGACCGATTTCCTCGCGACCAAGTTGAACGGGGAGGTGCGCGGGCGCAGCGTCGTTGTCGCCGTCCCGGCGGACCACGCCCCGATCCTGCGGCTGCGCGCGGCGATGCGCGCGACCGCGATCGCCGAATGGTTTCGCGAGCAGGGGCTGAAGGTGCTGCTGATGATCGACAGCCTGACCCGCGTCGCGCATGCGCAGCGCGAGATCGGGCTGTCGCTGGGCGAGCCGCCGACCATGAAGGGCTATCCACCCTCGGCGCTGGGCCTGATCCCGCGGCTGTGCGAGCGGGCCGGGGCGGACGCGCGCACCGGCGGCTCGATCACCGCGCTCTATACGGTGTTGGCCGACGGCGACGACAATGACGATCCGGTGGTCGATACCGCGCGCGCGATCGTGGACGGGCACGTCGTGCTGTCGCGCAGCCTGGCCGAGCAGGGCGTGTTCCCCGCGATCGACGTGGGCCGGTCGCTCAGCCGCGTGATGTCCGACATCGTGCCGCCCGACCACGCCAGCGCGGCTGCGAACCTGCGGCGGCTGTGGTCGGTCTATGAAGAGAATCGCGACCTGATCCTGATGGGCGCCTACCGCGACGGCAGCGACGCGACGATCGACGCCGCGATCGCCCGGCGGGGCGAGATCCTGTCGTTCCTGAAGCAGGGCCAGCACGAGCGCGTCGACTATCCCGATGCGGTCGCCGACCTGACCGGGAGCTTCGCTGTATGAAGGGGCTCGTCCAGCGCCGCGCGCGCGGCGGCCCCCGGGGGCGCCGGCCGCCGCTCCCCGCGGGGCGCCGCGCCGGGGGGCGGCGCGTGCTGCCGCTCCTGCCGGCGAGCAGCGCGGCGCAGGCCGACGCGCGCGCCAGCTCGCTGGAGAATACCGCCGAGCATCTGGCGCAGCTGCGCCACAGCCTGACGCCGGCGCAAGGCGCGATGTCCGCCGCGCAGCTGTCGAGCGCGGCCGAGCTGGCGATGCGGCTGGATACGGTGCGCCACGGCCTGACCGATTCGATCGTCGCCGCGCGCGCGACGGCACTGGAGACCGCCGCGCGCCGGCTGGAGGCGCGCATCCGCCAGGAAAGCGCCGAGCGGCTGGAGGAGCGCGCCGCCACCGCGATCGCGCTGCTGCGCGACCGCAGGCAGCAGGTATCCGGCGGCCGGCGCCGCGGCGAGGTGACGGAATGATCCCCGCCGCGCTCCCCGCCGTGGCAACCCACGCACTGCTTGACGTTCCGGATCGAAC
>CAXUMU010000257.1:3888-4802 GCA_964252145.1 uncultured Sphingomonadaceae bacterium
GTTCGCGGCGGTGATCGAGGCGGTGCCGGCGGACGCCGCGCCGGACGCCAAGCCCGCGACCGCCGACAAGAGCGACCCGGCTGCGGAACCGACGACGGCCGGAGCGGCTCCGGCCGCCCCGGCGATCGTCGCGGATGCAACCGCGCTGATCGTCCAGCTTTGCGCGCCGCCCGTCGCAGCCAACCCGGCCGACGCAACCCCGCTGCCGTGTCTCTCTCGCGAACGCGGCAATCCAGCGCCGGCCGTCGAACCGAAGTCCCGCGTTCGCGGAAATGACACCGCGGCGGCGAAGGCTTTGCCGCGTGCGGCCAGGCAGCCGCGGCAGGGCGCCAAGACTGCGGCATTCGTCACGGCAGCTATCGCAGACGCAGCGCCGAAAGCCGCCGGCCCTTCGATCGGATCCGCCAGTCAGCAGATCCGTCCCGCCGATGCTACCGCGACGCCGGATGCGCTCGCCCCGGCCCCGCTCGCAGACATCATCGTCACGCATCATCTCGACCTCGCGCACGACACGCAGTGGCTCGACAGCCTCGCGCGCGACATCGCGCGCAGCGCCGACCAGAACGCCAACCTGCGCTTCTCGCTCTCGCCCGAGCATCTCGGCCGGATGACGGTCGATCTCGCCGCGAATGCCGACGGCACGTCCGTCCGGCTGACGACCGAGAGCGAGGCGGCGCACCGCATCGTCAGCGACGCGCAGCCGCGGCTGATCGCGGAGGCGCGCGCGCAAGGGCTCAGGATCAGCGAGACGCAGGTCGATCTGGACCAGCGCCAGAGCGGGCAGCCGCCGCAGCGCTCGCCGGACGGCCAGCCGGGTCAAGATCGCGCGCGTCCGGCCGTATTATGGACTGAATCGCCGCAGCGCGCCCGCGCCGCGGCCAGCAGCGTGCCCGCGGCACGCGATCTCTATGCGT
>CAXUMU010000258.1:0-242 GCA_964252145.1 uncultured Sphingomonadaceae bacterium
GCGCTGTACGATCATCTACGCGGGATCGGGGCGGGATCAGCCGATCAGGAATGACGCCGCCGCGACCGCGAGCAGCAAAGCGACGAGGCTGGCGATCAGGATCACCAGCAGCTGGCGCGCGCCGCTCTCCATCAGGCTGCTCATCGGCGAGCGGATGCCGGTCGCGGTGACCGCGCATACCAGCAGCCCGGTCGCCAGATCGGTCGCGCCGGCGGTGTGCTTGTCGCGGTTGAGCGACCACT
>CAXUMU010000258.1:284-4736 GCA_964252145.1 uncultured Sphingomonadaceae bacterium
CGGGAAGAAATAGCCGGTCGCGGCAAGCGCCGGTGCCAGCAAGGCGACCCGCGTCAGCTTGACGATCGCGGCGTTCTGCCCCGCCCCGGGCGAGAAGGCGTAGCCCGCGCCCAGAGACTGCGCGACGTCGTGGATCGCCGCGCCCAGCACGAACCCCGCTTGCTTGTCGCCGAAGCCGAGATGGTGGCAGAGCGCGGGATACAGCGCCATCGCCGCCGCGCTCATCGCCGAGATGCCGACCAGCACGAGCGCCAGCTGCGCCTGATTGACGCGCCGCTCGCCCAGCACCGTCGCCAGCGCCATCGCGGCCGACGCCCCGCAGATCGCGACCGCGCCGCCGGCCAGCGCGCCGAACGCCGCGCCGAAGCCCAGTCGCCGCGCCAGCAGCACGCCGCTCGCCATCGTGGCGCCGACGATCACGAGGATCGCGAGCAGCGCCACCGGCCCCAGCGCGACGATTTGCGCCAGCGTCACCCGCGCGCCGACCAGCACGATGCCGATGCGCAGCAGCGTGCGCGACGCGAAGGCGAGGCCCGGCGACAACCGCGCATCGGTGCCGAGGAAGTTGAGCGCCAGCCCCACCAGCAGCGCCATCAGCGTGAGCGGCGCACCGTAGTGATCGGCGAGGTAGGCGGATGCGAGCGACGCCAGCAGCGTCACGATCAGCCCGGGCAGATAATCCCGCCAGCGGACCTGCGGCGCGGCCTCGAGATCGCCGTAGAGATCGGCGGCGGCGGGCAGCGGTCTGGCGGGGCGAACGGCCATGCGGTCGAGCATAGCCGAACGCGCGACGGGCGAAAGCTCAGCCCAGCGGCAGCAGCGCCGCGACGATCCAGCGGCCTTCGCCGCGCAGCAGGCCCCAGGCGCGGGCGGCGGCGCGGCTGTCCATCGGCTCGACGCCGATCCCCCGCGCCTCGATCGCCTGCGCGAAGGCGGGCGGCGGCCGGCGCGTCACGGCGCCGGTGCCGAGCAGCAGGAATTCGGGCGTCGGCGTCTGGTCGAGCAGATCAGCCAGCACTGCCGCATCCAATGCCTCAAGCGCGGGAGCGTCCCAGCCGCGGGCCCATTCGGGCGCCAGCAGCAGGCCGTCGCGGTGGACGGCGTCGCCGACGCGGAAGCCGGTGCCGACGAAGCCGCCGACGACGGGGCCGTCGCTGGTCGTCGGGTCGCGGTCCATCCGCGCCATCAGTTGCGGCCCGGACGCCCCGGCTGGCGTTCGTTGACGCGGTCCTTGCCAAGCCGCTCGGCGCTGGCGCGCGGACCGGCGTCGTCGCGCGTCGGCGGCTTGGCGCGCAGGCGCAGCGTGATCAGCAGCGAGGACGAGACGTAGATCGACGAATAGGTGCCGACGACGATACCCAGCATCATCGCCGCGGTGAAGCCGCGCAGCACGTGCCCGCCCAGCAGCAGCAATGCCGTCAGCGCCAGCAGCACGGTCAGCGAGGTCATCACGGTCCGCGGCAGCGTCTCGTTGACCGACAGGTCGATCAGCGCGCGCATGTCCATCTGGCGGTATTTGCGCATATTCTCGCGGATGCGGTCGTCGATCACGATCTTGTCGTTGATCGAATAGCCGATGATCGTCAGCACCGCGGCGACGATGTTGAGGTCGAACTCCAGCTGGGTCAGCGCGAAGAAGCCCAAGGTCATCAGCACGTCGTGGCCGATCGCGACGAAGGTGGAGACGCCGAACTGCCATTCGTAGCGGAACCAGCTGAACAGCGCGATCATGAAGACCGCGATCACGACCGCCAGCATGCCGTTGCGGATCAGCTCGCCCGAGACCTTGCCCGAGACGGTGTCGTAGCGGCTGAAGCTCACGCCGGGGTTGCTGGCCTGCAGCGCCGCCTTGACCTTGTTGACCACCGCGTTGGTCGCGCCCTCGTCCCTGCTCTCGGGCAGCGGCAGCCGCATCGAGACGGTGTTCGGATCGCCGAACTGCTGCAGCGACGCCTCGCCCACGCCCAGCCGGTCGACGGTCGAGCGCACCGCGTCCAGCGACGGCCGCTCGGCGAACTTGGCCTCGATCATCAGCCCGCCCTTGAAATCGACGCCCAGGTTGAGCCCGCGCACTGCCACCAGCGCGATCGCCAGCACGGTCAGCAGCATCGTCAGCCCGAACGCGATGTGGCGCAGGCGGACGAAGCCGATATTGGTATTGTCGGGAACGAGCTTCAGCAGGCGCATTCAGAGAATCCTCGTCATCCCGGCGAAAGCCGGGATCCATGGACGGCGGTTTCGCACCAGTTCCGCGGTGCCGTATCCGTGGATCCCGGCTTCCGCCGGGATGACGAACCATCGTGGGCAGCCGCTGCGCATCAGATGTGCAGCTCGCTCGGCCGCCGCCGGCGCAGATAGGTCGCCGCAAGCATGCGGGTGAAGAACACCGCGGTGAAATAGGAGACGAAGATGCCGATCAGCAGCACGATCGCGAAGCCCTTCACCGGGCCGGAGCCCAAGAGCAGCATCACCAGCCCCGAGATGAAGTGGACGGTGTTCGCCTCGAAGATGGTGCGGCTGGCTTCCTTGTAGCCGAGCTCCACCGCCTGGATCGGCGACCGGCCACGCCGTTTCTCCTCGCGGATGCGCTCGTTGATCAGCACGTTGGCGTCCACCGCGGTGCCGATCGTCAGCACGAAGCCGGCGATGCCGGGCAGCGTGAGCGTCGCGTTGAAGATCGCCATCACGCCCAGGATCACCAGCACGTTGATGACGACCGCAAGGTTCGCATAGACGCCGAAGCGCCCGTAGGTGACGAGCATGAACGCCACCACCGCGACCGTCGCGAGGACGGAGGCGAGGATGCCGGCGCGGATCGAATCGGCGCCCAGCTGGGGCCCGACGGTACGCTCCTCGATCACCTTCAGCGCCACCGGCAGCTTGCCCGAGCGGAGCGAGATCGCGAGCTCGTTCGCGCTCTCGACGGTGAAGTGGCCGGTGATCTGCGCCGATCCACCCAGGATCGGCTCGTTGATGTTCGGGGCGGAGAGCACGACGTTATCGAGGATCATCGCGAACGGCTTGCCGGTATTCTCCTGCGTCACCTTGGCGAACTTGCGCCCGCCGGCGCTGTCGAAGCGGATGTTGACGACCGGCTGGTTCGATGTCTGGTCGAAGCCCTGATTGGCATCCACCAGCTCGTCGCCACTGATGATCACGCGGCGCTGCACCGCGATCGCCTTGGTCGGGCTGTCGGGATAGGGCAGCACCTGGCTGCCGATCGGCGCATGGCCCAGCGCCACCTGCGCCGGATCGGCGGTCTGGTCGACCATCTTGAATTCGAGCTTGGCGGTCTTGCCCAGCAGCGTCTTCAGCGCTTCCGGGTTCTGCAGCCCCGGCACCTGGACGACGATGCGGTCGGCGCCCTGGCGGATGATCGTCGGTTCCTTGGTGCCGAGCTCGTCGATCCGCTTGCGCACCACCTCGGTCGCGACCTGCATCGCATTGTCGACCGCGGCGGTGAGGCCGGACTGCGTGGGGGTGAGCACGATCCGCGTCGAATCGACGACGCGCACGTCCCAGTCGCGCTGGCCGGTGACGCCCACGCCCTGGGTCAGCGCGCGCACCCGCTCCACCGCGGCGTCGAGCTGACTCGAATCGCGCACCATGAACGACAGGCTGTTGCCCGCGGTCGAGATCTCGCCCACGTCGATCTTCGGATCGCCGCGGCGCATCTCGGCGCGCACCGTCTCCTCCATCACCGCCACGCGCTGGCGGGCGACGTCGGCGGTATCGGCCTCCAGCAGGATGTGGCTGCCGCCGGAGAGGTCGAGGCCCAGGTTGATCCGCGGCAATTTCTCGACGTTGACGACGCGGCCGAGGATCGCTTCGGGAATAAGGCTCGGCACGGCGAAGGCGATGCCGATCGCCACGATGGCGAGGATCGACCAGATCTTCCAGCGCGGGAAATCCAGCATGACGGTCAGTCGTTCGCCGGCTTGCCGCCGCCCGCCAGGCGCACGTCGGTGATCGTCGCCTTCACCGCGCGGACGCGCACGTTCGGCGCCAGCTCGATCTCGATCTCGCTATCGTCGACGCGGGTGACGCGGCCGATCAGACCGCCGCCGGTGACGACCTGATCGCCCTTCTTGACCGCATCGATCGTGGCGCGGTGCTCCTTCGCCCGCTTCTGCTGGGGGCGCAGCAGCAGGAAGTAGAATACCAGGCCCAGCAGCAGGAACTGGCCGAAGAACAGGAACGTGCTGGCGCCGGAACTGGCGGCGCCGGCGGCCTGGGCATAAGCGGGAGAGGCGAACATGGAGCTGTGGGCTTCCTGGAAGCTGGCGGGCGCGAATGGCGCGGCCTGAAGACGGCGGGCGCCTATCACGTCCGCCTGCCCCAGCGCAACCGCCGCGCTTGCCACGGGCCGGCCTTCGCCCTAAAGCGCGCCGCCTGGATCGGGGCGTGGCGCAGCCTGGTAGCGCATTAGACTGGGGGTCTAAGGGTCGCAGG
>CAXUMU010000259.1:0-4734 GCA_964252145.1 uncultured Sphingomonadaceae bacterium
GTCACACTCGCCGCAACCATCCTATGGCTCCGGTAAGTGTCCACACAACCTAGAGGCCCTGGTCGTTCGACAGGCTCAGGACGACCGGCGGCTAATGCAGTCCGGTGATGGCCACCGCCTCGCGGAACGGCAGCGTGAGCACCTCGCGGCCGGCGGAGTCGCGCACGGTGATGCTGCACCCCAGGCACAATCGACCGGATTTGATCTCGCCGCACATCAGGTCGCGCGCGGCGAGGATCGCACGATCGCGCGCTGCGCCCAAGTCGGGAAGCTCGACCCCCTCCGGGTCCACGGAGAGGCTGCCGCACTCGCTAAGATCGAAAAAATAACGTTCCATGCCGGGGACATAGCAGATTCGGCCGGCTAAATCTCCAATCTGGATTGCACCTTGGGCGGTAACCAGAAGCACGTCCGGCAGGTTCAAACGACTCGTCCCGCCGCCAGCGAGATTCGCCGCGCGGCCAGCCGCGCTAGCTCGCCGGGATCGTGGCTGACATAGAAGGTCGCCAGCGCAAGCCCCGGCAGCAGCGATTCGAGCGCTGCGAGCAGGTCGCGCTTGGCTTCGGTATCCAGGCCGGTCAGCGGCTCGTCCATCAGCAGGAGGCGCGGCTGGGCGAGCAACGCGCGCGCGATCGCGACGCGCTGGGCCTCGCCGCCCGACAGGCGCGCCGGCGCACGATCGAGCAAGGCCGCGACGCCGGTGCGTGCGACGACATCGTCGAACGCGAACGGGCCGGCGCGCGCGCGCTTGACGGCGAATGCCAGGTTGCCGCGCACGCTCAGGTGCGGCAGCAGGTTGGCACCCTGGAACACGTAGCCGACGCGGCGTCGCTCGGGGGGCGTGAAGCGGCGGTCGTCCTGCCACATTTCGTCGCCGATGCGCAGCGTGCCGGGCAGCCGTTCCAGCCCGGCCAGGCAGCGCAGCAGGGTGGTCTTGCCCGAACCGGACGGGCCGCACAGCCCGGTCACCCCCGCCGCCGGCACCTCGAACGCGACGTCCAGCACGAAGCCGCCGACGCGGCCGGCGAAGCGTGCGGCGATGGTGCCGGTCACGGCTGCAGCCGGGCGATGCGGCGCTCCACGATCAGCAGCGCGAACAGGGCCGCGAAGGCGAAGATCACGAGGCCCAGCGCGATCCGGCGCGCCTCGCCGAACTGCAGGCTCTCCACCAGGCTGTAGATCCGCGTCGACAGCACTTCGGTCTGTCCCGGCACCGATCCGCCGATCATCAGCACCACGCCGAACTCGCCGACGGTGTGCGCGAACACCAGGATCGCGGCCGATAGGAAGCCGCGGCGGCTGAGCGGAAGTGCGACGGTCAGGAACCGGTCGAGCGGCCCTGCGCCCAGCGTTGCCGCCACCTCCAGCGTGCGGTCGCTCACGCCTTCGAACGCGGTGCGCAGCGGCTGCACCGCGAACGGCAGCGAATAGAAGAGCGAGCCGATCACCAGCCCGGTGAAGGTGAACGCCAAGGTGCGCACGCCGAACGGGTGGAGCAGGGTCATCAGCGGGCTCGCCGGCCCCAGCGCGATCAGCACGTAGAAACCGATCACCGTCGGCGGCAGCACCAGCGGCAGCGCGGAGATCGCGCCGGCGATCTCTTTCCACCACCGCCGCGAGCGCGCCAGCCACCATGCCAGCGGCGTCGCCAGCAGCAGCAGGAGCAGGGTGGTGACGCCCGCGAGCTCGATCGTCGTGCGGATCACCACGTCCATCGCGGGTCAGCGCGTCTCGTAGCCGTAGCGCTTGATGATCGCCAGCGCCGGGCGGCTCCTGAGGAATTTCAGGAACGCCGCCGCCGCCGGATTGGCCGCGCCGGTCTTCAGCAGCACCGCCTGCTGGTCGATCGGCGCGTGCAGGCTCTTGGGCACGATCCAGCGCGACCCGCCCGGCACCGCGATCACTTGGGCGAGCGCGACGAAGCCGAGTTCGGCCGCATTGGTCGCGACGAACTGATAGGCCTGCGTGATCGAGCTGCCCTTCACGATCTTCGGCTCCAGCGCCGGATAGACGCCCAGTTTCGTCATCGCCTGCACCGCGGCGGCGCCGTAGGGCGCGGCGGCGGGATCGGCGATCGCGAGCTTGGCGAAGCCGCCGGTCTTCAGCACCGCGCCCTTGGCATCGACCAGCCCCGGCATGGTCGAATAGAGCGCCAGCCGGCCGATCGCATAGGTGAAGCGGCTCTTCGGCACCGCCAGGCCGTCCTCCTCCGCCTTCTTCGGCCGGTCGGCGTCGGCCGACAGGAACACCTCGAACGGCGCGCCGTGCGCCATCTGCGTGTAGAACGCGCCGGACGATCCGAAGCTGAGCACCGCTTGATGCCCGGTCGCCTTGGCGAAGGCGGCGGCGATCTCCTTGGCCGGCTCGGTGAAATTGGCCGCGACCGCGACCTGCGTGTCGGCGGCCCAGGCGGGTGCTGCGAGCGCGACGGCGAGGATCGCGGCGAGGCGAGGAAGATGACGCAAGAGGATGCTCCTGGAGAAGGGCGCGCGCGGCGCATCGCTATATTCGCCCGAATATGTACCCGCCCGGCGCTCCGCTGTCCACGACCCGATCGCCCGCACAAGTTTCCTCGTGGTAAACGAAAGTGATTGCCGAGTGCCGCTCCAACCGTCACACGCTATTGCAGTGCAGCAAAGCGGGGGACTCGCGGGATGGAGCAAGGCACGCAGCGGACGACCAGGCGGCAGGTGCTCACCGCGATCGGGATGATGGGCGGCACCGCCGCGCTCTATCAGGCGATGACCACGATGGGCCACGCCGCCGAGACGCAGTTCGCCGGCCCGCCCAAGCTGTCCGGCGCGCGCAAGGGCGCGTCGGTCATCGTGCTGGGCGCGGGGCTCTCGGGCATGCTGGCGGCCTACGAGCTGCGCAAGGCCGGCTACAGCGTGCGCGTGCTGGAATATCAGGCGCGCGCCGGCGGCCGCAACTGGTCGCTGTACGGCGGCGACAGCTATACCGAACTGGGCGGTGCCGCGCAGAAGATCGGCTTCGCCAAGGGCAATTACCTCAATCCCGGCCCGTGGCGCATCCCGCACCATCACCGCACGCTGCTGCATTACTGCAAGGCGTTCGGCGTGAAGCTGGAGCCGTTCATCCAGTTCAACCACAATGCCTATGTCCATAACGGCGACGCGTTCGGCGGGCGGCCGCAGCGGTTCAAGGCGCTGGCGGCGGACTTCGAGGGCAATGTCGCCGAGCTGCTGGGCAAGGCGATCGACCAGAAGGCGCTCGACAGCGCGGTGACGCCCGAGGACCGCGACCGGCTGAAGGAGGCGCTGCGCGACTGGGGCATGCTCGACCAGGACATGCGCTACGCGAAGAACCTGCGCTCGTCCGAGCATCGCGGCTTCGATCGGCCGCCCGGCGGCGGGGTGAACGGCGCGCCGATCCCGTCCGAGCCGTTCGCATTCAAGGACGTGCTGGATTCCAGGATCTGGAACCAGATGGCGTTCTTCATGAACTATGAGTTCCAGACGACGATGTTCCAGCCGGTCGGCGGCATGGGCATGATCGGCCAGGCGTTCGCCAGGCAAGTACAGCCGCTGATCACGCACGGCGCGAAGGTGACCAAGATCGCCCAGGACAAAGCGGGCGTCACCGTCACCTATGCCGATGTCGGCAGCGGGACGGTGACGGAGGCGAAGGCCGACTATTGCGTGTGCACGATCCCGCTGGGCGTGCTCAACCAGATCGACTTGGGCGTCTCGCCGGCGATGCGCAAGGCGATCGCGGCGGTGCCTTATTCGAACTCGGTGAAGATCGGGCTCGAGATGCGCCGCCGCTTCTGGGAGGAGGACGCCGCGATCTATGGCGGGCACAGTTTCACCACGCAGGAGATCAGCCTGATCTCCTACCCGAACTTCAACTATCTCGATGATGGGCCGGCGGTACTGCTGGGCGCGTTCGCCAGCGGCATGGGCGCATACCGCCTCGCCGGCATGACGCCGGAGCAGCGGATCGAGACCGCGCTGACGCAGGGATCGGTGTTCCACCCGGCGAGCTACCGCAAGGAATATCTGACCGGCGCATCGGTCGCGTGGAGCCGCGTGCCGTGGACGCTCGGCTGCTGCGCACGGTGGAACGAGGACACGCGCAAGGAACATTATCAGACGCTGGTGGGGGTGGACGACCGCATCGTGCTGGCGGGCGAGCATGCCTCCTATGTCGGCTGCTGGATGGAGGGCGCGCTGCTGTCCTCGATCGATGCGATCACCCGCCTGCACAAGCGCGCACTGGAGGCCTGACGATGATCCGCCCGATCCTAGCCGCCGCCCTCCTGCTGGCCGCCGCGCCGGTATCCGCCGACGAGCCGGGACCCGGCGGCACCAAGGCCGTCGTCCCCGTCACCGGCGAGCAGGTCTACCGCACCGTCTGCCAGGCGTGCCACATGGCGGACGGGAAGGGCGGATCGGGTGCGGCGACGATCCCCGCGCTCGCCAACAATCCGCGGCTCGCCGCGCCGGTCTATCCGATCGTGCTGGTGGCGAAGGGGCGCGGGGCGATGCCGTGGTTCACCGACATGCTGAGCCCGGCGCAGACCGCGAACGTCGTCACCTACATTCGCACCCACTTCGGCAACAATTACCCCGCCCCGGTGACGCCGGCGGACGTGCAGAAGTTCTGGGGGCCGCCGCCGAAGTAACGCTTAGAGTGGGATGACTTCAGACTGGCCCAATCCGTTTGTGTCGAGCGAAGTCGAGACACCTGCACCCGCTTCGATCGTGTCTCGAC
>CAXUMU010000260.1:0-4073 GCA_964252145.1 uncultured Sphingomonadaceae bacterium
GAAGGGAGGGAGCATCATGCCTCAACCTGATAGCAACTATAACCAATCCCGCTCATCCTGAGTAACCATTGAGCTTGTCGAAATGGCGTATCGAAGGACGGTTCCGGGCAGCGTCCTTCGATACGGGTCTTCGACCCTGAGCGCCGCCGAAGGCGGCGTCGAAGGGCTCAGTCCCTACTCAGGATGAACGGTTTGCTTCATCCCAGGCTCTTCGAAGCCTGCTCGAACACATCCTTCGACAGCCCAGGCGTCGCCAGCACCCGCTCCAGTTCGGCCCGCATCAGCACGCCCCGGCCCTCGTCGAAGCGGCGCCAGCGGCCCAGCGGCGGGATCAGCTTGGCGGCGGTCTGCGGGTTGATCCGGTCGACCGCGATCACCTTGTCCGCCAGGAAGCGGTAGCCCGCACCCGACGGATCGTGGAACGCGCGCTGGTTCGCGGCGAACGCGCCCACCAGCGCGCGCAGCCGGTTGGGGTTGGTGAGCGTGAAGTCGGAATGCTCGGCCAGCCGCGCGACCGCGGCGGCGGTGTCGTCCCGCGTGGAGAGCGCCTGCGTGGTGAACCACTTGTCCAGCACCAGCGCATTGTCGCGGTAGCGATCGTAGAAGGCGGCCAGCGCGGTCTCGCGCTCCGCGGTCGCGCCATTCACCAGCACGGTCAGCGCACCCTGCCGGTCGGTCATGTTGTCCGCCGCCTCGAACTGGCGGAAGGCGAGGCTTCCCCCCTCCGCCGGCGCGGCCGCCGCGACATAGCCCAGCGCCACCGAACGCAGCCGCCGCGCGCCCTTGGCGGCAGAGGAATATTCGTAGCGATTGGCCTGGGATCGCGCATAGGCGCCGCGCCAGTCCGCCTCCAGCGTGCGCGCCAGATCGATCCGCAGCGCCTCGCGCGCGGCATGGATCGCCTGCGGGTCGACCACCAGCAGCTGGTCGCCGATGAACGCCTCCGTCGGCAGCAGCACCGCCTCGCCCACGAACGCGGCATCCAGCGCGGGATCGTTCAGCGTGCGCCGCACCGCCTCGATCACCGGCGCGTGATCGGCCGCACCGCCGGCGATGGCGGTGACGAGCGTGTCGATCATCAGCTGCTGCATCGCCTCGTAGCGCGCGAACGGATCGTCGTCCGCGCCCGACAGAAAGGCCAGTTCCGCCGCCGAGCGATCGGTCTCGATCACGACGGGCGCCGAGAAGCCGCGGTTGATCGACAGCACCGGCCTCGCGCCCACGCCCTCGAAGCGGATCTCGCGCCGCGCCTCGTCGAACAGCTCGATCCGCTCGGGCGCGGCCTCGCCGCCCGCGGCATCGAACAGGCGCAGCCGGAGCGGCATCGGCATCGCCTGCTTGACCGGCTGACCGGGGGTCGCCGGCACGCTCTGCTCCAGCGTCAGCGTCGCGCTGGCGGTCGCGGGATCGTGCGCGAGGCTCGCCTTCACCCGCGGCGTGCCGGCCTGGCCGTACCACAAGCGGAAGCGCTTCAGGTCGATCCCGCCCGCATCCTCCATCGCGCGGACGAAATCCTCGCAGGTGGCCGCGGTGCCGTCGTGCCGCTCGAAATACAGGTCGCTGCCGGCACGGAACTTCGCCTCGCCCAGCATCGTGCGCAGCATGCGGATCACCTCGGCGCCCTTGGAATAGACGGTCGAGGTGTAGAAGTTGGAGATCTCGATATAGCTTTCCGGCCGGATCGGATGCGCCAGCGGACCCGCATCCTCCGGGAACTGCGCCGCACGCAGCGCGCGCACGTCCTCGATCCGCTTGACCGCGGGCGATCCCTGGTCGGCGGAGAATTGCTGGTCGCGAAAGACGGTGAAGCCTTCCTTCAGCGACAGCTGGAACCAGTCGCGGCAGGTGACGCGGTTGCCCGACCAGTTGTGGAAATATTCGTGCGCCACTACCGCGGCGATCGCGTCATAGTCGGCGTCCGTCGCGGTCTCCGGATCGGCCAGGATGTAGCGCGAGTTGAAGATGTTGAGGCCCTTATTCTCCATCGCGCCGAAGTTGAAATCGGGCACCGCGACGATGTTGAACTCGCCCAGATCATATTCGCGGCCGTAGACCCGCTCGTCCCACGCCATCGACGACTTGAGCGCCGCCATCGCATGCACGGTGCGCGGCAGATCCGCCGGCTTCACCCAGATCGCCAGCGCCACCTCGCGGCCGGACGTCGTCTTGAAGCTGCCGCGATTGGCGGCGAGATCGGCCGCGACCAGCGCGAACAGGTAGCTTGGCTTGGGGAAGGGATCGCGCCACTCGGCGAAGTGGCGCCCGTCCGGCAGGTCGCCGGTCGCGATGCGGTCGCCATTGGCCAGCAGCACCGGATAGCGCGACTTGTCAGCGCTCATCCGCACGACATAGCGGCTGAGCACGTCGGGCCGGTCGGGGAAGAAGCTGATCCGGCGGAAACCCTCGGGCTCGCACTGCGTGCAGAGCATGTCGGCGGAGGCGTAGAGCCCCATCAGCTGCGAATTGGCGCCGGGGTCCAGCGTCACCTCGGTCTCGATCGCGTGCGCGTCGCCGGGCAGGTCGATCACCAGCGCGGGCCAGTCCATCCGCCACGGCGCATCGGCGCCGTCGACCCGCACCGCGCTGGGGCGCAAGCCGTCGCCGTCCAGCCGCAGCGCGCGGCGGTGCTCGCCGTTGCGCCGCACCTCCAGCCGCGCGGTCACCTTCGTGGCGGCCGGATCGAGCGCGAAATCCAGCGCCACTTCCGGCACCAGCCAGTCCGGCGGGCGATAATCCTCGCGGCGGATGGCATGGGGCGGCTGGGCCGCGGCGGACTGGGCATCGAGCATGGCACAGGCTCTACGCGGGCGCTCTGGCTCGCACAATCACTCGTCACCCCAGCGCAGGCCGGGGTCCAGACAACGGAGGTTCGGCACGCAACCTCGGCCGCCTGGATGCCAGCCTGCGCTGGCATGACGATGAAGAATGAAGCTAGGATCGCGATTATGTCGCGCATGCTCATCTTCGGTCTCGGCTACACCGCCGCCCACCTCGCCGCCGCGTTGCGCGCCGAGGGCTGGCAGGTGATCGGCACCTGCCGCGAGCCGGCCGGCGGCGCGATCGCGTTCGCGGACGCGGATGCCGTCCGCGCCGAGATCGCCGCGGCGACGCACATCCTCTCCTCGGTCCCGCCCGAGGGCGACGCCGATCCCGTGCTCGCGCGCTACGCCGCCCTGCTCGCGGGCGCGCCGGCGCGGTGGATCGGCTACCTCTCCTCGACCGGCGTCTACGGCGATGCCGGCGGCGCGTGGGTCGACGAGAGCGCGCCCGTCGGCCACGGCCGCCGCACCGCGCGCGCCGCCGCCGATCTCGCCTGGGGGGCGCTCCGGCCCGACATGCGCATGTTTCGCCTGCCCGGCATCTACGGAGCGGGCCGCTCCCCGCTCGATCGCATCCGATCGGGCCAGGCGCGGCGGATCGACGTGCCCGGGCAGGTATTCAGCCGCGTCCACGTCGCCGACATCGTCGCGGGCGTGCGCGCCAGTTTCGCCGGGCCGCCGGGCGCGTACAACCTGGCCGACGACGAGCCCGCCAGCCAGAGCGAGGTGATCGCCTACGGCTGCGCCTTGCTCGACCTGCCGGTCCCGCCGCTCGTTCCGCTGGACGAGGCCGGGCTCTCGCCCACGGCGCGCGGCTTCTATGCCGAGAACCGCCGCGTCGCGAACGGCCGGGCGAAGCGCCTGCTCGGCTGGAACCCGCTCTACCCCACCTACCGCGAGGGCCTGCGCGCGCTAGCGCCCGCGCGCCTGTAGCGCGATCAGCAGCCCGCCCATCGCCAGCAGCCCGCCCGCCGCCGCCATCACCGACCAGCGATAGCCCTCGAACGCGGTGGAGATCGCCATCGCCAGCACCGGCGTCAGCACGTTGATATAGGCCGCGCGCGCCGGGCCGATCACGCGGATCACCCCGAAATAGAGCGTGAAGGCGAGCGCGGACGCCACCAGCCCCAGATACAGCACGCCCGCCCAGTAGAGCGCGCGCGGATCGCCGACCGGCGGACCGGCCGTCGCCAGCGCGATCCCCGAGTTCATCGCCGTCCCATACGCCATCCCCCAGGCGAGCAGGCTGGACGT
>CAXUMU010000260.1:4083-4707 GCA_964252145.1 uncultured Sphingomonadaceae bacterium
GCCCAGCAGCGTCAGCCCCAGCCCCAACGCCACCGCCCGGCCGCCCGCCTGCGATACCCGGATCTCGTGCAGGAACAGCAACCCTACCCCGGCCAGCGCGACCGCCGATCCGGCGAGGAAGCGGCCGGTCGCGCGCTGCTTGAGGAAGAGCCGCGCGAGAATCGCGTTGGGCACGATCAGCAGCGCGAAGGTCACCGCCACCAGGCCCGAGGTGACGTAGCTCTCGGCGCGGTAGACCAGGTTGAAGTTGAGCACGACCTGGAACAGGCCGAACAGCAGCGCGATGCCCTGCCCCGCGCGGCCGATGCGCAAGGCGTCGCGCCGCCACGCCGCGAAGGCGATCATTCCCAGCGCCGCCGCTATGAAGCGGTAGCTGACCGACCATATCGACGGCACCGGCCCCAATTGCTCGCGGATCACGAACCAGGTGGAGCTCCAGATCAGCGTCGTGACCGCGAAGGGAATCGCGACGCGCGCCTGCAGCGTCTGCCCCGGCGGGCGGGCGAGCTCCATCCGCTCGGCCTCAGAGAGCGGCGATCGCCGCCGCCAGCGCCGCCACCTCCGCGTCGGGCTGATCCCACGACAGCACGATCCGCGCCTCGCCCGGCCCCCATTCGTAGAAGT
>CAXUMU010000261.1:0-4648 GCA_964252145.1 uncultured Sphingomonadaceae bacterium
GGGCGGGCTGGTACGTGATCACGCAGCTGTTCGATCTGGCGTGGGGGCCGGACTGGGGCGTCGTCGGGCTGACGCTGGCCGGCGGCGCGCTGCTGACCTTCGGAATCGGTCTGGTCGGATCGTTGCCCGTCCTCGCCGCCCGACCGGCGCAGGCATTGCGGTCTCTCTGACGGGCTTGCCAAGCGGCGATGTTCTTGCGATGTTCCGTCGAACCGCGGAGGATGTGATGGCTCGTCTCAACTATGTCGAACTGCCCGCCGCCGGCCTGTCGGCGACGAAACGCTTCTACGAGACCGCGTTCGGCTGGACCCTGGCCGATTTCGGCCCGACCTATGCCGCGACGACCACGGGCGACACCGATATCGGCCTGCAGGGCGATCCCGCCGAAGCGCCGGCCGCGCCGCTGCCGGTGATTGAGGTGGCCGACCTGGATGCGGCACTGGCGGCGGTGGAGGCGGCGGGCGGCGCGATCGCGGTGCCGATCTTCGCCTTTCCGGGCGGGCGCCGGTTTCACTTCCGCGATCCTTCGGGAAATATGCTGGCGGTGGCGCAGACGACTTCCGAATAGTCGAAAACGGCGATCGCGGATCGGCCCGGAAACACAAGATTAAGCAGTTCACGCCACAACGACCATCAGTTCAGGTGGGGCGGGAATGCGGCGAGAGCGTAGATCGGGTTCGGTTGGTCTGACGCTCGGATCGGCTGACGGCATGTCGGCCGTGTGGCGTTCGCTGCTCGGCTTCGGCCATGGGCCGAACGATCCGGGCCGGGATGCCATCGACGAGGCGCTGCGGACGACCATCGCGGCCGCGCCGTGGCTGATCGGCGCGCGTATCGGCGGCGCTGTCGCCACGCTGTGGGCGATCGCGCCGACCGCGCCCAAGGCGCTGTTCGACGGCTGCCTGGCGCTGGTGGGCGGACTGCTGCTCGTCGATCTGCTGTTCAACGCGATCGTGCGCGTGCCCGCGGTGCGGCGATCCGGTCCGCCGGTGCTCACGATCGTCGTCTCCACCTACGCGCTGATCGTGGGCGGCGCGGCCGGAGCGTTGTTCTTCCTGTTCCAGATCCCGCTGGGCGAAACGGCGGCGCCGGTGCTGGTCGCGGCGCGCATCGGTTTCGCGATCGCCATCGCGCTGGTGTTCGCGCCGGTGCCGATCGCCGCGGCGGCGTGCTGGGCGGGGCTGCTGCTCGCATGCCTGCTGCTGTTCGGCTCGCTGCCGCTCATCCTGTTCGGCTCGGTCATGACGATCTTTCCGCTCGCCATGGTGGTGAGCGGACTGCGCAGCCGGCGCCGGGCGTTCCGCAGCCGCGCCGCGGTGGAGCAGGTCGCCACCAAGGCGAGCCTGCTGCTGACCGAGTTCGAGGCGAGCGGCCGCGGCTGGTTCTGGGAGACCGACACCGGCGGCTGCCTCACCTACATCTCCGCCGAGCTGGCCGAGGCGCTGGGGCATGAGCGGAGCTCGCTGCTGGGCCGGCCGTTCACCGAACTGGTGCTGAACGGCGGCGACGACGACATCAATTCGCCGCGCGGCGAGCGTACGCTGGGCTTCCATCTGTCGGCGCGGATCGCCTTTTCCGATGTCGCGGTGCGCGCCGCCCAGACCAACGACGTACGTTGGTGGTCGCTCTCCGGCCGCCCGGCGTTCGACGATCGCCGCCGCTTCGTCGGCTTCCGCGGCTCGGGCTCCGACCTCACCGAGATGCGCCGCTCGGAGGCCGAGATCAGCCGGCTCGCGCGCTACGATCCGCTGACCGGGCTGCCCAACCGCGTCGTCATGCGCCAGACGCTGGAGACGGCGGTGCGCGACGGCACCGCGCGCGGCGACCGCTGCGCCTTGTTCCTGCTCGATCTCGACCGGTTCAAGACGGTCAACGATACGCTGGGGCACCCGGTTGGCGATACGCTGCTGCGCGAGGTGGCTGAGCGGCTGCAGCGGCTGATCGGCGAAACCGGCCGCGTCGGGCGGCTGGGCGGCGACGAGTTCAACGTGGTGCTGCCCGGCATCGGCGACCGCGCCCGCCTCAGCACGATCGCGCGCGCGATCATCGAGCGGCTGTCGATGCCCTACATGATCGACGGCGCGCACGTCTCGATCGGCGCGTCGCTGGGCGTCGCGGTCTCGCCCGACGACGGCGCCACCGCCGATGCGCTGGTGCGCAACGCCGATCTGGCGCTCTACGCCGCCAAGGCCGACGGCAAGGGCGTGCACCGCTTCTACGAAGCCGAGATGCACGCCAACGCCAAGGACCGCCGGCTGCTGGAGATCGACCTGCGCAAGGTGCTGGGCGCGGGCGGGCTGCACCTGCTCTACCAGCCGATCGTCGATGCCGCGACCGAGGCGGTGGTCGGCTTCGAGGCGCTCGCGCGCTGGAACCACCCGACGCGCGGGCCGGTCTCGCCCGCCAGCTTCATCCCGATCGCCGAGGAGATCGGCCTGATCCCGCAGATCGGCGAATGGGTGATCCGCACCGCCTGCGCCGAGGCCGCGCGCTGGCCCGGCCATACCCGCGTCGCGGTCAACATCTCGCCGATCCATTTCGCCAACCCGCATTTGCCGGCGACCGTGCTGAGCGCGCTCGCCGCCTCCAACCTCCCCGCCGACCGGCTGGAGCTGGAGATCACCGAAGGCGTGTTCATGAATGACGATGCGCAGACCGAGGCGATGTTCGCCCGGCTGAAGGGCATCGGCGTGCGCTTCGCGCTCGACGATTTCGGCACCGGCTATTCCAGCCTCGGCTATCTGCGCAAGGCGCCGTTCGACAAGATCAAGATCGACCAGTCGTTCGTGCGCGGCGCCGCCGTGCCCGGCAGCCGCAATGCCGAGATTATCAAGGCGATCGTCACGCTCGCCAACAGCCTGGACATGGAGACGACCGCCGAGGGCGCCGAGACGGTCGAGGAGCTCCAGCTGATCCGCTCGCTCGGCTGCAGCCACATCCAGGGCTATATCTTCGGCAAGCCGCTGCCGGGCGACGAGGCGCGGCTGCGCGCGCAGCGCGACGGGCTGGCGTCGGCCGAACCCATCGCCGCACGCCAGCCGCGGCTGGCGGTGCTGCGTTCGGCGATCCTGACCGGCGAGGGCCGCAGCCAGGCGGTGCGCGTGCGCAACGTCTCCAGCGGTGGCGCGATGATCGAGATCGAGCGCGGCTTCGCCGCGGGCACGCGGATCGAGCTCGAGCTGGTCGACGGCCAGCGCTACTGCGGCGAGGTCCGCTGGTCCGAACGGGGGCGCCTGGGCATGGCGTTCGACGAGCGCTTCGATCTGAGCCAGGTCGCGGTCGCGCGCGCGGGGCTGGCGCGCGCCGGCTGACCCGCCGAGGAAGGTTGCAAGGCACGGGGGCGGCACCCTATCTGCGGCAAGCGACACAGCATGAGGCTCCGCCACCCGCAATGACCGCCGTCCATTCCACCCGCATGCTGATCCTGGGCTCCGGCCCCGCCGGCCTCTCCGCCGCGATCTACGGCGCGCGCGCCGGGATGGCGCCGATCGTCGTGCAGGGCATCCAGCCCGGCGGCCAGCTGACCACCACCACCGACGTCGAGAATTATCCCGGCTTCCGCGACGTGATCCAGGGGCCGTGGCTGATGGAAGAGATGCAGGCGCAGGCCGAGCATGTCGGCGCGCGGATGATGTATGACACGATCGTCTCGGTCGACCTGTCGCAGCGCCCGTTCCGCCTGGTCGGCGACAGCGGCACGGTCTACTCCGGCGACACGCTGGTGATCGCGACCGGCGCGCAGGCGCGCTGGCTGGGGCTGGAGAGCGAGACGCGGCTGCGCGGGCAGGGCGTCTCGGCCTGTGCGACCTGCGACGGCTTCTTCTTCCGCGGCAAGAAGGTGGCGGTGATCGGCGGCGGCAACACCGCGGTGGAGGAGGCGCTCTACCTCACCAACCACAGCCACGACGTGACGCTGATCCACCGCCGCAATGCGCTGCGCGCGGAGAAGATCCTGCAGGACCGACTGTTCGCGCATCCCAACATCAAGATCCTGTGGGACAAGGCGGTCGACCGGTTCGTCGGCGGCGAGGGCAATCAGGGCCTGATCGCCATGGACCTGAAGGACACCGGCACCGGCGAGATATCGCGGATCGACGTCGACGGCGGCTTCGTCGCGATCGGCCATCATCCCGCGACCGAGCTGTTCGCCGGCCACCTCGATCTCGACGACGACGGCTATATCCGGGTCGAGGGCGGCACCACGCGCACCAGCGTGGAAGGCGTGTTCGCGTGCGGCGACGTGATGGACAAGATCTACCGCCAGGCGATCACCGCCGCCGGCACCGGCTGCATGGCCGCGCTGGACGCCGAACGCTTCCTCGCCGAGGCCGATTTCGAGGCGACCGCGCACACCCACCCGACCGCCGCGCACGCCGCCGTGCCGGCCTAGCTCGCGGCGAACGCCTCCAGCTCTGCGATCACCCGTCCGCTCAGCCAGTCCGCATCTGCCGATGCCGCGAAGCTGTGCGACCGGCTGGCAAGCACCGCGCACGCCGCCCGACCCGACTGGCGGAGCGGAGCGAAGCGGCGTCCGGCATATTCGGCGGTGAAGGCGAGCGCGGTGGCGTCGTGCTCGGCGAGCAGGATCCGCACCGGCACCGCGCTCGCGGCGAGCGCCTCCGCGACGGCGTCGGTCAGCCCGGCGGGC
>CAXUMU010000262.1:0-4579 GCA_964252145.1 uncultured Sphingomonadaceae bacterium
TAGTCGAGACAGCATGTCGAAGATTTCTCGACGGGCGCATCTCGGCTTCGCTCGATGCTGCTCGACACCAACGGGGGTTTTGTTCAGGCGGAAGAAGAGACTGTTCAGGAAGCGCGTCACTTCACGTCTCCCTGGCCAGGCTGGCCCAGCTCGAAATCGGATACCGGCCGCGACTTCGGATCGTCGCTATCGTACAGCAGCGCCCCGTCGATCCACACCTTCGCCGGTCGGGTGTAGACGCTGAACGGATTGCCGTTCCACAGCACCACGTCGGCCATCTTGCCGGGTTTCAGGCTCCCGGTCTTGGCGGCGATGCCCAGTGCCTTCGCCGGATTGTAGCTGAGCCATTCCCACGCCACCTCGTCGGGGATGACGATGCCCGCGCGGCGGCCCGCGGCGAGCGCCTTGGCCACTTCCTGGTTCAGCCGCTGGATGCCGTTCTCGTCGTCGGAATGGATCATCGCGCAGGTGCCGGCCTTCTGCAGCAGCGCCAGATTCTCGTTGATCGCGTCGTAGGACTCCATCTTGAAGCCCCACCAGTCCGCCCACACCACCGCGCAGACGTCGTTCGCCTTCAGCAGGTCGGCGATCTTGTACGCCTCCACCGCATGGTGAAAGGCGGTGACGCGGTAGCCGAACTCCTTGGCCATATCGATCACGTTGGCCATCTCGTCGGCGCGATAGCAGTGGTTGTGAACCAGGATCTCGCCGTCCAGCACGCCGCGCAGCGTATCCATCGCGATGTCGCGCGCGGGCGGCTCGCCGCCGGCTTTCTCATATTTGTCCCACTTGCGCTTATACTCGACCGCCTTCGCCCAGGTGATCCGGTCGACGGCGACGTTGCCCATGCGGGTGGAGGGTTCGCGCCCCTTCTCGCCATAGACGCGCTTGGGATTTTCGCCGCACGCCATCTTCAGGCCGTAGGGCGCGCCGGGAAACTTCATCGCTTGCGTGGTGCGCGCATAGACGTTCTTGATCGTGACCGATCGCCCGCCGAACAGATTGCCCGATCCGGGCAGGATCTGCAGCGTCGTGACCCCGCCGTTCACGAGCGCGCGGCCGAAGCCTGCATCCTGCGGCCACACGCTATGCTCGGCCCACACCTCGGGTGTGACCGGGCCGGTCAGCTCGTTGCCGTCGGACAGTGCGGCGACCGAGGGCGAGGGATAATCGCCCAGATGGCTGTGCACGTCGATCACGCCGGGGGTGAGCCACTTGCCCGTCCCGTCGATCACGACCGCGCCGGCGGGCGCGGCGACGGTCTTGCCGACGCTGATGATCTTGCCGTCGGCGAACAATGCCTCGCCGCCGTCGATACGGCCACCTTCGCCGTCGTAGATCGTCGCGTTCCGCACCAGCGTCGGCACGCCGGGATAGCGCTTGTAGGTCGAGGGGAAGGGATCGTGATTGTAGCCGCGGCCCATTCCCGGCGCGGCGGACGAGGCCGTGGCAGGCCGCGCCGGGGTGGACGAGGAAGACGCGCACCCGGCGAGCGCCAGCGCGGCGATCAATCCTAACAAGCCAATCCGTCCAGCCATGTCGCCCCTTTCGCGTGCGCCTCCAGCCTAGCGGCTCGCCGCGCGGCTTCAATTGGCAAATTGGCCACATTCGCCGCCGCTGGACGCGCCGCCACGCCCGTGCGAGCAACGATGGTCGGAACGACAGCAGGGAGCCCGGTCATGCCGCAGCGAAACCTTGGCCGGCTGGTCGCGGCGGCGCTGGGCGGCGCCGCCTTCGCGCCGCTGGCCGCGACCGCGCCTACGCCGCAGGAGATCGTGGACCATGCGCCGCCGGCCGCGTGGCAGGACATTCCGGCCGACGATCTGGTGGTGATGACGCTGGGCGATGGCGGCCGCGTGTTGATCCAGCTCGCGCCCCGGTTCGCGCCCTTGCATGTCGCCAACATCCGCGCGCTGATCCGCTACAATGCGTTCGACGAAGGCGCGGCGATCGTACGCGTGCAGGACGATTATGTGGTGCAGTGGAAGGCGGCGGAACTGGGTTCGCCCCCGCCCGGGTTCGTCGCCGATCCGCGGGCCGAATATGAAAGCGCCGGCACGCCGCCGCGCTTCCGCGCGCTGCCGTACCGGGATGCCTATGCGCCGCGCGTGGGCCACGCGTCCGGCTGGCCGGTCGCCAGCGACGGCAAGGCGAGCTGGCTGGTGCATTGCTACGGCATGGTCGGGGTCGGGCGCGACCTGCCGCCCGACACCGGCAACGGCGCCGAGCTCTACGCGGTGATCGGTCATGCGCCGCGCCAGCTGGACCGCAACATCGCGCTGGTCGGCCGTGTGATCGACGGGATCGACCATATGGCCGATCGCCGCCGCGGCACCGAGGCGATGGGCTTCTATAAGACGCCGGCCGAGCAGATCGCGATCCGCTCGACCAAGATCGCCGCCGATATCCCCGCCGCGACGCGCCCGGCCTATCAGGTGCTCAACACCAACGGCGCGACCTTCGCGGCATGGGTGGCGGCGCGGGCGAGCCGGCACGATCCGTTCTTCATCAAGCCGGCGAATGCGGTAGACGTGTGCAACGTCACCCCGCCGATCCGAAAGAAGCCATGACCTCTTATCCCCAAACGCCGTTCGGGCTGAGCTTGTCGAAGTCCTCGCAATACGGTGTGGCGCAGGCACTTCGACAGGCTCAGTGCAAACGGATGTGGGGGCTTGTTGCATTGGCTCTCGCCGCGGCCTTCCCGGCCGCTACCGTCTTGGCCGCGCCCGATGCGCCCGCCCCCGTGCTGACGGCACAGGAAGCGCGCGACACGCTGTCCTACGCGCAGCCGCTCGTCGCGCGCGTGGCGCATCTCGATCTCGATCTCGTCGCCGACTTCAAGGCCCACACCATGAGCGGCACCGCCGCGCTGGACGTGCTGGCCAAGCCGGGCGCGCGGGCGATCGTACTCGACACGAACAAGCTGACCATCCTCGCCGTCACCGATGCCGCCAGCCGCCCGCTCAAGTGGCGGCTGGGCAAGGCGGAGGCGTATAAAGGCGCGCCGCTCACGGTGGCACTGGCGGGCGCGAAGCGGATCGTGGTGCGCTACCGTTCCAGCCCGCAGGCCGGCGCGCTGCAGTGGCTTCCGCCTGAACTCACCGCCGGCAAGCGCCAGCCCTATCTGTTCAGCCAGGGCGAATCGATCAACAACCGCAGCTGGATCCCGACGCAGGACAGCCCCGGGATCCGCCAGAGCTGGACCGCGAAGATCACGGTCCCCGCCGGGCTGACCGCGGTGATGAGCGGCGAACGGCTCACCCCGAACGGCGAGCCTGCGCCCGGCGGCGGGCGCAGCTTCCGCTTCGCGATGGACCGCGCGGTGCCGCCCTACCTGATCGCGCTCGCGATCGGCGATCTCGCCTTCCGCCCGCTCGGGGACCGCACCGGCGTGTGGACCGAACCGTCGATGCTGGACCGCGCCGCCTACGAACTGGCCGACACCGAGAAGATGGTCGAGACGGCGGAGCGGCTCTACGGCCCGTACCGCTGGGGCCGCTACGACGTGCTGGTGCTGCCGCCGTCCTTTCCGTTCGGCGGGATGGAGAACCCCACGCTCACCTTCGCCACGCCCACCTTCCTGACCGGCGACCGCTCCAACGTCAGCCTGATCGCGCACGAGCTGGCGCATAGCTGGTCGGGCAACCTCGTCACCAACGCCACCTGGTCAGACGCGTGGCTGAACGAGGGCTTCACCAGCTATTTCGAGAACCGCATCATGGAGGCGCTGTACGGCCCGCGCCGCGCCGCGGTGGAGGCGGACCTGGTGTGGGACGGGCTGCAGAAGGATCTGAAGGAAGCCGGCCCCACCGACAAATCGACCCGGCTGCACGGCGAACCCGAAGGGACGGCGGGCCAGCTCGATTATTTCAAGGGCTCGACCTTCCTGCGCACGATCGAGACGACGGTGGGCCGGGCGAAGTGGGACGCTTATCTGCGCTCCTATTTCGATCGCCACGCCTTCCAGCCGCAGACCACCGCCGGCTTTCTGGCGGACCTGCGCGCCAACCTGATCCGCGGCGACGCCGGGCTGGAACGGAAGCTGGAGCTGGACCGCTGGGCCTATGGCGTCGGCCTGCCCGATAACGCGGTGCACGTCCGCTCCGACGCGCTGGCGCGGGTGGACGCGGACGGACGCGCGTTCGCGTGTGGTGGACCGGTATCCGCGATCTATCCGGCGAAATGGTCGACGCAGGAATGGCTGCGCTTCCTGAACGGGCTGCCCCGCACGCAGAGTGCGGCGCGGCTGGCCGAACTGGACCAGGCGTTCGCGCTGTCGGACTCGCACAATCCCTATGTCCGCTCCGCCTGGCTGGAGCTGGCCATCGCCAACCGTTACGATCCGGCGCTTCCCTCGCTGGAAGCGTTCCTGACCAGCGTGGGGCGGACGCTGCTGGTGCGGCCGCTTTATGCGGGGCTGAAGGCGCAGGGCGACTGGGGCCTGCCGATCGCGCGCCGCATATACGCGAAGGCGCGGCCGGGCTACCACCCGATCACCGCGGGGGCGATCGACAAGATACTGGCCTAGGCGGTGTGGACTCTTGGGATTCCCATAGGGGTGAGGTTCTGATTCAAGGCT
>CAXUMU010000263.1:0-4568 GCA_964252145.1 uncultured Sphingomonadaceae bacterium
TTCCGCCGTGTTCGGTGGGGGGTCGCAAGGCAACCCGGTCGGCGTGCTTTCGCTCGGCAGCAACATCGCGGGGCTAGCAACGGGCGGTCCTACGGCGCCTGGCCGGACGTATCTCGTTGGCGAGAATGGTCCCGAGTTCGTCACTATGGGCGGAGCGGGGCGCGTCTACCCCAATGGCTCGTTGCCCAATATCGGCGGTGGCGGGGGCGGCATGACCGTGGTTCAGCACATCGCCATCGACGCCAGCAATTCGGTCAACCCGGATGGCTTTGAGCGCCGCATCTTAGGGCAAGCCAATAGCTTCGCGGCCAAGGCGGCGTCTACCGCTTACCAATCAGGGCAGGCTGCGGTGCCCGGCCGCATCGCACGGCAACAGACGTTAGGGACGTGACGCAGCAATGCGCTCAAGACAGTAGCGGCTGATCGCGCCATCATTGGAAATCTCAAACCGCTTCAAGCCCGAAAAATAGACATACGGCCGAAAGCCAACGTAGCCCCCAAATTGATTGTGCGCGTTGACTTCGCCGCATACCGCTGGGGCATCGCCGGATCGAAAGACCCGTTCGCTTCGAAATTGCGCGGAGACTGGATCGGTAAGGCCGGCGCTGATCTCCGTCTCAGCCTCACGGATGAGATGGGCGTCCGTGCCGGGGATGAACTGGCAGCCTCCTAAGAGCAGAAGCAAAAGAGCGATGGGCCGGCGCACGGGCGACACCTACTCGCGTCCAACCATCTGCTCAATAGTCGCGCTGAGGTCGGCAACATCCTGCCGCACTCTGGTAGCCTCGATATCTGATGCGGCATCCCCCCTTGATGCCGCTCGCTCTAGCATCGCCTGAACGGTCACGGCGAGCATCTGAACGTGTAGGGCTATCTCGGCCACCTCGCCCTTGGTAGCGGGCTGGACTGCTTTGTATGGGTCGATGGGCACGCAGCGCCCCTTACTCGCTCGCCCCCGTGTCATCAACAAGCAGGATGGGCCAGTCTTTCACCCTCCCGGCCCTTTCCCAACAAGCCGGCTCCGATCCGCCGTAATCGCATGAACCGCCCGGTCATACCCTTCCGGCGCTATGGCGCTGCTGACATTCCACCCGTGCCAGTTCCAGTTCGCCGATCAGGACATCCGCCGCGTCGGCTCGGTCACATCGGGAGGTACGTCGCTTTCCGGAATCGATGAACCGATCGAGACGGACGGCGGCGGATATTGGCGCGCCGACTTCACCAATGGCCGCACTCGCGCTCGGGAAGATAGCCTCGCTTGGCGGGCGATCACCGATGGCATGGATGGCGGCTCGCGTGCCGTCGTGGTCAGCTTCTGCGACCGGCTACACCAGCCTGTTGGCCCCGGCACCACCGTTCCGCACAGCGACGACACCGACTTCAGCGACACGTCCGAATATGAGGACAGCGGTGCGGCGGCCACCTCGGTCAATGCCGCAGCACTCCGGGCCACCTCGCTCACCCTCGCGATCACCTCCGAGCTTCCGCTGCTGGGCGGCGAGACCTTCTCGATCAATCACACGACCTGGGGCTGGCGCGCCTACCGGGTGATCTCGATCAGTGGTGCAGAGATCGGCTTTCGGCCGCCACTGCGGGAAGCGATCACCGCCGGCACCGCGCTCGATTTTGACAATCCGCGCTGCCAGATGCGCCTGGCCGCGGCGACCTCGAACGCGACGAACCTGGGCCGCTACACGTCCTGCGCGATCACCTTCGTCGAAGACATGCGGAAGCCCGCGGCGTGAGGGAAAGCATCCTTGTCCGCATCGACAGCGTGCCACCAGCCCGCATTTCGTCATGCGTAGGCGACCTGTTCATTCCCGCCGATAACACCGAGCCCGAGGATTCGATCTACCTTGGCGGCGGCGAGTTAATCAGCTTCCCCGAATTCCAGCAGATCGTGAACGGCGTCGCCGAGCGCATTGACGTGCAGGTCTCCGGCGTGACGGCCGAGACGGTCCGGCTCGCGCTGGAGGATGCGCCAACGGTCAAGCGCGCCCGCGTCGATGTCGGCACGATCCGGTTCGATGACGACTGGCAGCAGCTCGGCCCGGTGACGTGGGAGAGTCGCTACCGCGCCGACACCCTCACGGTCAGCAGCCAACCGGGGCAGGACGGGCGCACGCGCACGATCAGCCTGTCCGTTGCTACAGAGGACACCAATCGCAGCCGAGCGCCGATGGCGTTCTGGACCGACGCCGACCAGCGTCGCCGCTCGCCCACCGACGCGTTCTTCAGCCACGTCGCGGGGATCAGTTTGGGCACCACGCGTCGCTTCGGGCCGCGCTGATGTTGGGGCCGTATCTGGAGCGCGCCGCACGCACGCCATGGGCATGGGGGAGCCACGACTGCTGCACTTTCCCCGGCGATTGGGTGGCGATGCATCTGGGTGCGGATCCGATCATGCGCTGGCGTGGCCGCTACAACACGGAAGCCGAAGCCGAAGCCCTGATCGCCGACGCCGGCGGACTGGTGGAGCTTTGGACGACCGGGTTGCAGGATGCGCTCTGTCCCGAGACGTGGGACGATCCGGCGCCGGGCGATGTGGCGGTGATCAATGTTGTAGGGGAGGGCGGCCCTACGCAGGTCGGCGCGCTGTTTGGTGGCAAGCGGTGGGTCACGCTCGCGCCACGCGGTATCGTCGCTATCCCGCATGACTGGGCGGCGCCGATCCGTCGCTGGCGGCCCTAGATGGGCAAGACGCTCGGCTTCATCCTGAAAGAGATCGGCGTCGCCGTCCTCTCGGCTATTCCGGGAGGGCAGCCGTTTGCTGCGGCGCTCCAGATCAGCGCCGTCAGCGACGCTGTGTCGATTATTGCCGGCGCATTCGCCCCGCACCCGAAGCCGGAACAGACCGAAGGGCCGCTGAAGTCTCCCACGCCGGCCCGCTTCTCCGGCTATGGCCGTTTCCGCGCCTTCTACGCCTATGCGCTTTACGAAACCGCCAGCGACGGCACCGCGGTCGACGTTGGCGCGCTTCACGACGGGCGGATCGACGGCTACGAGCAATTCTATCTCGGCGACGATAAGGTCACGCTCTCGGGAAGTACGGTTCAACAGGGCGATGACAAGCGCTACAAGAATGCCGCCGTCCACATCTACACGACGCTTGGGAATGCGATCGAAACGGCGTTCTCCGCGATCATCGCGCTACTCCCGAGCATCTGGACCAGCGCTCACCGCGGTGATGGCGTTGCGACGATGGCAGTCACCTACGCATCGGTAAAGGCGAAGGAATATCAGGAGACATATCCTTCAGGCATCCCGCCTGCCGGCTCGGCCGTGATCCGCGCCCAACTGGTCTATGACTGGCGCGACGAGACGCAGAGCCTGACCGACCCAACGACGTGGAAGTGGTCCGAGAACGCATGGCTGCACATCGCCCACTACAAGCTCTGGCGTGAAAAGAGCTACACCGCGCCGGGCGCGATTGGTCCCGACGCGACCGAGTTGACGCGGGTGTGGAGCCGCTACTTCGCCCCGACGATCAACTATTGGACGCTCTGCGCGGACGATGCGGATCTGCCTGTGTCGCTGAAGGGCGTGCAGGTTGCGCTGGCGCTGGCGGCCCCACATGGGGACCACCATGTTGCGGTCGGTTCGGTATCGGGTCTCGCGGTGGGCATGACGATCGTCATCAACGCGACAGGCCGGGTCGACCACACCGAGACGCGCGTCGTCAGCAGCATATCCGGCGCCAACATCAATTTCTCCGGCGATTTGGCCTATGATCATCCGGTCGGATCATCGGTCACATGGGCTTCCGATCCCAGCAACCCGGCTCACGAGCCGCGCTACCGCTCGTGCGTCAGCCACAAGCATACTGACCCGCACAAGGGCGTGTTGGGCAACCTGCTGGCCTGCTGCGATGGCTGGATCGTGGAGCGGTCCGACGGAGCGCTACTGCCGCGCCCTGGCCGCTATTACGCGCCGACCGTCGATCTCGGTCCGGACGAAATCGTGTCCTACAGCTACCAAGAAGGCGTGCAGGACGAGCAGGCGGTCAACGAGATCGCGCTGACTTACATCAGCAGTCTTCACGACTTCAACGCAGTCGAAACCGACCCTTGGACCGATGAAGACGACATCGACGAACGCGGTGCGGTGCGCGCCGACTCGCTGACTAACCAGGTGCCCAGCCATCCGCAGGCTCGCCGGCTCGCCAAGCGAAAGATGGCGCAAGTCATGGCGCCTTGCCGGGGAACGATCACCACGAACTCAGGCGGAAGGAACGCGGTTGGCGAGCGCTTCATCAATGTCGAATTGACCGAGGGCGACGCCACGTTCTTCAGCGGCCCGATTGAGATCATGCCGGGTCTTACCCGCAATCTAGCAACCGGCGGCGTGACGTTCCCATGGATTGCGGTGGATTCGAATATCGACGCATGGAACCCGGCGACAGAAGAGGGGCATCCCGCACCTGTTGGTAACCGCGGCGCCGGCGAACCCCTCAACACCCCCACCATCACGTCCGCCACCGCGATCTACGCCGAGAACAGCAGCGCAGGCGGCGCGGGCGTGAAGATCGACGTGATCGTCCGCGGCTTCTGCTGCCTGCGGCCCGGCGT
>CAXUMU010000264.1:0-4522 GCA_964252145.1 uncultured Sphingomonadaceae bacterium
CGCCCCTGGCCGGGGCCCAGCCACGGGCCGCCCCCCGCGGGACCCCGGCCTGCGCCGGGGTACGGATGCGACCTTCCTTGGGGTAAGGGAATAATTGCCGATTGATCCGGGGTCCCGCTAACTCCTCGGACGACTAGGAAGGGGGATCCCGGGTCAAGCCCGGGATGACGGGAAGGACTTTCGCAACAATCGCCGCCGGGGGAGGGAGATTAGTTCGACACCACCGCGCAGGTCTCGCCGGCGACCTTCAGCTTGCCGCAGATCGTCTGCGCCTCGCCGCCGACGCCCGCGCGCAGGCGGTACATCGTGCTTTTGCCGATGCTGACCGGGGTCACCGCGCCGGCATAGGGCTTGAGATAGGCGAAGCGGCCGGAGAGCGACTTCCACGCCTCGTTGGCCTTGGCCGAGCTTGAGAAGGCGCCCAGCTGGATCGTGCCGCCAGAAACCGTCTTGCCCGGCGCCGCAGCTGCTACCGCCGGCTTAACCACGGGCTCCGACGCCGCTTTAGGCGCGGCCTTAGCAGGCTTAACCGGCGCTTCGGGCACCGCGGCGATGTCGATCGCGCTGTTCGGCGTCGCGCCGGTGCTGGCGGCGTAAGCCGCGTCGCCCTGCCCTTCCACCTTCATGCCGCCGGGCGCGGCCGGCTTTTCCTTATAGTCGCCGGCCGGCGCGGCGATCAGCTCGCCCTCGCCGGTGCCGTCGGGCTGGCCGCGATCGCGCAGCCAGAATACGCCGCCGACCACCAGGCCCAGCGCGACCAGCGCCGCGATCAGCGCCGCGACGAGCGTGCCGGTGCCGGCGCCGCTGCCGCCGCGGGGCTCGTCATCGTCCACCGCCTCCAGCCAGGGCAGGCGGTCCTCGTCCACCATCGTCGCCCGGTCCACATCCGACATCACGCCATCTCCTCGGCAGCCTTAACTCCCATTAAGCGCAAACCGTTACGAATGATTTGCCCTACGGAGTCTGCCAAGGCCAGTCGCGCGGATGTGGTTTCAACATCGTTAACCATCAAAAATCGGCGCGAGGGATCGTCATTGCCCCGATTCCACAGGCCGTGCAGCGCCGCGGCCAGATCGGCCAGGTAAAACGCCACGCGATGCGGTTCCCGAGTCGCCGCCGCCTGCTCGATCACGCGCGGATATTGCGCGGCCAATTTGACTAGGCCGAGTTCCTCCGAATCGAGTCGCGCCAGCTCCGGCGCAGGCAATGCGAGCCCCGCCTCGGCCAGCCGGCGATGGAGCGAGCGGATGCGGGCATGCGCATATTGTACGTAGAAGACCGGATTGTCCTTCGATGCCTCCACCACCTTGGCGAAATCGAAATCCATCTGCGCATCCGCCTTGCGGGTGAGCATGGTGAAGCGGACGACATCCTTGCCGTCTTTTCCATCCTTGCTCACCTCATTGATCACATCCGCAATCGTGATGAAGGATCCCGACCGCTTGGACATCTTGACCGGCTCGCCGCCGCGCAGCAGTCGCACCATCTGGACGAGCCTCACGTCCAGCGGCACGCGTCCGTGCGTCAGCGCCTTCACCGCCGCCTGGATGCGCTTGACAGTGCCCGAATGGTCCGCGCCCCAGATGTCGATCAGCATGTCGGCGCGCGACGCCTTGTCGGCATGATAGGCCAGATCGGTGCCGAAATAGGTGAGCCCGCCGTCGGACTTGCGCACCGGCCGGTCGCTGTCGTCGCCGAACTCGGTCGCGCGGAACAGGGTGAGCTCCACCGGCTCCCAATCGTCCGGCGTCTCGCCTTTCGGCGCCTCCAGCACGCCCTGGTACAGCAGCCCCTCGGCATCCAGCGTCGCCAGCGCCGCCTCGACCTTGCCGGTGCGCTGCACCGCGGCCTCGGACGAGAACAGGTCGTGGTGGATGCCCAGCAACGCCAGGTCGGCGCGGATCATGTCCATCATCGCCGCGACCGCACGCTCGCGGAAAAGGACGAGCCAGTCGCTCTCCGGCGCGGCGACGTAGCGGTCGCCAAACTCGGCGGCGAGCGCCTGCCCCACCGGCACCAGATAGTCGCCGGGATAGAGCCCCTCGGGGACCGCGCCGATATCCTCGCCCAGCGCCTCGCGGTAGCGCAGGTGCACCGAGCGGGCGAGCGTATCCACCTGGCCGCCGGCATCGTTCACATAATATTCGCGCGTCACGACGTAGCCGGCATGCTCCAGCAGGCTGGCGAGCGCATCGCCCACCACCGCGCCGCGGCAATGGCCCATGTGCATCGGCCCCGTCGGGTTGGCCGAGACATATTCGACATTGACGCGCCTGCCCCCGCCGACAGTCGAGCGGCCGTAATCGTCGCCGTCGGACAGGATCGTGGTCAGCTCGTCCCGCCAGCTCTGGTCGGTCAGCCGCACGTTGAGGAAGCCCGGCCCGGCGATGTCGGCCGAAGCGATCCCCGGCAGCCCGGCCAGCCGCGGCGCGATCAGCCCGGCCAGCGCGCGCGGATTGGTGCCGGCGGGCTTGGCCAGCACCATCGCGGCATTGGTCGCCAGATCGCCGTGCGCGGGATCGCGCGGCGGCTCGACCGCGACGCCCCGGCGGTCGATCCCGGCGGGCAACGCGCCTTCCGCTTCGAGGCCATCGAGGATCGCGCCGATCTGCGCGGCGAAACGGGAATGGAGCGTCACGGGTACGTCGCCTTGGATTGGGAAGCGGCGCCTTAGCGGAACTTGCGCGGAACCTGAACCGTCATTGCGAGCGTAGCGAAGCAATCCAGGGGCAGGCGGGGATCATGGATTGCTTCGTCGCTGCGCTCCTCGCAATGACGAACGCGGCGACTACACCCCCTCGGGCATCTCCACCGGGCCGACCACCTCGCGGTAGCGCGCGACGGCATAGCGATCGGTCATGCCCGCGATGAAGTCGGCGATGTGGCGCGTGCGGGCAGGCTCCTCCGCCGGCAGCCGCGCGCGCCAGCCCGGCGGCAGCAGCGATGGATCGGCGGTGTAGGCGGCGGCGAGCCCGGCCACGATCGTGCGCGCCTGCCGCGACACCGCCAGCTGCACCGGATGGTGATATAGCTGCGCATACATGAAGCGCTTGAGCGCGCGTTCCTGCTCGGCCATCGCGGGGGAGAAGCCGACCAGCTGCCGCCCGGCCCCGCGCGCATCGTCGGCCGTTCGCATGCCCGCTTCGGCGATCCGGCGGCGCGTCTCGGCGAGCACGTCGCCCACCATCCGCCCGATCTGGTCGCGCACCAGTTCGGGCAGCAGCCGATCGGTCGGCAGGTCGGGGTAGCGCGCGCGTACGCCGACCCAGGTGTCCGCCACCAGCGGCACCTCGCGCAGCGCGGCGAAATCGAGCAGCCCGGCGCGCAGGCCGTCGTCGATGTCGTGATTGTCGTAGGCGATGTCGTCGGCCACCGCCGCCACCTGCGCCTCCAGCGACGGCCAGCTGGCGAGATCGAGCGGTAGCTCCGCATCTACCTCCGCCAGCGCCCAGCCGGGTGCGGCGACCGGGCCGTTATGCTTGGCCAGGCCCTCCAGCGTCTCCCACGTCAGGTTCAGCCCGTCCCAGCACGGATAGGGCGTCTCCAGCCGGGTGAGGATGCGCAGCGTATGCGCGTTGTGGTCGAACCCGCCGGCGGGCGCGGTCGCCTCCTTCAGCGCGTCCTCGCCGGAATGGCCGAACGGCGGGTGCCCAAGGTCGTGCGCCAGGCACAGCGCCTCGGTCAGGTCCTCGTTGAGGCCCAGCGCGCGCGCCATCGTCCGGCCGATCTGCGCCACCTCCAGGCTGTGCGTCAGGCGGACGCGGAAATGATCGCCGTCGGGGGCGACAAATACCTGCGTCTTGTGGCGCAGGCGGCGGAAGCCGATCGAGTGGATGATCCGGTCGCGGTCGCGCTGGAACGCGTCGCGCGGGCCGCGCACGACGCCGGCGGGCTCGGGGTGCAGCCGCCCGCGGCTCGCCGCCGGGTCGCATGCATAAGGGGCGCGGGAAACGCTCAGTCGCCCGACAGCCGCTCGACCTTGGTCTTGCCGCGGCTGGTGAACTGCATGCCCACCATGCCCGACTTGGCCAGCGTGTTGACGAAGCCCTGCGCCTCCTCGTCCGACTTGAACGGGCCGACGAGCAGCCGGTTGGACGCCTTCCACGGCGAGGTGTAGGTGGCGCGGCCGCCCAGCAGCTTCGGCGCGCGCGTCTTGGTCTTTTCCCACGCGCGGCCCAGATCGGCCTTGTTCGCGCCGCTCGCCACCTGCACCCAATAGCGCTCGCCGCCCGTCTCCTCGGCCGGCTTGTCCTTGTCGGCGGCGGCTTTCTTCTTCGCGGCCTCCTTGCTCTCCTTGCTCTTCCTGCCGTCCTTCTCGTCCTTGGCCGCCGGCTTGTCCTTGGCCGCCGTCGCCTTCGCGTCCTTGGCGGAGGGCTTGTCCTTGGCCTTGGCGATCTCGGTCTCAGTCTCGACGGCCTTGCCCCTGGTGGCGCGTCTGGGCGGGGGCGTCTCTTCCGCCGCCTGCTCCCGGCCGTTCACGCGCACCGGCCGCGCGCGGGCGGGGGGGTCGACCTCCTTGGCC
>CAXUMU010000265.1:0-4518 GCA_964252145.1 uncultured Sphingomonadaceae bacterium
ACCGCGGCGCCGGAGACGGCCGAGGCGAGCTCGTTGGCGGTGCCGCGCAGCTGGCCCGCCGCGCGCACCGCCGACGGCCGGTCCCTCGCCAGCGCCGCGTGGAAGGCGCGGCTGTCCGCGTCGAACCGCGCGGCCATGCCCGGCGCCGCGGCGCGGATCGCCGCCGACAGCATGATCATGTTCTCGTCGTTGAACGCCGGCATGCCCACCGGGATCGGCCGGCCGGGGTTGATCAGCGCGGTCGGCCGCGCGCCGGGATCGTCGGAGATGCGGCGGTGGCAGGTGTGGCAATCGAAGAAGGTGAATTCGGGGAACACGCCTTCCTGCGCCAGCCCTGGGTTCTGGTAGAGCGAGAGCGCCCGCTCCAGCGCGACCGCCTGGCCCACCGCCCACATCTTTACGTTGCTGGCGCGGCCCTTGCGCTGGGCATAGTCCGCATCCTCGTTCCAATGCTGCTGCAGCGTGGAGAACAGGTCGAGCTCGAACGACAGTCGCGGATGCCCGGCCGACATGATCCGGTGGTTGACATACTGGCCGGAGCGATCGCTGCCGAAATGGCAATCCAGGCAGTTGTTGGCGCGGACGCGGGGGTTCTCCAGCGGCACCATGCCGTTGACGACGTTGCCGGCGTGCGACGCGTTCACCGCATAATGCGAGGAGAGCCAGTTCTGCGCGCCGCCGTGGCACGCCTCGCAGCCGACCCCGTCGCTCAGCTGGAACCGGGCGCCGTGATTGGGCGCCGGATCGGCATGGCAGCCCAGGCACATCGGCGCGGCGCTCGCCGGGCCGATGCCCAGCCGGTTGGCGATCGCCTGGCTGCGCGGGCTGGAAAGCGTGCGCAAGCTGCGGCTGTGCGCGCCGGCGGCGCTGGATTCGTCCTGCCAGCGCAGCAGCTCGTCCTGGCGGACGACCTTGCCGGTCGCTTCCTGGCGACCGTGACAGGTGGAACCCGCGCAGGAGGCGACGCCGACATGCACGCCGCTGTCGGCCGAGGGCGCAGCCACTGCCGGCGCCGTCCCGCCGGTCAGCCCCGCACCGAATAAAACGAGCGCGAGCGCGAAGAGGCCGGTCAGTACGCACAGACATGCGCCCACCGCCCACGGCGTCCTGCTCGCCATCGTTCCCCCTGACATGGCGCTCCCTTACCGGCCGGGAAGGCCGGATCGCTCATTCTTCCCCGGAATGCGACCCCGTATTGCCGGCTTTTATGTTCGTTATTGCCGGGCAGGGCAACGCGATTCCGCGCTTACTGCAAAATCATTCCGGCCGCGGCGGCGGCGTCACGCCGGGTCTGCGCCGGATCACCAGGTTGCGGATTTCGGTCATATCCTCCATCGCGAAGCGGATGCCCTCGCGCCCCAACCCGGAATCCTTGACGCCGCCGTAGGGCATGTTGTCGACGCGGTAGCTGGGCACGTCGTTGATGACGACGCCGCCCACCTCCAGCCGGTCCCACGCGTCCAGCACCTTGAAGATGTCGCGCGTGAAGATACCCGCCTGCAGCCCGAACTTGCTGTCGTTGACGATGTCCAGCGCCTCGTTGAAGTCGCCGAACTTCATCAGGAACGCGACCGGGCCGAACGCCTCCTCGACGTTCAGCTTGGTGTCGCGGCCCACGCCCTCCAGCAGCGTCGCCTCCAGCATCGCGCCGTCGCGCTTGCCGCCGCACAGCAAGGTCGCGCCGGCGGCGGTCGCCTCCTGGATCCAGCCGTCCAGCCGCGCCGCTTCCTTCACGTCGATCATCGGGCCGACGAAGGTCTGCTCGTCATGCGGGTTGCCCGCGATCAGCGTCCTGGTCTTGGCGACGAGCTTGTCGCGGAACGCATCATAGACCTTCGCGTGGACCAGGATGCGCTGCACGCCGATGCACGACTGGCCCGACTGGTAGTAGGCGCCGAACACGGTGCGCGCGACCGCATCGTCCAGGTCGGCATCCTCGTCGATGATCACCGCGGCGTTGCCGCCCAGCTCCAGCACGACCTTCTTCTTGCCGGCGCGCGCCTTCAGGTCCCAGCCCACGTCGGGCGAGCCGGTGAAGCTGAGCAGCTTCAGCCGCTCGTCGGTGGTGAACAGGTCCGCGCCGTCGCGGCTTGCGGGCAGGATCGAGAAGGCGCCCTTGGGCAGGTTCGTCTCGGCCAGCACCTCGCCCATGATGATCGCGCCCAAGGGCGTGCGGCTGGCCGGCTTCATCACGAACGGGCAGCCCACCGCGATCGCCGGCGCGACCTTGTGCGCCGCCAGGTTCAGCGGGAAGTTGAACGGCGAGATGAAGCTGCACGCGCCGATCGGCACGCGCTTCCAGATGCCCTGATAGCCTTTGGCGCGGGGGCTGATGTCGAGCGGCTGGACCTCGCCGGTCATCCGCACGCTTTCCTCGGCGGCGATGCGGAACGTGTCGATCAGCCGGCCCACCTCGCCGCGGCTGTCGTTGATCGGCTTGCCCGCCTCGACGCACAGCGCATAGGCCAGCTCGTCCGCGCGCTCCATGAACCGGTCGACGCAGTGCTGCAGCACCGCTTGCCGCTCATAGGACGCCATCCGCGCCATCGGCTCGGTCGCGGCATGCGCCGCGGCGATGCCGGCGTCGATCGTCGCCGGATCGGCCATCGCCACCCGCGTCGCCACCTCGCCGGTGAACTTGTCGGTCACGGCCAGATCGGTGTTCGGCTGCTGCGCCTCGTTCGCGAGGTAGAGCGGGTAGGTGGGTTTGAGCGTCATGCCGTCGTGTCTCCGCTCGCTCCCGTTCGTCCCGAGCGAGCATCGAGCGAAGTCGAGATGCGGCGTCGAGGGATGCGGACAAGTGCATCTCGACTGCGGCCCTCGACTTCGCTCGGTCCTCCGCTCGATACGAACGGAGAAGGGCGGGGCCGCCCGTTGTGCCTACAATTTCGCGCTCAGCGCCTTGATATCCTTGTTCAGGATCTGATCGTTGTCCGCATAGTCCACCGGGCAGTCGATCAGGTGGACGCCCGGCGTATCGAGGCACTGCTTCAGCAGTTCGGGCAGGTGCGCCGCGCTCTCCACGCGGTGGCCGCTTGCGCCGTACGCCTCGGCATATTTCACGAAATCGGGGTTGCCGTAGGTCAGCCCCCAATCCTTGAAGCCCATGTTCGCCTGCTTCCACCGGATCATGCCGTAGCTGCCGTCGTTCAGGATCAGCACCGTCACGTTCAGCCCCAACCGGACAGCGGTTTCCATCTCCTGGCTGTTCATCATGAAGCCGCCGTCGCCGCAGATCGCCAGCACCTTGCGGTCGGGATACACCATCGCCGAGGCCATCGCCGAAGGGAGCCCCGCGCCCATCGTCGCCAGCGCATTGTCCAGCAGCACGGTGTTCTGCTGGCGCGCGGCATAGTTGCGCGCGAACCAGATCTTGTAGACGCCGTTGTCGAGGCAGATGATGCCGTTGGCCGGCATCGCCTCGCGGATGCGCTTGACCAGGTGCGCCGGAAAGATCGGGAAGCGCGCATCATCCTCCAGGCTGGCGGTATGCTCCAGCTCGGCCTTGCGCGCGCCCAGCATCTTCGCGAAATTCCAGTCGCCCGAGGGGACGATGTCGTTCTTCATCTGCCAGATGGCGTTGGCGATATCGCCGATCACCTCCACCTGCGGGAAATAGACCGGGTCCACCTCGGCCGAGCGGGTCGAGATGTGGATCACCTCGGTACTGCCGTTGCGCATGAAGAAGGGCGGCTTCTCGATCACGTCGTGGCCGATGTTGACGATCAGGTCGGCCGCCTCGATCGCCTTGTGGACGAAGTCGCCGGCAGAAAGCGCCGCGCAGCCGACGAACAAGGGATGCGTCTCGTCGATCACGCCCTTGCCCAGCTGCGTGGTCAGGAACGGGATGCCGGTCTTCTCGACGAACTGCAGCAGCATGCGCCCGGTGAGCTTCCGGTTCGCGCCCGCGCCGATCACCAGGATCGGCGACCTGGCGCTCTCCAGCTTCTTCACCGCGGCGCGCACCGCCTTCTCCTCAGCGGAGGGGCGGCGGGCGAGGCTCGGCTTCAGCGGCGTGCTGTCGGTATGCTCGTCGGCCACGTCCTCGGGAAATTCGAGGTGGGTCGCGCCGGGCTTCTCCTCCGCGGCGAGGCGGTAGGCCTCGCGCACGCGGCTGGGGATATTGTCCGCGCTCGCCAGCTGGTGGGTATATTTGGTGATCGGCCCCATCATCGCGACGACATCGAGGATCTGGAAGCGGCCCTGCTTCGATTTCTTGATCGGCTTCTGTCCGGTCACCATCAGGATCGGCATGCCGCCCAGCTGCGCATAGGCCGCGGCGGTGACGAAGTTGGTCGCACCCGGCCCCAGCGTCGCGAGGCATACGCCCACCTTGCCGGTGTGGCGGCCGTAGGTCGCGGCCATGAAGCCCGCGCCCTGCTCGTGCCGGGTCAGGATCAGCTTGATCTTGGTCGAGCGCGAGAGGCTGTCGAGGAAGTCGAGATTCTCCTCGCCCGGCACGCCGAAGACATATTCGCAGCCTTCCTCCTCGAGACATTCGATGAAGAGGTCCGATGC
>CAXUMU010000266.1:0-4511 GCA_964252145.1 uncultured Sphingomonadaceae bacterium
CCTCAGGCGTGCGGGCGGGGCGGGCAGGCCTTCCACGCGTCGACCACCATCAGGCCGACCGCGCACCAGTGATCCACCGCCGCGCGGTCCTGCTGCAGGATCGCGGCGGTGAACCGGCTCTTCGCCTCCAGGAAGGCGCGCCGCGTGCCGAGTTCGCGCTCGAGCCGTACCGCATCGGCGCTGGGATGGGTGAAGAGTGCGTTAGCCATGCGGCAACGGCTAGCGCGTAATCCCTAATGCCCGGTAACCACGCCGGCAGGCTCAGGCGCCGGCCGCGCCGAACGTGTCGCACTGCGCCGGATCGCCTGTGTCGAGCCCCACTTTCAGCCAATGCTGGCGCTGCGCCGAGGTGCCGTGCGTGAACGTCTCGGGCACTACGCGACCCTGCGATTCCTGCTGCAGCGTGTCGTCGCCGATCGCCTGGGCGGCCTGCATCCCCGATTCGACGTCGCCCGGCTCCAGCAGATTCTGGTCGCGCGCGGCCCACACGCCGGCATAGCAATCGGCCTGCAGCTCCACCTTCACCTGCAGCGCGTTGCTCTGCGCCTCGGATGCGCTCTGCTGCAGAGCGCGGACCTTATCCATCGTCCCGTCGATCGTCTGGACGTTGTGTCCCACCTCGTGCGCGATCACATAGGCCTCGGCGAAGTCGCCCGGCGCGCCGAACCGCGTCTTCAATTCGTTGAAGAAGGCGGTGTCGAGATAGATCTTGTGGTCGACCGGGCAGTAGAACGGGCCCATCGCCGCCTGCGCCGCGCCGCAGCCCGACGTGCCGTTGCGGTCGTAGAACACCAAGGTCGTCGGCTGATACTGCTTGCCCGCCGCCTGGAAGATGTCCGCCCAGCGCCGCTCGGTCGATCCCAGCACCTTCAGCGACAAATGCTGGACCGGGGTAAGCTGGCTCGCATCGGTCGATCCCGGCGCCTGCGTGACGGGGGCGCTCACCTGTCCGCCGCCCAGCATCGACAGCGGGTTCATCCCGAACACCGCGAGGATGATCAGCAGCACGACGATGCCGCCGCAGCCGAAGCGGCTGCCGACGAAGCCGAACAGCATCGGCAGCCCGCCGCCCAGACCGCCGCCGCCGAAACCGCCGCCGCCGCGCTGGACCTCGAAGTTGCCGCTCTCCTGTTCGTCGTCGAGCCGCATCGTCGATCTCCCCCGAATGGCGCTCCGGCGGGTAGAATGTTTGGGAGCCGTTACGGTTGCACGGCGCCGCGCTTGATGCGCTGCACCATCTGGCGCAGAGGAACGGCGGGAGCGTCACCGCCAAGGAGTTTTCCGACCATGTTCCTCCAGGGCAAGACCGCGCTCGTCACCGGTTCCACCTCGGGCATCGGCCTGGCCTATGCCAAGGCGCTCGCGGCGGAGGGCGCGGCGGTGATGATCAACGGGTTCGGCGACGCCGCCGCGATCGAGCGCGAGCGCGCGCAGCTGGCGGAGACGAGCGGGGCGGGCGCGGTCTATTCGCCGGCCGACATGTCGAAGCCCGACCAGATCGCGGCGATGGTGCAGGAATGCGCCGACAAGCTGGGCGGTCCCGACATCCTGATCAGCAACGCCGGCGTCCAGCATGTCGCGCCGATCGAGGATTTCCCGCTCGACAAGTGGGACCAGATCATCGCGATCAACCTGTCCGCCGCATTCCATGCGATCCGCGCCGCGATCCCGGGAATGAAGGCGAAGAAGTGGGGGCGGATCATCAACACCGCCTCGGCCCACTCGCTCACCGCCTCGCCGTTCAAGTCGGCCTACGTCACCGCCAAGCACGGGCTTGCCGGCCTCACCAAGACCGCCGCGCTGGAGCTGGCGACGTTCGGCGTCACCGCCAACTGCATCAGCCCGGGCTACGTCTGGACGCCGCTGGTGGAGAGCCAGATCCCGGATACGATGAAGGCGCGGGGCCTGACGCGCGAGCAGGTGATGAACGACGTGCTGCTCGCCGGCCAGCCGACCAAGCAGTTCGTGACGGTGGAGCAGGTCGCCGCCTTGGCGCTGTTCCTCTGCCGCGACGAGGCGGCCTCGATCACCGGCGCCAACTATTCGATCGACGGCGGCTGGACCGCCGCCTGACGCCCGCGCCGCTTGCGGAGCCGCGGGCCGGGCCTATGCTGCGCGGCATGGGCCGCACCGTCGTTCGATTGCTGACTGCCGCCGCGCTGCTGGCGACGGCGGCGTGTGCGTCGGCCCGCGAGCGAGCGCCGCCGCCGCTCGACTGGCGGACGCTGGTGACCGATGCCGATCGGACGCGGATCCGCACCTGGCGCGACAGTTTCGTCAAGGCGCTGACGATGGCGCGGGCGACGGGCGACCGCGACGCGGTGGACGCGCAGGGGCAATTGCTGCGGCCGGATGCCGCGCTGGGCGATCCCATGCCGCCGCCCGGCGCCTATCGCTGCCGCGTGATCCGGCTGGGCGCGACCGCGCCGGGCCAGCGCGACTTCCTCGCCGCGCCCGCCGACGCGTGCCGCGTCACCGACGATGGCGGCCTGCTCGCGCTGGCGAAGACCGACGGGGCGCAGCGCCCCGCCGGGCGGCTCTATGCCGATGGCAATATGCGGATGATCTTCCTCGGCACGATGCGCATGGCCGACGAGCGGCGCGCGCTGGATTATGGCCGCGACCTTGGCCGCAACATGGCCGGCATCCTGGAACGGATCGGGCCGCAGCGCTGGCGGCTGGTGCTGCCGTTCCCGCAATGGGGGTCGACGCTGGAGGTGGTGGAGCTCGCCCCGGCCGGCTGAGCGCGCGGGCGTTTCGGGTCTACAGCGCCTTGCCCTGCCGTCCGGCAAGCTCGACCACATATTGCCACGCCACCCGGCCCGATCGGCTGCCGCGCTGCGTCGCCCAGGCGATCGCGTCGTGCGGCTCGAACGCGAGGCCCAGCGCATCGGCATAGCCCTGCACCATCGCGACATAGGTCGGCTGGTCGCAGACGTGGAAGCCCAGACTCAGCCCGAAGCGGTCGGCCAGCGCGAGCTTGTCGTCGATCGCGTCGCGCGGGTTGATCGGGCTGTCCTGCTCGCGCAGGTCGCGCGGGACGATGTGGCGGCGGTTGCTCGTGACGTACAGCCGGGCGTTGGCCGGCCGCGCCTCCGCGCCCCCCTCCAGCAGCGAGCGCAGCGCGCGCGGCGCGCCGCTTCCCTCCTCGAAGCCGAGATCGTCGATGAACAGGATGTACGCGCGGCGGCGCCCGGCGATCGCCGCGCGTACATCCGGCAGGCTTTCCAGCCGGTCCCCCGCCACCTCGACCAGCGCGATGCCGGCGCCGTCCCACTGGAGCGCGCCCACCACCGACTTGACCAGCGCCGACTTGCCGGCGCCGCGCGCGCCCCACAGCAGCGCGTCGTGCGCGGCGTGGCCGGCGGCGAGGCGGCGGCTATTCTCCAGCAGCGCCGCCTTTTGCGCGTCGATCCCGCTCAGCAGCCCCAAAGCGAGCGGCGCGAACGACCGCGCGGCGGTCAGCGTATCCTCGCGCCAGACGTAGGCTGGGTGCGTCATCGGATCGGCCGCGGCCGGCGGCGGCGGAGCGAGCCGCTCCAGCGCGGCGGCGATGCGGGCGAGCGGGTCGGTCACGTGCGCTCTCTAACTGTCCCCCTTCCGTCATCCCAGCGAAAGCTGGGATCTCGTCGAACGTCGCGTCTCACCCCCGGGAGATCCCAGCTTTCGCTGGGATGACGTGCGCGACGGAGGGAGGGCGGGTGCTACAACTTCCCCATCAGCGCCGTCGCCGCAGCCCGCCCCGCGAACCCCGGAATCGCCAGCGCCGCCTCAGCCTCCTGCCGCGCCTCGGCCTTGCGTCCCGCGCCGGCATAGGCCTGCGCCAGGTGCCAGCGCACGCCCGCATTGGCCGGCGCCTGCGCCGCCGCCTGCTCGATCAGCGCGATGCCGCGGGGGCGATCCTTGCCCGTCGCCAGCAGCAGCCAGCCTAGGGTGTCCGCCGCCGCCGGGTTGGCCGGCACCAGCGTATGCGCCGCCGCCGCCAGCGGCAGCGCGTCCGGTGCTCGCCCGGTCTGGTAATAGGCCCAGGCGAGATTGTTGAGGATCGCCGCGTCGCGGTCGCCGAGCCGCTCGCGCAGCCCCTCCAGGATCGCGACCGCCCGGTCCCACTGGCCGCTCGCCATCGCCAGGTCGGACGCGAGCAGCTGGCCCGCCACGCTCTGCGGATTCTGCGCCAGGAAGAGCGACAGCACCTGATAGGCCGCGCGCCCGCGCCCGCCGCGGCGCAGCACGTCGATCATGCGCAGCGCGACCGGCTCCGTGAAGGCGATGTTGGCGGCGCGGCGATAGGCCTCGGCCGCCTGCGGGTAGAGCGCGCGCGCGGCATAGACGTCGCCCAGCAGCACGAGCGCGGACGGCGCGGAGGGCGCCGCGCGCAGCAGCGTCTGCGCCTCGCCCATCGCCTCGTCGTATCGCCCCCCGCGCAGCAGCGTGCGCGCGAGCGCCGCGCGCGTGTCGCCGTCGGCGGGGTTCGCGGCGAGCGCCCTCCGCAGATCGTCGATCGCCGGCTG
>CAXUMU010000267.1:0-4472 GCA_964252145.1 uncultured Sphingomonadaceae bacterium
GGCCGATGATGAAGCTGCGCGTGCCGTCGATCGGATCGAGCACCCACGTCCGCTCCGCGCCCTCGCGCGACACGCCATATTCCTCGCCGACGATGCCGTCGCCCGGCCGCTCCGCCTCCAGGATCGCGCGCATCGCGCCTTCCGCGGCGCGGTCGGCCTGCGTCACCGGCGAGGCGTCGGCCTTGCGCTCGATGTCGTAGCGCGCGCGGAAGAAGGGGCGGATAGCCGCGCCGGCGGCATCGGCGAGGCGCTGGGCAAGGGCGATGTCGTCGTCGGTCATCGCGTTGCGGGGTAGCGAAGCAAGCGCGCGCGGCATAGCATGCTTCGCGCGAAGGAGACCGACGATGCCCGTCCGCCCCGCTTTGATTCCCTGCCTGCGCTACCGCGACGCGCCCGCCGCGATCCGCTTCCTGTGCGATGCGTTCGGGTTCGAGCGCCACGCCGTCCACGCCGATCCCGACGACGCGACGATCGTCCACCACGCGCAACTGGTGCTGGACGGCAACATGGTCATGCTCGGCACCGATCTGCCCGGCGAGGCCAAGGAACGCTACCGCTTGCGGACCCCCGCCGAGATCGGCGGGGTGACGATGAGCATCTACGCGGTCGTCGATGATCCCGATGCCCACCATGCCCGTGCGGCGGACGCCGGCGCCGCTATTATGCGCCCCCCCCACGACAATGAAGGCTATCCCGGCCGCGGTTATGAAACGCGCGATTGCGAAGGGAATGTGTGGAGCTTCGGCAGCTATGATCCTTGGACCGACTGATCCGGATTGAGCCGTGTTCGTATCGCTTCAAGCAGTGCGATGCGAAGGCTCTTGCGCTCCTCGTCCGAAAGCGCGCGCTGGAGCAAGTTCCGTGCGCTCGCCAATGCGGGTCTGTCGAAGTCGGCGGGTAACTGGTTACGGTTGTCGGCCGCATAGGCATGAATCGCCGCGATATCGGGATGTGAGAGAGGCTCTATACGCTGCGCAATAACTTGCCCGATCCAATCGAGGTTACCGTCCGATCCTTCAATACCTCCACGATTTGAGTCGAGCGAGATGACGCTCAACCAATCGGCAACCTTATTTCTTTCCCATTCGCGAAGGGTATCTGCCTCCGCTACAAGATCCGGAGATTGCGAACCCCGCGCGGGCTGGACGCCGAGCAGATGGACTCTGATACCGAAAGTTTGGGCCACCTGTACGCCCACCCGAATATCTTCGTCACCCGATACGATCAGCGCGTCGGAGATCGCGTGGCTGCGCGAAAGCTCGATCAGATCGGTCACGATCAACGAGTCGACGCCCTTTTGCTCACCCCTGCTGTTAATGGTACCGAAGCGCACTTTTACATTTTCAGATTCTGCCACTGCCCTCTGTTCAACATTCAGCAGGCCACCGCGGGCTACACCGTCATACCAGTAAATTCGCAGCAGTCTCGCATTCGGCTCGATCGCCTTGGCTTCCTGCAAGAGGTCGACGAGTAACGCTGCGACATTCAGCCGCACTTCCGCCCGGGGCCTCTGTCGCCCACCGGATACGAGAGCGGATCCCTGAGCATAAAGGTAGCCGGCATCAACGAACACGGCGATCTGGAGCACTATCCATCACTCCCAAATAGAAAAGGGGCCCCCGAAGGGACCCCTAAATAGCAGACGCGCGAATAAAATAAGGATCGAGCGCCTCGCAGCTGTATGGCTACGATGCCGACAATTGTCAAGTCTCGTCAATCGAACAGGCTGGAGACCGAGCTTTCGTCCGCGATGCGGCGGATCGCCTCGGCCAGCAGCGGCGCGATCGTCAGCACGCGGATGCGGCTGGCGCCCGCGACCGTATCGGGCGCGGCGAGCGAATCGGTGATGACCAGCTCGCTCAGCACCGAGCTCTGGACCCGCGCGATCGCCCCGCCCGAAAGCACGCCGTGGCTGATATAGGCGATCACGTCCTCCGCCCCGCCTTCGCGGAGCGCCGCGGCGGCGTTGCAGAGCGTCCCGGCCGAATCGACGATGTCGTCGACGATGATGCAGCAGCGGCCCGTCACGTCGCCGATGATGTTCATCACCTCCGATTCGCCCGGCCGCTCGCGGCGCTTATCGACGATCGCGAGCGGCGCATTGTCCAGCCGCTTGGCCAGCGCGCGGGCGCGCACCACGCCGCCCACGTCGGGCGAGACGACCATCAGGTTGCGCCCGGCGAAGCGCGCCAGGATGTCGGCCGACATCACCGGCGCGGCGTAGAGATTGTCGGTCGGGATATCGAAGAAGCCCTGGATCTGCCCGGCATGCAGGTCGACCGACAGCACCCGGTCGGCCCCCGCCACGGTGATCAGGTTGGCGACCAGCTTGGCCGAGATCGGGGTCCGCGGCCCGGGCTTGCGATCCTGCCGGGCGTAGCCGAAATAGGGGATGACCGCGGTGATCCGCTTGGCCGATGCGCGCTTCAGCGCATCGATGCAGATCAGCAGCTCCATCAGATTGTCGTTGGTCGGATAGCCGGTCGATTGGATCACGAACACGTCCTCGCCGCGGACATTCTCGTGGATCTCGACGAAGATCTCCTCGTCGGCGAAGCGGCGCACGCTCGCCTCGGTAAGCGGGATCTCCAGATATTCGGCGATCGCGGTGGCGAGCAGCGCGTTCGAGTTTCCGGCCAGCAGCTTCATGCGCGTCCCCTCGCCAAGGCGCGCCTCCTTTAGGGAGCGGAGCGCGAAGGGGAAAGGGGTGGCTGTGCCGGCGCCGGCCCGCCTATAGCGCGGGCATGGTCGTCACCACCCGCTTCGCCCCTTCGCCTACCGGCCGGCTGCACGTCGGCAACGTCCGCGCCGCGCTGCACAACTGGCTGTGGGCGCGCGCGCAAAGCGGCCGCTTCGTGCTGCGGCTGGACGATACCGATGCCGAGCGATCGACGCTCGCCTTCGCGCAAGCGATCCGCGCCGATCTGGAATGGCTCGGATTGGCGCCCGACAAGGCGGTGCGGCAGTCGGACCGGGACGCGCTGTACGAGGCGCGCTTCGCCGAACTGCGCGCTGCCGGCCGGGTCTATCCCGCCTACGAGACCGCGCAGGAACTGGACCTCGCGCGCAAGGTGCGGGCCGGGCGCGGCCTGCCGCCGGGGTACGACCGCGACCGTGCGCTGCCGGCGGTGGCGGGGCGCGAGCCGCACTGGCGCTTCCGCCTCGATCACGCCGCGCCGGTGGAGTGGGACGATCTGATCCGCGGGGTCCAGCGGTTCGATCCGGCCTTATTGTCCGATCCGGTGGTGCGGCGCGCCGACGGCAGCTGGCTCTACATGCTGCCCTCGGTGATCGACGATATCGATCTTGGCATCAGCCACGTCGTGCGCGGCGAGGATCATGTCACCAATACCGCGCTGCAGCTGCAGATGTTCGCCGCCCTCGGCGCGCCCCCGCCGCGTTTCGGCCACGCGCCGCTGCTCGCCGGGGCGGAGGGCAAGCTCAGCAAACGGCTGGGCGCGCTTGGGATCGACGAGCTGCGCGCCGCGGGGATCGAGCCGCTGGCTTTGCTCGCTTATCTCGCGCGGATCGGCACCAGCGATCCGGTCGAGCCGGTCGCCGATCCCGCGCCGCTGATCGCGGGCTTCGATTTCGCCCGGATCGGCCGCGCGCCGGCCCGGTTCGACCAGGACGAGCTGGCGCGGCTGAACGCGCAGATCGTCCACCGCCTCCCCTTCGCGCAGGTAGCGGAGCGGCTGCCGGAGGGGATGGACGAGAGCGGGTGGGAGGCGGTCCGCCCCAATCTCGCCACCGTCGCCGAGGCGGCGGAATGGTGGGCGGTGGTCGCCGGTCCGGTGCCGGCCGCCGTCGCCGCCGACGACCGCGACTATCTGGCGCAGGCGGCGCGGATCGCCGACGGGCTGGATTGGGCGGCGCACCCGTGGGGCCAGCTGACCGACGCGTTGAAGGCCGCCACCGATCGCCGCGGCAAGGCGCTGTTCCTCCCCTTGCGCCGCGCGCTGACCGGGCTGGACCACGGGCCGGAGATGGCGGCGCTGCTGCCGCTGATCGGGCGCGAGCGCGCGGTGGCGCGGCTGCGGGCCGCGGCCGGCTGAGTGCTCTGGCACTCGCCGCTTCCGCGCCCTATCTTGGCCGGCATGGCCGTTTTCCCCCGCCCCGCCTCGCCGCGCGCGCTGCTCGCCGATCTGCGGTTGTTCCTGGCTTCGCGCCAGCGCCACCAGCTGGTGATCGCGGCGATCTCGCTGGCGATGCCGGCGCTGATCATCGCCGGCTTCTATCACGATTCGAAGACCGAGCCGCCGAAGCCGACGATGTACTTCCTGCCCAGCTGGCCGGCGAACCGCAGCGATGCCGAGATCATCGCGCAGCAGAAGATCGACCAGAAGATCAAGGAGCAGCGGCTGGCGGAGAAGCGCGCCAGCTACCAGAAGATCGCCAAGCAGCTCGGCATTTAGGGACGCCCGCTGGATGGGTGCCGCGCTGGCGCTCGCCGGGCGCGGGCGCGGCCGCAC
>CAXUMU010000268.1:0-4462 GCA_964252145.1 uncultured Sphingomonadaceae bacterium
GCAGGCCGGGGTCCAGCAACGGGCCGCGCGCAGCTGGACCCCGGCCTGCGCCGGGGTACGGCTCGCTGTTTTAGCGGCATAGGTGGCGAACAGGTCCGGGTTGGCAGGACGTTCGTTAAACCTCCGCCCGCGCCGCGGCATATTCCGCCGCCCAGCGCTCGACCCGATCCGCCACCGGCTCCACCGCCGTCACCGCGCCCACGCCCTGGCCCGATCCCCAGATGTCGCGCCACGCCTTCGCGCCGGCCGCGGCGGCGAAGTCCATCGTCTTCCGCTCGCCTTGCGGCAGCGCGTCGGGATCGAGCCCCGCGGCGATGATCGAATTGCGCAGGTAATTGCCGTGCACGCCGGTGAAGAGGTCGGAATAGACGATATCGCCCGCAGTCGCCTCCACGATCGCCTGCTTGTAGCCGTCCACCGCGCGCGCCTCGGTCGTCGCGATGAAGGCCGATCCGGCATAGGCCAGGTCCGCGCCCAGCGCGCGCGCCGCCAGGATCGAGCGGCCATTGGCGATCGCGCCCGACAGCGCCAGCGGCCCGTCGAACCAGGCGCGGATCTCCTGCACCAGCGCGAAGGGGGAGAGCGTGCCGGCGTGGCCGCCCGCGCCCGCCGCGACCGCGATCAGCCCGTCCGCACCCTTCTCGATCGCCTTGTGCGCGAAGCGGTCGTGGATGATGTCGTGCAGCGTGATCCCGCCCCAGCCGTGCACCGCCTGGTTCAGATCCTCCCGCGCGCCGAGCGAGGTGATCACGATCGGCACGCGCCACTTCGCGCAGGTGGCCATGTCCGCCGCCAGCCGGTCGTTCGAGCGGTGGACGATCTGGTTGACCGCGAACGGCGCCGCCGGCCGGTCGGGGTGCGCGCGGTCCCACGCCGCCAGTTCTTCGGTGATGCGGTGCAGCCACTCGTCCAGCTGCGCCTGCGGCCGCGCGTTCAGTGCCGGGAAGCTGCCGACGATTCCCGCCTTACACTGCGCGATCACCAGTTCCGGGCCGGAGACGATGAACATCGGCGCCGCGATCAGCGGCAGGCGGAGGCGATCGAACAGCGGCGAGGGGAGCGTCATGTGCGACGTCTAGCTCCGCCGCGCCGCGCCCGCCAGCTTGCCTGCCCGCGGCCGCTGCGGTATCGCACAGCGTTGACAAATCAACGATGCCGACGAACCGACCGCCGGCGCGAGAGGATGGCATGACGTTCGATTATATCATCGTCGGCGCAGGCTCGGCCGGCTGCGTGCTGGCCAACCGCCTGTCCGCCGATCCGGCCAACCGCGTGCTGCTGCTGGAGGCGGGCGGCTCGGAAAAGCAGTCCGTCATCGAGATGCCGCTCGCCTGGTTCCAGGCGATGATGACCCCCGCGATCGGCTGGGGCTATGCCTCCGAGCCCGAGCCGCATGCCGATGGCCGCCGCATCCCCGCACCGCGCGGGCGGGTGGTGGGCGGCTGCTCGTCGATCAACGGCATGATGTATTCGCGCGGGCACCCGCAGGATTACGACCAGTGGGCGCAGATGGGCTTGTCCGGCTGGAGCCATGCCGACGTGCTGCCCTATTTTCGCCGGTCCGAGCGCAACTGGCGCGGCGGGAGCGCGCATCACGGCGGATCGGGCGAGCTCTCGGTCGCCAAGCACAATCCCGACGCGGTGATCTACCCGCAGCTGATCCGGACCGCCGAGAAGCTCGGCTACCGCCATCTGGACGACTTCCACGCCGACGAGATCGAAGGGTTCAGCACCCCCGACTTCACCGTCCACCAGGGCCGCCGCGGCAGCACCGCCGCGCGCTTCCTGCGTCCCGCACTTACCCGCCCAAACCTGACGCTCGTCACCGAGGCGCTGACGACGCGCGTCGTGATCGAGCAGGGTCGCGCGGTCGGCATCGAATATGAGAAGGGCGGCGAACGCACGATCGCGCGGGCGGAGCGCGAGGTGATCCTCTCGGCCGGCGCGTTCAACTCGCCGCAGATCCTGCTGCTCTCGGGCATCGGCCCGGCGGAGGAACTGCGCGAGCACGGGCTGGCGGTGGTGCGCGATCTGCCCGGGGTGGGGCGCAACCTGCAGGACCACGCCTCGATCGCGATGCAGTACGACGCCGCGGTCGACACGTTCGACAAGCAGCTGCGGTTCGATCGGATGGCGGTCGCGTGGATGAAGTGGAAGCTGTTCGGCACCGGCACGATCGCCGGGCTGCCCGTCGGCGCGCAGGGCTTCATCAAGACGCGCGAGGGGCTGGACCGGCCCGATATCCAGCTGCTGGTCAGCCCGGTGGCGATGGACGCGAAGGTCTGGTTCCCCGGCTGGCGGGAACGGCGCGGCGATTTCTTCTCGGTCGCCAACGTGCTGCTGCACCCGGAGAGTCACGGCACGGTGAAGCTGCGCTCGGCTAACCCTCGCGACAAGCCGGCGATCACGTTCAACCTCCTCGCCGCCGAGAACGACCGCGCGAGCTTCCGCCGCTTCGTCCGTTTCACGAGGCGGTTCTTCGCGACCGAACCGGCCGCCTCGCTGATCCGCCAGGAGCTGCTGCCCGGCGCGGAGGCGCAGAGCGACGGCGAGATCGACGCGTTCGTGCGCGCGCGGATCGGCACGGCGATGCACCCCACCAGCACCTGCGCGATGGGGCAGGGGCCCCAGGCGGTGGTGGACGATACGCTCGCGGTGCACGGCGTGGGCGGCTTGCGCGTGGTCGATTGCTCGATCATGCCCAACATCGTCGGCGGCAACACGCAGGCGCCGGCGATCATGATCGCGGAGAAGGCGGCGGACATGATCCTCTCGGCCCACCAGCTGGCGAAGGCGGCCTGAGACGATGACGGCGGACAGCTACGACTTCATCATCGTCGGCGCGGGGTCGGCCGGCTGCGTGCTCGCCAACCGGCTGAGCGCGGATTCGGCGAACCGCGTGCTGCTGCTGGAGGCGGGCGGCAAGGACGATCATTTCCTGCTGCGTATGCCGCTGGGCTTCATGCGCGCGATGTTCCAGCCGCGCTTCACCTGGCCGTTCTGGTCCGAGCCCGAGCCGCACCTGAACGGGCGCAAGGTGCCGATCCCGCGCGGGCGCGTGCTGGGCGGTTCCTCGTCGATCAACGGCATGTTCTACATGCGCGGCCACAGCCTGGATTTCGATACCTGGCGGCAGCTGGGCTGCGAGGGGTGGAGCTATGCCGACGTGCTCCCCTATTTCAAGCGGATGGAGACGAGCTGGCGCGGCGAGGGGCCCTATCACGGCGGCTCCGGACCGCTGCACGTCTCGCCCAACCAGACCGCGCACCTGCTGCACGATCCGCTGATGCAGGCGGCTGCGGAGGCCGGCTTCAACATCAGCGACGATCTGCACGGCGAGGTGGAGGAAGGCTTCGCGCGCGGCGAGCTGACGATCGACCCCAAGGGTTTCCGCGCGAGCGCGTCGCGCGCCTATCTCCATCCGGCGCTGAAGCGCCCCAACCTCACCGTCGTCACCGGCGCGCTCAGCCGCCGCGTGCTGATCGAGGACCGCCAGGCCGTCGGCATCGAATATGAGGTGGAGGGCGAAACCCGCACGGCCACGGCGGCGCGCGAGGTCATCCTGTCGGGCGGATCGTACAATTCGCCCCAGCTGCTGATGCTCTCCGGCATCGGCCCGGCGGAGGATCTGCGCGCGTTGGGCATCGCGGTGGTGCACGACCTGCCCGGAGTGGGGCGCAACCTGTCCGAGCATCCGCGCGTGCCCGTGCAATTCTCGCTGAAGAAGCCGGTGAGCTTCCTCAACGATCTGCGCTTCGACAAGGTGGCCCGCTCGGTCATCCAGTGGAAGCTGACCGGCAAGGGCAAGTTCGCCACGCAGGTGAACAGCTGCAACGTCGTGATCCGCACCCGCCCCGAGCTGGCCCAGCCCGACATCCAGCTGTTCGCCAATCCGGTGCGGCTGGACGCCAAGATCTGGGTGCCGGGGATCGGCCGTCGCCAGGAGCATCTGATCACCGCCGACGTGATCCTGCTCCACCCGCAGAGCCGCGGCTGGGTGAAGCTGAAGTCGCCCGACCCGAAGGAATTCCCGGCGATCACGCTCAACATCTTCTCCGAGGCGGCCGACTTCCGCACCGTACGCGACGGCATCCGGCTGGTGCGCAAGATCTACCGCACCCCGCCGCAGGACGAGCTGACCGGCGACGAGCTGCTGCCCGGCCGCGACGTCGTCACCGACGACCAGTTCGAGACCTACACCCGCCAGACGGCCGGGGTGACGCAGCATCCGGTCGGCACGGGCCGAACGCGGTCGTCGATCCGCAGCTGCGCGTGCACGGCATCCGCGGCCTGCGCGTGGTCGACGCCTCGGTGATGCCGACCGTCCCCGGCGGCAACACCAACGCGCCGACGATCATGATCGCCGAGAAAGCCAGCGACATGATCCTGGGCAAGCCCGCGCTCGAACCCGAATCGCCCCGCGCCGCCCGCCAAGACGTGTTCGCATCCTGATCGTGAACCC
>CAXUMU010000269.1:0-1321 GCA_964252145.1 uncultured Sphingomonadaceae bacterium
CGCTCGCCGCGGCGGGTGCCCCGGCGAGCGTCACGGCCAGCAGGATCGTCTTCAAGCTCTTCATCATACCCCCGTTGGAGCCGCGGCAGGCGGCCGTGCACGTGCCGGGCCTCTCCGATTTTGCGGCGCTTATAGGCATCGCCTGCCCCGCCCTCAAGCACTCTAAGGCTAACTAATGTGGGCCGTTGATGCGCTGCCGCATGGCGCGTATCTGCGGCGCGCCGACAAGCCCCGGGGGACCGACATGACCGACGACGAGGTGCTGGCCGAATTCCGCGCCGCGGGCGCGCTGCTCGACGGGCATTTCATCCTGTCCTCCGGCCTGCGCTCCCCGCGCTACCTGCAATGCGCGCGCGTGCTGATGAGCCCGGCGCGCGCCGCCCGGCTGGCGGGCGCGCTGGCGCGCAGGCTGCCCGACAAGGTGAAGGTGCGGCTGGACGTCGTCGTCTCGCCGGCGATGGGCGGGATCATCGTGGGGCACGAGATGGCCCGCGCGCTGGGCATCGACGCCCTGTTCGTCGAGCGCCCGGCGGGAGTTTTCGAGCTGCGCCGGGGGTTTACGATCGCGGCGGGGCAGAAGGTGCTGCTGGTGGAGGACGTCGTCACCACCGGATTGTCGTCGCGCGAGGCGATCGCGGCGGTGCGCGCGGCCGGCGGCGACGTGATCGCCGCCGCCGCGCTGGTGGACCGATCGAACGGCACCGCCGATCTGGGCGTGCCGTTCTACCCGCTGATCCGGCTCGACGTGCCGAGCTACGCCGCGGATGCGCTGCCGCCGGAGCTGGCAGCGCTGCCGGCGGTGAAGCCCGGCAGCCGGGCGGCCGCGTGAAGCGGATCGCGGCGGCCATCGCGCTGACGCTCGCCGCGCCGGCCACCGCCGCCGACCTGCCGCGACTCGACCGCACGCTGGAGGCGGCGGGCTTCCAGGGCGTCGCGCTGCTGGGATCGGGCGACGACATCAGCTGGTCGCGCGCCGCCGGCGAGGCCAGGCCCGGCGTGCCGCACCGGATCGAGTCGCTGTGGCGGCTCGCATCGGTGACCAAGCAGCTGACCGCGCTGATCGTGATGCAGGAGGTCGCCGCCGGACGGCTGGAGCTGGACCGGCCGGTCCAGGCCTATTGGCCCGAATGGCCGGCGGTCTATGCCGACGCGATCACGATCCGGATGCTGCTCCAGCACAAGAGCGGACTGGCGGACCCGAACGAGAGCGCCTCGTCCGCCAACGACAGCGTGCCGGATTTCTATCGCCGCAGCGCGGCTCCCGCCGCGCCGATGGCGTCGGCGACCGGCTTCTGCGCGGCCCGCCCCCGCGCCGCGGCGG
>CAXUMU010000269.1:1331-4443 GCA_964252145.1 uncultured Sphingomonadaceae bacterium
CCATTATAACAATTGCGACTACATCGTGCTGGGCGCGCTGCTGGAGCATATGACCGGCAAGCCGTTCGCGGCGCTGCTGGCCGAACGGATCGCAGTGCCGCTCGGCCTCGCCTCGACCGGCCTGTTCGATCCCGAACGGCCCGGGCCGCCAGACGTCCCCGGCCTGCTCGCGGGCGGCAAGCCCGAGCCGGCGTTGAACCTCGGCATCTACGGCGCGGCCGGATCGGGCTACGGCACGGCGGCCGACCTCTGGAAATTCGACCGCGCGCTGATGTCGAACCGGCTGCTCGACAAGGTCGCCACCGCCGCGATGTGGACCGGCGACCCCGCGATCGGCTACGATGCGCTGGGCGCGTGGAGCTTCGCCGCGCCGCTGAAGGGCTGCCCCGATCCGGTCGCGATCGTGGAGCGGCGCGGCGCGATCGGCGGCGTGCAGGTGCGCAATTTCCTGCTGCCGGCATCGCGCACCGCGCTGATCCTGTTCACCAACCGCGAGGATTTCGATTTCGGCGAGGTGTGGCAGGGGCGCGGCTTCTCGCACGACATGCTCGCCGCCGCCCTCTGCCCGGAGACGAAATGAGCACGAAGCTGCGCCTGGGCGTCAACATCGATCATGTCGCGACCGTGCGCAACGCGCGCGGCGGCGCCGACCCCGATCCCGTGCGCGCCGCCTTGATCGCGGCCGGAGCGGGCGCGGACGGCATCACCGCGCACCTGCGCGAGGACCGCCGCCACATCACCGACGGCGACATCGACCGGCTGATGGCAGCTCTCACCATCCCGCTCAACCTGGAAATGGCCGCGACCGAGGAGATGCTGGAGATCGCGCTCCGCCACCGCCCGCATGCCGCCTGCATCGTGCCCGAGCGGCGCGAGGAGCGCACCACCGAGGGCGGACTGGACGCCGCCGGCCAGCACAACCACCTCGCCCCTATCGTGACGCGGCTGCGCGAGGCGAACATCCGCGTCAGCCTGTTCATCGAGCCGAGCGTGCGCCAGGTCGAAGCGGCGTTGCGGCTGGGCGTCCCGGTGGTCGAGTTCCACACCGGCCGCTACGCGCAGGTGGCGGGGGAGGAATTGTCGGTGGAACTGCGCCGCATCGCCGATGCCGCCGCGCTGGCAGCGAAGAACGGGATCGAGCCGCATGCCGGCCACGGCCTGACCTTCGACAACGTCGCCGCGATCGCCGCGATCCCGCAGCTGGCCGAGCTCAACATCGGCCACTTCCTGATCGGCGAGGCGATCTTCACCGGGCTGGAGGCGAGCGTGGCGCAGATGCGCGGCCTGATGGACGCGGCGCGCGAATGATCGCTCGGCGCATAACCAACAATCGTCACCGCAGCGAAAGCTGGGGTCTCCCGGAATTGGCGCGCGCGTTTGCTGGACGAGATCCTGACTTTCGTCAGGATGACGGCCTGTCGGGGCCGTCATGATCGTCGGTCTCGGCTCCGACCTCTGCAATATCGAGCGGATCCAGCATTCGCTGGACCGCTTCGGGACGCGCTTTACCAGCCGCGTCTTCACCGAGCTGGAGCGCGCCAAGGCCGAGCGCCGGCCGTTCACCCGCGCCGGCACCTATGCCAAACGCTTTGCCGCCAAGGAGGCTTTTTCGAAGGCGGTGGGGACCGGATTTGCCCGCGGCGTGTTCATGCGCGATATCGGCGTCGTCAATCTGCCCTCCGGCGCGCCCACGCTGGCGCTGACCGGCGGGGCCAAGGCGAGGCTTGACGCATTGACCCCGGCAGGCCACGCGATCCGCATCCATCTTACCCTGACCGACGATCATCCCTGGGCGCAGGCGTTCGTCATTCTCGAAGCCGCGCCCGAGACCTTGATCGGTTCAGCCATACCTGGCTGAACCGTGAATCAAGGCCTCCAAATTGTGTGAGGAGAGGGTCGCGTGAGCGATCAGAATGTCGAGAGGACGGCGATGCCGGCGCCTAGCAAGCCCGCCAAGGGCACCGATTGGTGGGCCGAGATCAAGGGCGTGTTCTGGCTGGTGCTGGCGGTGCTCGCCTTCCATAGCTTCATCGCCAAGCCGTTCTACATCCCGTCCGAATCGATGATGCCCACGCTGATCAAGGGCGATCGGCTGGTCGTGTCCAAATATCCCTATGGCTGGTCGTACGTGTCGCCCAGCTTCCACGTGCTGCCGTTCCTGCACGGCCGGCTGTTCGGCCATCTCCCCGAGCGGGGCGACATCGTCATCCTGAAGCCGCCGGAGAGCAATTCGGACTATATCAAGCGCGTGATCGGACTGCCGGGCGACCGGATCGCGGTAAGGGGCGGCACCGTCATCCTGAACGGCGTGCCGGTGAAGCGCGAATTCCTGCCGCCGGTGATGATCCCGGTGGACGAGAACGCACCGTGCGACCCCGGCAAGGGGGGGCAGCAGGTCGCCGGCAAGGACGGCAAGCTCTACTGCCAGCTGCCGCTGGTGCGCGAGACGCTGCCCAACGGCGTCCGCTTCGACACGATCGATCTGGACTATAATCCGCAGGTGGACGACTATCCCGAGATCACCATCCCCGCCGGCCGGGTGTTCGTGATGGGCGACAATCGCGATCAATCGGCCGACAGCCGCGTGCCGAGCAGCGAATTGGGCCTGGGCGGGCCGGTGCCGTTCGAGAATCTGGGCGGCCGCGCCGAATTCATCACCTTCTCGCTGGATGGCTCGTCCAAATTGTGGAACCCGCTCAGCTGGTTCAGCGCGATGCGCGGCGGGCGCGCCTTCACCAACCTGCATCCCGAGCGCGTCGCGAAACCGAAATGAGCCGGGAAGCGGCACCCCGGGAGGCCCCGGGGCCTGCCGATTTCCACGACCCCGCCACATCGCGCGAGCTGCGCCGGGCGAGCGTGTGGTTCGGGCTCGCCATCGCGATCGGGCTGGTCGTGCTGCTGGCGCAACCGCTGCTGCTGATCTTCGGCGGGCTGGTGTTCGCCGCGATCCTGGACGGCGGCACGCGGCTGCTGGGGCGGGTGCTGAAGATCGGGCGCGGCTGGCGGCTGGCGATCGTGTGCCTGGCCGGCCTGGCCTTCCTGCTATGGACCTTCTACTATGCCGGCAGCCAGCTCGCCGCGCAGGCGCAGGGGCTGCAGGCGACGGTGCAGG
>CAXUMU010000270.1:0-4418 GCA_964252145.1 uncultured Sphingomonadaceae bacterium
CGTCGCGGTGTTGCGCAAGGGATGGACGTTCGCGCGCGCCGCCCGCGCGACCGCCGGGTCCATCACCACCGAGACCGCGCCGGCCGCATCGTTGATCGCGGCCAGCGGCGTGACCGATCCGGGCGTCACCCCCAGCAGCCGTTCCATGTCCTCGGCCTTGCCGAACGAGACCTTGCCCGCACCGATCGCCCCGGCAAGCGCCTTCAGATCGACCCGCGCATGCGCCTCCACCGCCACCAGCCAGAAGCGCCCCGACTTGTCCTTCAGGAACAGGTTCTTGGTGTGGAGGCCGGGGATCGCGGCGTGCAGGCTCTCGCTCTCCTCCACCGTGAACACCGCGGCGTGCGGCACTTGGTGATAGGCGATGCCCAGCCGGTCCAGCGCTTCCAGCAGGCTGTGTTCGTCGTGCATTTTCCCGATCCCGCCTTCGTCCGCCGCGATATTCCGCCGGTAGCGCGTCTCTGTTCTGTCGGCGACGATATTAGTATTTCTAATCGTTCGCGTGATTGCTAGGTCGTCGCCATGAAGCTGCCGCCGGGTTTTGACCTCAGCTCGATCGAAGTGTTCCTGCTCACCGCCGAGCTGGGCGGGATGACGCAGAGCGGCCACCATCTCGGCATGACGCAATCGGCGGTGTCGCAGACCATCTCGAAGCTGGAGACCGCGCTCGGCACGAAGCTGTTCGACCGGACGATGCGGCCGCTGGCGTTGACTCCCAGCGGCCGGCTGCTGCTGCAGGACGGCACGCGGCTGCTCGCCGGCGCCAGGAGCCTAGCGATCGAGGTGCGCGAGGGCAGCCAGCGGCCGGTGGATTGCGTGACCATCGCGATGGCCGAGAGCCTGGCCAACCACCTGACCGCGCCGCTGCTGCTGGGCCTCGGCGAACGGGCGCTGCGCTGGCAGCTGCGTTCGGGCATCTCGCTGCTCCAGCATCACGAGTTCCTCGGCCGCAAGATCGACATGATGATCACCGGCAGCAGCCAGCTGGAGGATTCGACCGAGTTCGAGCATTTCCCGATCCTGACCGAGGATTTCATTCTGATCGCGCCGGGTGATCATGCCGGGCCGCTCGACCCGATCGAGGCGCTGGCGGAGCTGCCGTTCATCCGCTTTTCGCTGCTGTCGGCGATGGGCCAGCGGATCGAGCGGCAGATCGCGCGGATGCGGCTGAACCTGCCCAACACGGTCGAGCTCGATTCGACCGAGCAGCAGATGTCGGCCGTCGCCGCCGGCGTCGGCTGGAGCATCACGACGCCGCTCTGCCTGGCCGGCCATCTCGACCTGCTGCCCCGGCTACGCGTCGCGCCGATCACGCGGGCGCTGTTCCGGCGCACCGTCCACCTGGTCGCGCGGCGAGGCGAATTCGGGACGCTCCCGCGCGACATCGCCCGACTGGCCGGCCAGAGCCTCCGCCGCAGCCGCCTGACCCAGCTGACGCGCGAAATCCCCTGGCTGGGGGGCGTGCTGGACTGGCCGGGCGAAGCCGGCGAGGGCTAGTCGGCCGCCTGACGCAGCCCCCAGCCCGGCGCTTTCTGTGCGGATCGCGGAAGGGGTCCTGGCGGAGACGGAGGGATTCGAACCCTCGGTGCGGGTAAACCCCGCACGGCGGTTTAGCAAACCGCTGGTTTCAGCCACTCACCCACGTCTCCGGCTTGGCTGCGCCGGGCTATAGCCGGGCATGGCCGGGCGATCAACCGAGCGCGAGCCCGGCGTCTCAACCCGTCCGGCGCGCAACGGACTCGGGTCGTCGCGGCGTTCATTGCGCGGTCAGGCGCTTGGGGGTTAACCGTTTCGATTGGTGCGAGGGGGAATTGAAGATGTCGAAGCCTGTCACGGTCCGACTGATCGCCGCAGTCGCGGCGCTGCTGGCGCTGCCCGGGCTCGCTTCCGCGCAGGTGCGCACGGTCGATCCCAGCTCGGCGATGCAGCGCGAAGGCGCGCCGCCGCCGGAGCAGCCGCGCTACGATACGCCCCCCGCGCCGGTGAACGAGGCGGACGATCCGCTGCCGCCGGTGCCGCGCGCCGCGCCGCCGGCGAACGCGCGCTACACTAGGCCGCAGGGCGACGAGGCGACCTATCAGGACGACGACATCTTCGGCGCGGCCGAGGGCGTGTTCGGCAAGGGCGCCGCGGGCCTGGCCAAGATGCTGGAGAATATCCTGCGCAAGCAGGGCCGCCCCAACGCCTATATCGACGGGCGCGAGGCGAGCGGCGCGTTCGTCGCCGGGCTGCGCTACGGATCGGGCACGCTGCACCACAAGATCGAGGGCGACAGCCCGGTTTACTGGACCGGCCCGTCGCTGGGCTTCGACTTCGGCGGCAACGGCGCCAAGACGTTCGTGCTGGTCTACAACCTCTACGACAGCAACGAGCTGTACAAGCGCTTTCCCGCTGCCGAGGGCGACGTCTACGTGATCGGCGGCTTCACCGCGAGCTACATGCGCCGCGGCGACGTGGTGCTGATCCCGATCCGGCTGGGCGTCGGCTGGCGGCTGGGCGCGAACGTGGGGTATATGCGCTTCAGCAATAAGGCGAAGTGGTCGCCATTCTAATTCTCTCTCTCGTCATCCCAGCGTAGGCTGGGATCTCTTCGAGCGTTCGACCGGACTGCCGCAGTTGCGGGAGATCCCAGCTTTCGCTGGGATGACGATATCCTTCACGGCCGGTAGGTCGATTCGAACCGGATCGGCCGTCCCGTCGCCCGGTTGGCGAGACCCCCGTCCCACATCACCCGTTCGCCGCGGATGATCGTGCCGACCGGGCGCCCGGTCAGCGTCATGCCGGTGAACGGCGACCAGCCGCAGCGCGAGGCGAGCCAGCTCTCGTCCACCGTCCAGCGCGCCTTCAGGTCCACGATCGAGAAGTCCGCATCGTAGCCGGCGGCGATCCGGCCCTTGGTCACCAGCCCGAACACGCGCTGCGGCCCGGCGGAGGTGAGCTCCACCAGCCGCTGCAGCGTCGTGCGGCCGGCGGCGACATGGTCCAGCAGCAGCGGCAGCAAGGTCTGCACGCCGGGCATGCCCGAGGGCGAGGCGGGGTAAGCCTTTGCCTTCTCCTCGCGCGTGTGCGGCGCGTGGTCGGATCCGATCAGGTCGGGCACGCCCTGGTTGAGCCAGTGCCAGAGGCCATCGCGGTGCGCGCCCGATCGGATCGGCGGGTTCATCTGCGCGAACGTGCCCAGCCGGGGATAGGCGTCCTCGCCGGCCAGCGTCAGGTGCTGCGGCGTCACCTCGCACGTGGCGATGTCCTTGTTCTGCGCGATCAGCTTCAACTCGGCCGGCGTGGTGATGTGGAGGATGTGGATGCGGCGGCCGGCGGCGCGCGCCAGCTTCAGGATGCGGCGCGTGGCGAGCAGCGCGCTCTCGTCGTCGCGCCACACCGGGTGGGACGACGGATCGCCCTCGATCCGCTCGCCCGCGCGCGCGTTCATCCGCGCCTCGTCCTCGGCGTGGATCGCGACGCGGCGCGTGCCGGAGGCGAGCACGCGGGCCAGCGCCTCGTCCTCGGCGACGAGCAGGTCGCCGGTGGAGGCGCCCATGAAGATCTTCACCCCCGCCGTGCCGGGCAGCCGCTCCAGCTCGGCGAGGTGCGCGGCGTTGGCCGAGGTCGCGCCGACGTAGAAAGCGTGGTCGCACCACATCCGGTTGGCCGCGCGGGCGAGCTTGTCGTTCACCGCCTCGGCGGTATCGGTATTGGGCTTGGTGTTCGGCATCTCGAACACCGCGGTCACGCCGCCCAGCACGGCGGCGCGGCTGCCGCTCTCCAGATCCTCCTTGGCCTCCAGCCCGGGCTCGCGGAAATGAACCTGGCTGTCGATCACGCCGGGCAGCACGGTGAGCCCGGTGCAGTCGATCGTCTCGCCCGCATCGCCCGGCTCGCCGATCGCGACGATGCGGCCGCCCGCTACGCCGACCGAGGTCTCGGCCGGGCCGCCGGGGGTCCAGACGGTGCCGTTCTTCAGGAGGAGGTCGTAGGTCGCCATCGTCCAATCCGTTTGTGTTGGCTGCGGGCACCTCCTACCTGTTCGCCATGGTCGCCACCACCCTGATCGATCGCATCGTGCTTCGCCTGTCCGGCGAGGACGTGCGCGGCTTCCTCCAGGGGATCGTCACCAGCGATGCCGCGGGGCCGCTGCCCGCTTGGACGGGGCTGCTGACCCCGCAGGGCAAGGCGCTGTTCGACTTCCTGCTGTGGGACGATGGGGGCGATATCCTGATCGACTGCGAGGGGCCCCAAGCCGACGCGCTCGCCCGCCGCCTCTCGATCTACCGCCTGCGCCGCGCGATCACGATCGCGCGCGATCCGGCGTTGGCGGTGCACTGGGCGGTAGACGGCGCGGACGGCGTGCCCGGTACGCGCCTGCCCGCGCTCGGCCCCCGCGGGCTGGCGCCGGCCGGCGATCCGGCGGAAGGCTGGCG
>CAXUMU010000271.1:0-4411 GCA_964252145.1 uncultured Sphingomonadaceae bacterium
TCGGTGAGCCGTTCATCAAGATCGCGGCCGCGGCCCGTTTGGCGCACCTTGTCGAGTTCGGCGATCTGTGCCTCCGCGAGGCGGCCGCGGCGACCCGCGATGCGGTTGGTCGGCTCGCAGGAGCCGGCGGGCTTATCGCCCTCGATACATCCGGAACGGCGGCTGTCGCGACCCTGTCCGCCGGGATCAAATGCGCAGTCGTGCGACCCGATCTCGCGGTCAGCGCACACGTCGTCCGCGAAGACGGCCGATCGGTCGACCATGGCTCTCCCCTGGGTGACATCCTGATCAGGCCCGGCCCTCGGTCGTGAGCGCGTGTGCCTGCAAGACGTTTCCCGGAGCAAGGAGTGCGCTTCTCGGATCGGCGCAAGTGCGGCGACCGCGACTCGGCTTCGGCGGACGCGACGTGACGAGTAAGGTCCGGTGCCACCACCATCGGACTGGTTTCACGTGCGCGTCTTCGGGAGCGGTCGTCCGCGCAGCCGGGCAGCGCCGAAAGCCCATCCTGGTTGTTCCGAGTTCGACCGGTAGGAGGTATACGAGGTGCCTGTAAGCGATCGTCTCGCGATCCTGGTTCAGCATCTGCTGCCGAAGAGCCATCTCACCCGTCTGGCCGGCAGGCTTGCCGGCGCCCGCGGCGGGAACGCGACGCGTCACGCGATCCGCTGGTTCGTCCGTCGGTACGGAGTGGACATGAGCGATGCCGCCGACGCTGACATCGCCAGCTACGCCACCTTCAACGACTTCTTCTCTCGGCCGCTCAGGTCGGAGGCGCGCACATTGGCGACCGCCGACTTCATATCTCCCGTCGACGGGACGGTGAGCCAGCTGGGAGCCATCGACGACCACCGCATCGTCCAGGCCAAGGGCCACAGCTACAGCGTAGCCGAGCTGCTGGGTGGCGACGAAGCGCTGGCGGAGCGATTCCGTCACGGGCGCTTCGTCAATCTCTACCTCTCGCCAAAGGACTACCACCGGCTGCACATGCCCTGCGACGGCCGGCTGGAGCGCATGATCTACGTCCCAGGCTCCCTGTTCTCGGTCAACGCGGTCACGGCCCGCGGAGTGCCGAACCTGTTCGCCCGCAACGAGCGCGTCGTTTGTGTGTTCGCGTCCGAAGCGCATGGGCGGTTCGCCATGGTTCTGGTGGGGGCTACCATCGTCGGCAGCATAGCCACAGCGTGGCACGGTGTCGTTAATGCCGGGCGTCCCGGCCGAAAGACCGAGTGGAACTACCGCGACCGAGCCATTGATCTCGGGAAGGGCGAGGAGATGGGGCGGTTCCTCATGGGCTCGACGGTGATCGTGCTCTTCGAGCCGGGCCAGATCACGTTCAACGAAGGTTGGGAACCGGAAACGTCGGTGCGCATGGGCGAGCTAATGGGATCCCGGCCGGCGTAATCATGTTCGAGATGGCCGCGAGTGCCCTCCGCATTTCTACGCGCAGACTGTTGCAATCGCCAACGCGGAGTGTGGTCGCGCTCCGGCGGTGGGCTGAGAGGGCATCGTCGGGCGACACGTTCCGAAAGCACTTCATCGGCCGCGTTGCCTTGCCGATCGACAAGGACAAGCGGTTGCCTCCATGCTGCTGGCGACGCTCGGCAGATCGGTGCGCGCCGTCCTGGGGCTCGGCCCACACACGCAGGACCTGGAACGCCTCCGCCGGTAACTGCCCCCGCGCTCCCCACCGCTATCTATGCGCCTGAGGTCAATCGTGACGACCGCCCCGCCAGCCTAGAGGTGGCATGCTGTGCAGGAATGAGCTCGGTCGACTGCACGGGTTGGCGCGCGAGCGCGACGCCAGACGCGGATCCGAACCGATATTGATCTTGCTTGGCCGGCGAGGCCTCGCCATCCCTTTGGACCATGCGAACCGCTCCACCGACTGAGGAATGACGATGGACGAAACACGTGCCGCGTAATCGGCTTGGCGGAGCGGCACTACGAAAAGTCCGACAGGCCGCTGTTCCTTGCCAGTGTCGGGCAATATCCTCCGCGACCAGAAGCTATGGCCGGTGGAGGGGGAGGCACGTTCGCTCAAGGAGTGGCTCCAGACGCTTGCTCCCGACCTGACCGTCGTGCAGGACGAGCAAAGCCCGGCCCGGGTCGCGATCGTCACGCCGGCCAAAGCAGCGATCGTCGAAGAGACGCTGCTGCAGCTTCGCACCACCCAGCTGGTTCAGGCGCTCGCGCGGCCGGTGCTGCTCGCCTTCTGTATCAGGGGGAACGAGGAACAGCCGGTCTTCCTGACACGCCGGCCGCCGTTCCGCTTCACGCTTGTGGAGCCGGCGGACGCGCAGAGCTACTTCGTCATCCCACCCGAATTTCGCCTTCCTGGCCTGCATCTCCGCGCCGCAGCGCAGATGCCGTCGAACGAGATTGCGGCGTTGGGGACGACGATCGAGCGTTGGGCGGCCGAACGGGGCGTCGACCTGTCGGCGTTGACGAAGGCAGCGGCGGAGGCCGAGCGCGGGCCGGGTGAAGAGCCAACCGCCGGCACGTTGTCGGCGCTCGACCGGCTGATCGCCGCGCAGCGGCCGAACCTGCGCTCGGACTTAGTCGTCCCAGCCGACATCGCCGCGTTGCTCAGCCGGCACCGCTAGTGCGAGTCCGTGAGCGCCGGCCGCGGCAGCGCCAGCGAAAGCGAACGGTCGCCGTCGTGCCGACGCCGCCCAAAGCGCTGGTAGTGCTCGTCGGACTCCCGCCGGCAACTGTTGATGCGGCCGCCCATCGGATCGAGAGCGGGTTCGGCCGCGCGGTCCGCGTCATCTCGATCGCCGCCTCGCCGGACGACAACAACCCCTACCGCAACGCGCAGGTCGCCACGATTTTGCATAATGTCGTCGATTTTGCGCGGCGCAAGGCGCGGGCTGAACAGCAACCCGCGCCCTCGAACATCTTTCTTGTCTATGTCCCTAGTCGCACGCAGGAGCCGATGCTCGCCGCGTTCGACTTCTTCGTCTTCCCCCTTGCGCTGCCCGCGTTGGGAACGTTCGCGAATGGCAAGCAGCTCCGGCATGACCCGGAGGAGGTCAAACGAGCGATCGACGACGCTCTGACGGCCACCGCCCCGGCGATGACGCTCTTCCAAGCGGTCGAGGAGAAAGTCGCCGCCGTCCGACACGCAGAAGCTCTCCAGCTCCCGCCTATTGACTTCCACATCGGCGCGGACCAGCCGATTGCGACACTGTTCCGCGCGCTCCGGCGGGGAGAACATCCCTGGACTTCAGCCAACGACAATTTGGTGGCGGAGGATTATGACACTGCTCGGATCCCGCATCTGCGCAGGGCGTCCGCAAGCGTGCCTTTCGTGACGTCCGCGGCCTCGTTTTTTTTGCGCGCGGATTTGCTGGCCCTCCACGGCCCACCCCGCGAGCTGCCGGCGGACGACGAAGTCGACGATGCGCTGCTGCTGCGGGGCTCGTACCGGTTCGGCTGTCCGCTGCTCGCCGGGTTCCACCACGACGTCCAGTTCGAGAACGATCGCGCGCTCGACGGGGTCGTCTTGTGGTGCGCCCGTAAAGGGCGGATCGGGAGCTCCGACGTCTATGTAAATATCTACCCGAACGATGTCGTCCGAGGTAGAAAATTGACCGCTCTCTAGATGTCTAGGTTTGCGGCCCGGCAATCTGATCGCTCTCTACTATCCCCACTAACCGGTCAGTCGAGCTTTGGGCTCGCCGCGACGCCCGATCGAGGGCGAAGGGCCGCCGCAGCGGCCGTCGGTATCGAAGGCCCGAAGACCCCCGTGCTTTTCCAAGGCATGCGCCAAGGTCTGCGAGTGTGATCATAGCGTCGTACGATAGATCGCACAGACACGTAGCCGCTTAGGACATAGAATTCAAGATATTGTCGACAGCCTCCCGCAGCCGCCCAAGACGGACTCGCGAGCTTGTTGTTCACTGATGAAGGAGCAAACATCCGGCCAGTGACGGGTGGAGGTAGCTAAGCGGGCCAGCTAGAGAGTGGAGCAGCAGCAGCCCGAAAGGTCATCAATGCGCGAAGCCGCGATCGTCTCCACCGCCCGCACCGGCATCGGCAAGGCCTATCGCGGCTACTTCAACGCAACGGAGGCGCCGGTGCTTGCCGGCCACGTCATGAACGCCGCGGTCGAGCGTGCCGGCATCGATCCGGCGCGGATCGACGACGTGTTCTGGGGTGTCGGCAACCAATGGGGGACTCAGGGCGGGAATGCGGGGCGGATGGCGATCTTCGCCGGCGGCTTGCCGCAGAGCGTGCCTGCCTTCACGCTCGATCGGAAATGCGGCTCGGGGCTGACCGCGGCCGCACTCGCCGCCCGCTCGATCATCGCGGGCGACATCGACGTCGCACTCGCCGGCGGGATGGAGTCGATCAGCTACACCGTCACCACGGACGCGCCGCGCTTCGTCAACAAGAGCGTGACCGACAA
>CAXUMU010000272.1:0-4391 GCA_964252145.1 uncultured Sphingomonadaceae bacterium
CCCCCCGGCCCCCTCCCCTGAAGGGGAGGGGGAGTAGTGTTCTCAAAAATCCTGATCGCCAATCGCGGCGAGATCGCGTGCCGCGTCATCCGCACCGCGCGCGCGATGGGCATCAAGACCGTCGCGGTCTATTCGGACGCCGACGCGCGCGCGCCGCACGTCGAGATGGCGGACGAGAAGGTGCGGCTCGGCCCGCCGCCTGCGGCCGAGAGCTACCTGCTCGCCGAGGCGATCATCCTCGCCTGCAGGGAGACCGGCGCGGAGGCGGTGCATCCCGGCTACGGCTTCCTCTCCGAGCGGACCAGCTTCGCGCAGGCGCTGGCGGAGGCGGGGATCGCCTTCATCGGCCCGCCGGCGAACGCGATCGCCGCGATGGGCGACAAGATCGAATCGAAGAAGCTGGCCAAGCAGGCGGGCGTCAACGTCGTTCCCGGCTTCCTGGGCGAGATCGATTCTACCGACCACGCGGTCGAGATCGCCTCCGGCATCGGCTATCCGGTGATGATGAAGGCGTCCGCCGGCGGCGGCGGCAAGGGCATGCGGCTCGCCTGGTCCGAGCAGGATGTGCGCGAGGGCTTCGAGGCGACCAAGCGCGAGGGGCTGGCCAGCTTCGGCGACGACCGCGTGTTCATCGAGAAGTTCATCGAGAGCCCGCGCCACATCGAGATCCAGCTGCTCGGCGACAAGCATGGCAACATCGTCTACCTGAACGAGCGCGAATGCTCGATTCAGCGCCGCCACCAGAAGGTGATCGAGGAGGCGCCGTCGCCGTTCGTGACGCCCGAGATGCGCCGCGCGATGGGCGAGCAGGCGGTCGCGCTGGCGCGCGCGGTGGGCTATTACAGCGCCGGCACGGTCGAGCTGATCGTCTCGGGCGCGGACCCGACCGGTAAGGGCTTCTACTTCCTCGAAATGAACACCCGGCTGCAGGTGGAGCATCCGGTGACCGAATATATCACCGGGCTCGACCTCGTGGAGCAGATGATCCGCGTCGCCTACGGGGAGAAGCTCGCGTTCGGCCAGGACGACGTGCGGATCGACGGCTGGGCGGTCGAAGCCCGTGTCTATGCCGAGGATCCCTATCGCGGCTTCCTGCCCTCTAGCGGCCGGCTGGTGCATTACCGTCCGCCGTCCGCGCAGGCCGACATCCGCGTCGATGACGGCGTGGTCGAGGGCTCCGAGATCTCGATGTTCTACGATCCGATGATCGCCAAGCTGATCACGCACGGGCCGACCCGGATCGCGGCGATCGATCGGCAGATCGACGCGCTCGACCGGTTCGAGATCGACGGCATCGGCCACAATATCGACTTCCTTTCCGCGCTGATGCAGCATCCGCGCTTCCGCTCGGGCGAGATCACCACCGGCTTCATCGCCGAGGAATATCCCGAGGGCTTCCAGGGCGCGCCGCCCTCGCCGGCGCTGACCGCGCAACTTGCCGCGATCGCCGGCGTGATCGCGTGCGCCGATGCGCAGCGCGCCGGGCTGATCGACGGCCAGCTGAACGGCGGGCCGGTCGCGCCCGATCAGTGGGTCGTGTCGATGGACGGCGCCCGCCACGAGGTCGCGATCGCGGGCGAGGCGGTGACCGTCGACGGCGTCGCGGTGGTGGTGGACGCCGCCTATGTGCCGGGCCAGCGGCTGGTGGAGGCGCTGGTCGACGGCGAGCCGCTGAGCGTGCGGCTGGAGCGGCGCCGTGCCGGCTACCGCGTTACCGCGCGCGGCGCCTCGCACGATTTGACCGTGCTGCCGCCGCGCGTCGCCGCGCTCGGCCGCCACATGATCGAGAAGGTGCCGCCCGATCTGTCGCGCTTCCTGCTCTGCCCGATGCCGGGGCTGGTGACGTCGATCAACGTGTCCGCCGGCGACCGGGTTGAAGCCGGGCAGATCCTCGCGGTGGTGGAGGCGATGAAGATGGAGAACATCCTGCGCGCGCCGAAAGCCGCGACGGTGGCGCGTGTCGCCGCAACCGCCGGCGAAAGCCTCGCGGTGGACGCGGTGATCCTTGAATTCGAGTAGCGACGAGGTCTCTGACCCCGTTTGCGCTGAGCCTGTCGAAGTGCCTACGCACCGGGGCTTCGACAGGCTCAGCCCAAACGGGATAGGGATTGTTTTCGGCGTGGAAACGGCCGAACCGGCCTTTGGACGACACGAAAGGGATGCCAGCGCATGACCGCGCGTGAATCGATGAGCTACGATGTCGTGATCGTGGGCGCCGGGCCGGCGGGGCTGTCGGCGGCGATCCGGCTGAAACAGCTGCAGCCCGATCTGGCGGTGTGCGTGCTGGAGAAGGGATCCGAGGTCGGCGCGCACATCCTGTCGGGCGCGGTGATCGATCCGATCGCGCTGGACGAGCTGCTGCCCGATTGGCGCGACCGCGAGAGCCCGCTGACCGTGCCGGTGACCGAGAACCACCACTGGGTGCTGACCGAGAAGAAGCAGTTCAGCTTCCCGCACCTGCTGATGCCCTCGTTCATGGATAATCGCGGCACGTACACGCTGAGCCTGGGCAACCTCTGCCGCTGGCTCGCGGCGCAGGCGGAGGAACTGGGCGTCGAGATCTTCCCCGGCTTCGCCGCGGCCGAGATCCTGTTCGAGGAGGACGGCCGGGTCAAGGGCGTCGCGACCGGCGACATGGGCATCGCGCGCGACGGCACGCACAAGCCGGACTGGCAGCCGGGGCTCGAGCTCCACGCCAAATACACCTTCTTCGCCGAGGGCGTGCGCGGCCACCTGTCCAAGGAGCTGAAGCGCCTCTTCGACCTGGAGGCGGAGTGCCAGCCGCAGGTCTATGCGCTCGGCATCAAGGAATTGTGGGACATCGCGCCGGACAAGCACGTCCCCGGCCGCGTGATCCACACGCAGGGCTGGCCGCTGACCGAGGGGGTCGGCGGCGGTTTCCTCTATCATCAGGCGAACCACCAGGTCGCGCTCGGCTTCGTGGTCGGGCTCGGCTACGCGAACCCCTACATCTCGCCGTTCGAGGAATTCCAGCGCTGGAAGCAGCATCCCGCGATCCGCGCGATCCTGGAGGGCGGCAGGCGCGTCAGCTATGGCGCGCGCGCGATCAACGAGGGCGGCTGGCAGTCGGTGCCGAAGCTCGTCTTCCCCGGCGGCGCGCTGATCGGCTGCTCGGCGGGGTTCGTCAACGTGCCGCGGATCAAGGGCACGCACACCGCGATGAAGTCGGGCATGCTCGCGGCCGAGGCGGCGGCGGCGGCGATCGCCGCGGGGCGGGAGGGAGACGCGCTGGATGCCTATTCCGACGCGCTCCACGCGAGCTGGATCGCCAAGGAGCTGAAGGGCGTGCGTAACGTCGAGCCGGCGGTCGCCAAGTTCGGGCCGCTGATGGGCACGCTGTATGGGGGCGCCGACATGTGGGTCCACCATCTGGGCATGAAGCTGCCCTGGACGTTCAAACACCACCGCGATTCCGAATCGCTGCTGCGCAAGGACCTGGCGAAGCCGATCGCCTATCCCAAGCCCGACGGGGTGATCAGCTTCGACCGGCTCTCCTCGGTGTTTCTGTCCAACACCAATCATGAGGAGGACCAGCCGGTCCACCTGACGCTGAAGGATGCGTCGGTACCGATCGACGTGAACCTCGCGCTCTACGATTCGCCCGAGCAGCGCTACTGCCCGGCCGGCGTGTACGAGATCGTCGGGCGCGAGGAGGGTACGCCGCGGCTGCAGATCAACGCGCAGAACTGCGTCCACTGCAAGACCTGCGACATCAAGGATCCCACGCAGAACATCAACTGGGTGGTGCCCGAGGGCGGCGGCGGCCCGAACTATCCCAATATGTAGCCGGTGCCCGATGCGTACTCGCACCCCGGCGCAGGCCGGGGTTCAGCATCGGGCCGCTCGTTGCTGGACCCCCGGCCTGCGCCGGGGTACGGCGGCGGTGAGGATGATTTTGCTTCTCCTCGGTTTGCGTTAGACCCGCCGGCGGGTTGAGGAGAGCATATGGCCGAGCTGGATTTCGCGCTGGGCGACGATGCGGACATGATTCGCGAGACCACGCGCCGCTTCGCCGCCGACCGCATCGCGCCGCTCGCCGCGCGGATCGACGCGGAGGACAGTTTCCCGCGCGAGCTGTGGCCCGAGATGGGCGCGCTCGGGCTGCACGGCGTCACCGTCGCCGAGGAGTTTGGCGGGCTAGGCCTCGGCTATCTCGAGCATGTGATCGCCTGCGAGGAGGTGAGCCGGGCGTCGGCCTCGATCGGGCTCTCCTACGGCGCGCATTCCAACCTGTGCGTCAACCAGGTCCACCGCTGGGGCTCCGACACGCAGAAGGCGAAATATCTGCCGAAGCTGGTCTCCGGCGAGCATGTCGGCAGCCTCGCCATGTCGGAGGCGGGGGCGGGATCGGACGTCGTCTCGATGAAGCT
>CAXUMU010000273.1:0-4364 GCA_964252145.1 uncultured Sphingomonadaceae bacterium
GCAGGTTGCGCTCGTGGTCGGAGAGCTTCTGCGCCCAGTCGCGGCAGTCCTCGCCGAGCGGCACCTCCTCGGGCAGCCAGTGCATCTGCTGCTGGCGCTTCCAGAGGTCGAACGCCCAAGGGTACTCGAACGGCTTGTAGGTCTGGCGGGCTTCGAGCAGCGGCATGATGACGTCCTTACGCGACTGATGTGATGGCAGGGGTGAGAGTGGACGCCGGTCTCATGTGAGTTCGGTTTGTCCGGCCCGCTCTCACCCCCACCCGACGGCGACGGGCGGAACCGCCGCCGTTGACCGGCGCGTGATCGGCGCGCCGAGCGCTTTGGCCAAAGTGATACTTTGGCCCATGATTTTGCCCCACGAGCGCACCCAGCCTCCGTTCGTGGTGAGCCTGTCGAACCACGTGGCGCGCTCCGACGTCGGAGCGACCACGTGGTTCGACAAGCTCAGGACGAACGGAGAGAGGGTGGCGGCTTGCATCGCTGCTACTGGCACGCGAGGCATTCGTCGTAATCCTTGCGCTCGACCTCGAACACCGGGAGCTCGGTGGTGTTGTCGGCCTCGACGCCGCCGGCGAAGCCGGCGCGCTGAATGCTCTTCGAGCGGCAATAGTAAAGCGACTTTATGCCGAGCTCCCACGCGCGGTAGTGGAGCATCAGCAGGTCCCACTTCTCGATGTCGGCGGGGATATAGAGGTTGAGGCTGGTCGACTGGTCGATATAGGGGGTGCGGTCGCCCTGCAGCTCGAGCAGCCAGCGCTGGTCGATCTCGAATGCGGTCTTGTAGGTCGCCTTCTCGTCGACGCTCAGGAAGTCGAGGTGCTGCACCGATCCGCCGTTCTCGAGGATCGAGTTCCACGTCGCGTCGGCGTTGCGGCCCTTGGCGTCGAACAGCTTCTCGAGGTGCGGGTTCTTGATCGCGTAATTCCCCGACAGCGTCTTGTGCGTGTAGATGTTGGCCGGGATCGGCTCGATGCAGGCGCTGGTGCCGCCGCAGATGATCGAGATCGAGGCGGTCGGCGCGATCGCGGTCTTGCAGCTGAAGCGCTGGAGCGCGCCCATCTCCTCGGCGTCCGGGCAGGCGCCGCGCTCGTGCGCCAGCAGCATCGACGCCTCATCCGCCTTTGCATGAACGTGCTTGAAGATTTTGAGATTCCACGATTTCGCCATGGCGCTCTCGAACGGCACGCCGCGCGCTTGCAGGAAGCTGTGAAAGCCCATGACGCCGAGGCCGACCGAACGCTCGCGTTCCGCCGAATAGCGCGCCCGCGCCATCTCGTCGGGCGCGTTGGCGATATAGTCGCTCAGCACGTTGTCGAGGAAGCGCATGATGTCCTCAATGAACATCTTGTCGCCGCTCCACTCGTCCCACGTCTCGAGGCTCAGCGACGACAGGCAGCAGACCGCGGTGCGCTGCTTGCCGTGATGGTCGATGCCGGTCGGCAGCGTGATCTCGGAGCAAAGGTTCGAGGTCGAGCATTTGAGGCCGAGGTCGCGGTGGTGCTTGGGCATCGCCGCGTTCACCGTGTCGGCGAAGATGATATAGGGCTCGCCGGTCGCGAGGCGGGTCTCGACCAGCTTCTGGAACAGCGCGCGGGCGTCCACTTCCCCGCGCTTCTCGCCGGTCTTCGGCGACACCAGGTCGTAGGGCAGGCCGTCGCGCACCGCTTCCATGAAGGCGTCGGTGACCAGCACGCCGTGATGCAGGTTCAATGCCTTGCGGTTGAAGTCGCCCGAAGGCTTGCGGATTTCGAGAAACTCCTCGATCTCCGGGTGATTGACGTCGAGATAGACCGCCGCCGAGCCGCGCCGCAGCGAGCCCTGCGAGATCGCCAGCGTCAGCGAGTCCATGACGCGGACGAAGGGCACGATGCCGCTGGTCTTGCCGTTCAACCCGACCGGCTCGCCGATGCCGCGCACGTTGCCCCAATAGGTGCCGATGCCGCCGCCTTTGGAGGCGAGCCAGACGTTCTCGTTCCAGGTGTTGACGATGCCTTCCAGGCTGTCGTCGACCGAATTGAGGTAGCAGCTGATCGGCAGGCCCCGGCCGGTGCCGCCGTTCGACAGCACCGGGGTCGCCGGCATGAACCACAGCTTGGAGATATAGTCGTAGACGCGCTGCGCATGCGCCTCGTCGTCGGCGTAGGCGGTGGCGACGCGGGCGAACAGGTCCTGATAGCTTTCGCCGGGCAGCAGGTAGCGGTCGTTCAGCGTATCCTTGCCGAAGTCGGTCAGCAGATCGTCGCGGCTGCGATCGATCTCGACCACCGTTCGCCTGACGCGCGGATCGGTCGGGCCCGAAAGCCCCGAGAGCATGTCGGCTACCGCCGTTTCGCTGCCGCTGAAATCCATATGCTACGCTCCCCTGTCCTCGTTCGGACTACGAAGTGCGGCGGCTATTGTCGCCCGCTCGATCGGGGCATCCCCGATATCCTCGCAATCCACAGGGCCGGTCCTTCCGGCCGGGGTCTCCACCGACTCGCGTCACGCCCGTTGGTTCCCGGCCAAACGCATCATCTGGTATTGACCCCCCGGTCCCTCCACCAGAGATTGTGCCGTAACGCATGGACAGGCAAGCGACTTTTTTCTGTAATTCGCGAAAAGCTGGATGGACAAACGCTTAGAGTCGGTTGCCGCGATTCGATGTGAATCGGATATTCCGGGGACGTCATCTCGGCTCCCGCCGCTAAGCGCCGGTTATCGCGGCGCGAACCGCGAACGCGACTCAGCGCGAGGCTTGCCGAAGCCCGGACAGCACCGCATATCGCGGCGACATGAAAAAGATCGGGTGGAGGCGGCCGGTGGCCATCGTGCTGATTCTGCTCGGGCTGGTCGGCGTCGCGATGCTGCTGGCGCCGCGCTTCCTCGACGACATCTATTACGTCGGCGCGAAGAGCGACCACTTCGACGGCGAGCGCTTCTTCAATCCCGGACAGCCGCCGCGCACCGATCGGGGGCTGGCGGCCATGCTCCGATGGCGTCTGAACGGCGAGCGAGCCGCGTGGCCGGAGTCTATCCCCGTCGCCCCCGCGAAACCCGCCGCTCGGGTCGACGGCAATGCGATGGTCGTCACCGCGATCGGCCACGCCACGGTCCTCGTCCAGACGCAGGGCCTCAACATCCTGACCGATCCGGTGTGGGCCGAGCGCGCCTCGCCCTTCGCCAGCCTCGGGCCAAAGCGCGTCCGGCAGCCCGGCATCGCCTTCGATGACCTGCCGAAGATCGACCTCGTGCTGGTCAGCCACAACCATTATGACCACCTCGACCTGCCGACGCTGGAGTGGCTGTGGCGGCGCGACCGGCCGATCATCGTCACCCCGCTCGGCAACGCCGCGCTGATGGCGAGACGCGGCATCGTCGCCTTCGCGCGCGACTGGGGACAGACCGTCGGCATCACGCCGCACGTCTCGGTCACTGTTGAGCGCGTCCAGCACTGGTCGGCGCGCTGGACCGCCGACCGCAACAGGGCGCTGTGGGGCGGTTTCACCGTCATGACGCCCGGCGGCAACCTCTATTTCGCGGGTGACTGCGGCTACGACGCCGCCGCGTTCCGCGCCGCCGCGGCTCGCGGCCCTGTCCGCCTCGCGCTCCTCCCGATCGGCGCCTACGAGCCGCGCTGGTTCATGAAGGCCTCGCACATGAATCCGGAAGAAGCCGTGCAGTCGTTCCGCGACCTCGGCGCGCAAACTGCCGTCGGCATCCACTGGGGCAGCTTCCAGCTCACCGACGAAGCCGTCGACGCGCCGCCCAAGGCGCTGGCGGCGGCGCTGGCGGCCGACGGCATCGCGCCGGAACGCTTTTCGGCGCTGAAACCGGGCGAAAGCCTCGACATCCCTGCCCTGCCATCCCGCCAACGCGCACAGTAAAGCTGGAACAAATCCGGCCCGAGCGCCATATTGCGCGCACATGGCCATCCAAATCCGCACCAGCCTCGACGAGCCCGAAGCGGCGCAGTCGTTCATCCCTCACCGCCCTGCCCGGCCCGAGAAATCGGAAGGCGGCAAGCGGTTCGAGCTGGTCTCCGATTACACGCCGTCCGGCGACCAGCCCGGCGCCATCGGCGAGCTGGTCGGGCAGGCGAATGCCGGCGAGCGCGACCAGGTGCTGCTCGGCGTCACCGGTTCGGGCAAGACCTTCACCGTCGCCAAGGTCATCGAGGCGGTGCAGCGCCCGGCGCTGGTGCTCGCCCCCAACAAGATTCTCGCCGCGCAGCTCTACGGCGAGTTCAAGAGCTTCTTCCCGAACAACGCGGTCGAATATTTCGTCAGCTATTACGATTATTACCAGCCCGAGGCCTATGTCGCCCGGTCGGACACCTACATCGAGAAGGAAAGCTCGGTGAACGAGGCGATCGACCGCATGCGCCA
>CAXUMU010000274.1:0-4345 GCA_964252145.1 uncultured Sphingomonadaceae bacterium
GGCCTTGCGGTAGGGCTTGGCGGCGAAGCGTAACGTCGCCAGCGCCGCCGCCAGCGCGGCGAGCGCGATGCCGATCGCCAGCGCACGGTTGAACAGCAGCATCCCGTCCACCGGCAGCGGCAGCGTGTTGCGATCGGCCGCGGTCCAATATTTGGTGACGTAGCTCGCCGCGCCGAAGCCCAGCGGCTCGCCGTAGGCGCCGATCACCTCATAGGCGGGGTTGCGGTCCAGCACCGCGGTCGCGATCGTCCACAGGATCAGGAAGGCGATCACGCCCATGTAGGTCGCCATCATCGACCGCGTCGCGGTCGCCAGCGCGAAGAACAAGGCCGAGGTCAGCAGCAGGTTGGGCAGCGCCAGCCACAGATAGGGCGACAAATAGTAAGCCAGCCGGTTGGGGCCGAGCTGTTCGGGATCGAGCCACGGCATGTGGCTGCCGATCCAGATCGCCAGCGGGATCGCGAGGAAGCCGATCGCCGCGGCCAGGAACGCGCCGGCGAAGCGGCCGAGCAGATAGGCGGTGCGGGTGATGCGGGTCGTGCGGATGATCGATCCGAAGCCGGTCTCGTCGTCGCGCACGATCACGTTCGCCACGAACGCGGTCGAGACGAACATGTAGAACAGCGACAGGATCAGCATCGCCTGCGCGATCGCGAACGGCGAATTCTTGTGCACGTTGCCGCCCGATCCGATCTGGATCTGGTCGACCGTCGTCGCGCCGAAGGCGAGCAGCCCGAAGATCACCGCCGCCACCCAGAACACCGGGTTGCGCAGCTGGTAGCGCAGCTCGAAGCGGAAGATCCCGGCGAACATGGCGGCCCGCCTCAGGCCGCGCGGCGCGACGTGTCGAGCGTCGAGAAATAGACGTCCTCCAGCCCGCCCGCGACGGGCGCGAACCCGTCGCCCGGCGGCGCATCGGCCATGACGTGGATCACCGTGCGCCCGGCGAACAGGCGGGTGGAGATGACGCGGTAGCGCGTCCGGTGCGTCTCCAGGTCGCCCCGCGCGATCGTCTTCTGCCAGATGCGGCCGCGCGTACCCTCGATCAGCTCCAGCGGCGCGCCCTCCAGCAGGATGCGCCCGCCGGCCAGCACCGCCATCCGCGGGCAGAGATCGGCCACGTCCTCCACGATGTGGGTGGAGAGGATCACGACGACATTGTCGCCGATCTCGCCCAGCAGGTTGAGGAAGCGGTTGCGCTCCTCCGGGTCCAGCCCGGCGGTGGGCTCGTCGACGATGATCAGCCTGGGATTGCCGATCAGCGCCTGCGCGATGCCGAAGCGCTGGCGCATCCCGCCCGAGAAGCCGGCCAGCGCCTTCCGGCGCACGCCCCACAGATTGACCTGGTGGAGCAGCCCCTCCACCGTCGCCTTGCGCTCGGCGGCGCTGCCGATGCCCTTCAGCACCGCCATATGGTCCAGCATGTCGTAGGCCGAGACCCGCGGGTAGACGCCGAAATCCTGCGGCAGGTAACCGAGCGTGCGGCGCAGCCGCTCGGGCTCGGCGATCACGTCGATATCGTCGAAGCGGATCGTGCCGGAGGTGGGCGTTTGCAGCGTGGCGATCGTGCGCATCAGCGTCGACTTGCCCGCGCCGTTGGGACCCAGCAGCCCGAACATCCCCGTCGGCACGCTGAGCGACACGCCGTCCAGCGCGCGCGTGCCGTTGCCATAGACATGCGTCAGCCCCGCGACCTCGAGCATGCGCAACCCCCAGACCCGATTCAGCCTCTGATATTAGCTACTGTATTAGGCGCGTAAAGCGGTCGTATGTGCGGCGGTGGCGGCGGCGGCGGTTCCGCATCGACCGGTACGACCACGACGACGACCACCCCGCCGGCCACGACCACCGGCGGCCGCGGCGGCACGACCTGTTCGCTCGCCGACCGCGAATCGTGGGTGCTGGCGCAGATGAACGAATGGTATCTGTTCCCCGAGACGCTGCCGACGAACCTGGATCCCGCGCCCTACGCCACGGTGAGCGACTATCTCGACGCGCTCACCGCCACCGCGCGCAGCCAGCGGCGCGACCGCTATTTCACCTATCTCACCTCGATCGCGGACGAGGATGCCTATTACAAGTCCGGCTCCAGCGCCGGCTTCGGCTTCCGGCTGGGGACCGACTCGGCACAGAGCCGGCTGTTCGTCGCGGAATCGTTCGAGGGCGCGCCGGCGCTGGCAGCCGGGATCGATCGCGGCACCGAGATCGTGGGCATCGGCACCAACGGCAGCGACGTGCGGACGGTGAGCTCGATCATCGCTGCCGGCGGCACCGCCGCCGTCACCGACGCGCTGGGGCCGAACACCGCGGGCACCACCCGGCTGCTGCGCGTGCGCGATGCCGCGGGACTGCGCGACCTGTCCGTCACCAAAACCGATTATTCGCTGACCCCAGTCTCGTCGCGCTACGGCGCGCAGATCATCAACGACGGCGGCCGCCAGGTCGGCTACGTCAACCTGCGCACGTTCATCGATCCGGCCGATCCGGCGCTGCGCAGCGCGTTCGCCGGCTTCAAGGCGGCGGGCATCACCGACGTGATCGTGGACCTGCGCTACAATGGCGGCGGGCTGATCTCGATCGCCGAGCTGATGGGCGACCTGCTGGGTGCGAACCGCGCCACCTCCGACGTGTTCGACTATATGACCTTCCGGCCCGAGAAGGCGTCCAACAACAAGACGCGCACCTTCTCGCCGCAGCCGCAGTCGGTCGCGCCGATGCGGCTCGCGTTCATCGGCAGCGGCGGCACCGCCTCGGCGAGCGAGCTCGTGATCAACGCGTTCACCCCCTATCTGCACAACAATGCCGCGCTGATCGGGACGAACACCTACGGCAAGCCGGTCGGCCAGATCGCGCTGGACCGCTCCGCCTGCGACGATCGCCTCCGCGTCATCGCCTTCGCCACGCAGAACAGCGCGCGCCAGGGCAATTATTTCGACGGGCTGGCGGCCACGGTGGAGGCGAGCTGCCAGGCGGTGGACGATATCGGCCACCCCCTGGGCGATCCGCAGGAAGCCTCGACCCGCTCGGCGCTGGATTTCATCGAGGGCAAGGCGTGCACGAAGATCGCCACCGGCGCGACGAGCCAGTCGGCGACGGGCAAGCGCGAGCTGCTGATGCCGGCGCGGCCGGATACGGCGCAGCGCGAGGTGCCGGGGCTGTTCTGAGGCTCCCGCCTTCCACCAATCGTCATCCCCGCGAAAGCGGGGATCCATGGATACGGCACGTCAAACATCTGAGAGCTGACCGCCGTCCATGGATTCCCGCTTTCGCGGGGATGACGATGAAGAGAAGATGCCGACTTCAGGCGCCAGCAACCTGCGCCAAGTTCACGCCGCTACCCGCCCCGCCGCGTTCGCCGCATCGCGCCGCCGGTCCGCCGTGACCGTCGATCGCGTGTCGGCGATCAGCAGCATCGCATCCTCGTCGGCGCTGGGGGTGATCGCGCGGTCGCGGTAATCGCGCTTGTGCGGATCGGCGAGGATGCGCTTCAGCATCCGGTGCAGCCGCCAGTAGGTGATCCCCATCCCGCCCAGGCTGTAGGCAAGATGCCCCCAGTAGCGCGCGTAGAATAGCAGCGGGTTCTCGCGGCCGAGCTCCGGCCGGCGCTGGCGGCGGCGGCGGATGCGGACGAGGCCGGATTCGAGCTTGGCGACGCCCTCCAGCCGCACCGCCTCGCGGTAGGCGAGCAGGCGGTTGAGCGTGACGAGCTTCTTGTCCGAACCCAGCGCCGCCATGCGCCTGAACACGCGCTCCATATGCGGCCAGCTGTAGAAGCTGCGGTGCGCATCGCGGTAGGCGCGCTCCCATTCCTCGTCGCTCATCCGCGGGTGGTGGGTGACACGGTGGTTGAGATCATATTTGGTCAGATCCGGGTCCATCCATTCACCCGCTTCGTACAGGCGCTTATGGTCTTCGCTGCCCGGCAGCGGCGTCAGGTAGTTGAGATAGAGCGTGTCGACCGGCAGCTCGTCCTTCAGGATCTCGATATCGTGCAGGATCGAGGCGTAGGTATCGTTGGGGAAGCCGACGATATAGCCGCAGGTGATGAATACCGGGTGCTTCTTCCACGCCAGGAACATGTCGCGATATTCCTCGACGCGGTTCTGGCGCTTCTTCGCCGCCTCCAGGTTGTCGGAGTTGATGTTCTCCAGCCCGATGAAGATCTGGTCGGCGCCGGCGGCGGCGCATTTGTCGATGAACCGGTCGATCCGGTGCGCCAGCGTATCCACCTGGAAGATCAGCTTGACCGGAAAGCCTTGCTCCCGCAGCGCGATCAGCCGGTCGAGGAACATCTCCCAATTCCGGTTGCGCGCGAAATTGTCGTCGGTGACGAAGAAGCGCGAGA
>CAXUMU010000275.1:0-4342 GCA_964252145.1 uncultured Sphingomonadaceae bacterium
CGGTGCGGCCTTCCTCGCTTTCGGTCGTGTCGACGGTTTCGCCGGCCGCGGCAGCCTCCGCGGCTTCGGCGGTCTCCTCGGCCAGATCGGCGGCGTCCTCGGCGGCGATCTGCTCGTCGCTGAGCGGCGCCTCGCTGCCCTCGGCGCCATCGCGCCCGCCGCCACGCCGGCGGCGGCGACGGCGGCGGCGGCCGCGGCCATCGCCGCGATCCTCCTCGCCGGCAGCACGCTCGTGGCGCTCGCTGCGATCGCCCCGCTCGCCGCGGGGCTCGTCGTCGATCTCGGGTTCCGCCTCGCTCGCGTCCGCGTCCGCCTCGGGGATGTCCTCGTCCTCGTCGAAGTCGATCACGATCGGCGCGGGCAGGCGCGGCGGATAGGCCGGCGGCGGCCCTTCGCTCGACACCGTCATCCGCGCGCCTTCCATCGTGCCGTCGGGCACCACCTCGATCAGCACGCCGTAGCGGTCCTCGATCTCGGCCAGCTCGCCGCGCTTGCGGTTGAGCACGTAGAAGGCGGCTTCCTGGCTGGCGCGCAGGCAGATGTGCGATCCGCGGCCGCGCGCGGCCTCGTCCTCGATCATGCGCAGCGCCGACAGCCCGGCGGACGAGGCGGTGCGGACGAGCCCGGTGCCCTCGCAATGCGGGCAGATGCGGGTCGATGCCTCCAGCACGCCGGTGCGCAGCCGCTGGCGGCTCATCTCGAATAGCCCGAACGACGAGATCCGGCCGACCTGGATGCGCGCGCGATCGTTCGCCAGCGCCCCCTTCATCGCCTTCTCGACCTTGCGGACGTTGCCGCTCGATTCCATGTCGATGAAGTCGATCACCACCAGCCCGGCCATGTCGCGCAGCCGCAGCTGGCGGGCGATCTCGTTCGCGGCTTCCAGATTGGTGTTGAGCGCGGTCTGCTCGATATTATGCTCGCGCGTCGAGCGGCCGGAGTTGATGTCGATCGACACCAAGGCCTCGGTCGGGTTGATCACGAGGTAGCCGCCCGACTTCAGCTGGACGAGCGGATTGTACATCGCCGCCAGCTGGTCCTCCACGCCGAACCGCTGGAACAGCGGCACCGCATCGGCATAGGGCTGCACCTTCTTCGCATGGGCCGGCATCAGCAGCTTCATGAAGGTGCGCGCGAGGCGGAAGCCGTCCTCGCCCTCCACGATCACCTCGTCGATGTCCTTGTTGTAGATGTCGCGGATCGCGCGCTTGATCAGGTCGCTGTCGGCATGGACCAAAGCCGGAGCCGACGAATGCAGCGTGGTGTCGCGGATGTCGTCCCACAGCCGCGCGAGATAATCGAAGTCGCGCTTGATCTCGGTCTTGGTGCGCTGCAGCCCGGCGGTGCGCACGATGCAGCCCATCGACTGCGGCAGCTGCAGGTCGGACATGATCGACTTCAGCCGCTTGCGGTCGGCGGGGCTGGAGATCTTGCGGCTGATGCCGCCGCCGTGGCTGGTGTTGGGCATCAGCACGCAATAGCGGCCGGCCAGCGAGAGGTAGGTGGTGAGCGCCGCGCCCTTGTTGCCGCGCTCTTCCTTGACGACCTGCACCAGCAGCACCTGGCGGCGGCGGATGACGTCCTGGATCTTGTAGCGGCGGCGCAGATTCATCCGCTTCTGGCGGAGATTCTCGACCGCATTGTCCTCGCCGCGGCCGCCGGTGCTCTTGGGCGCGGGCGGGGCCGACTCGGCGCCGTCCTCACCCTCGGCCAGGTCCGCCTCGATCCGCACGTCGTCGGTATCGGGATCGGAAAAATCGTCGTCGGAATGGTCCGCCGCGTGGCCGTCGCCGGCTTCGTCCTCGGGATGGTCGTCATATTCTTCGTCGTCGCCGCGCAGCGCCTCCTCCTCGGCGGCATGTTCGGCCTCCTCGCGCAGCAGCGCCTCGCGATCCTCCTTGGGGATCTGGTAGTAATCCGGGTGGATTTCCGAAAAGGCCAGGAAGCCGTGGCGGTTGCCGCCATAATCCACGAACGCCGCCTGCAGCGACGGCTCGACCCGCGTTACCTTGGCGAGATAGATATTGCCCTTGAGCTGCTTGCGTTCGGCGGATTCGAAATCAAACTCCTCGACGCGGTTACCCTTGACCACCGCCACGCGGGTCTCTTCCCGGTGGCGCGCGTCGATCAGCATACGTGTCGTCATCAAACATTCTCCGCGCGCGCCGGCCCGCCGCAAGGGGAGGCGGCGCGCGATCATGTAGGGACGGCGCGCCAGCCTGGTTGCGTGGCGCCGCGATCGTCCGGGTTGGAAGGACAGTCTGTGCATCCGCTGCAATCCCGCCCCCGGCAGCGTGTGGCGGGGAAAGCGCCGTCGCCCACGCGTCGCCACCCGAACGGGTGCGATCTGGGCTCGGAGCGAAACGGATCATGCAAGCGTCAACCTAAAGTCCGGCGACGGATGCGCCGGCACGGAGGAGACCGGCGATGCGCACCCGCGCAGGTCGGTCAGCCGCCTGATCCAGGTTGCTAGCATCCGGGGGGACGGCGGGCAACCGAAAGCTCCGGCTGCCCTTACTCTGGGCGCATATGGTGAATTGCCGGTTAACCGTGTGGTTTCACCGCCGCTTCAGTCCGCGCGGCGTAGCGCCGGGTATCGGGGATGGTTCTCGGGGTGATAACCTAATGGATTTGCGCTGGACCCACGGGCCGGTGGCGCGGCAAGGTGCGGCGGTGGCCACCACCGTCGCTCTCGCGCTCACCGCGCTGTTCGGAATGCCCGCGCTGGATGCGGCTTCCGTCACCGGGGTGGATGTCGGCGCGGACCATATCACGCTGCGCTTCGACGATGCGGTGCAGGGCGCCACCGCCTTCCTGCTGGCCGGCCCGAACCGCATCGCGATCGACGTGTCCGGCGCGAAGGCGGGCGGCGATACCGCATCGGGCGGATTCGTGCAGCAGGCGCGCCAGGGCCAGTACAGTCCCGGCGTCGCCCGCATCGTGCTGGATCTCGCCCGCCCCGCTACCGTGCGCGACGGGCGGTTCGCCGAGGACGGCCGCTCGTTCACGCTGGCGCTCCGGCCGGCGAGCGCCCAGGCGTTCGCGCAGGCCACGCGCGGGATTCGCCAGAGCTTCGCCCCGCCCGCCACCTTCCGCACCGCCGCCTACGTGACGCAGGGGCCGGCGGTTTCGGTGACGCTGGACCCGCCGATGGTCACGCGCGGCGAGGTCGTCGCCCCGCGCGTCACGGGGCCACGCGGGCGCAACCGGCCGCTGGTGGTGATCGATGCCGGGCACGGCGGGCACGATCCCGGCTCGCTCTCGGCCGACGGCCGCTACCGCGAGAAGGATGCAGCGCTCGCCATTGCCCGCGCGATCCGCGACGAGCTGGTCCGCTCCGGCCGCGTCCGCGTCGCCATGACCCGCGACGACGATCGTTTCCTGATTCTCGGCGACCGGCGCGAGATCGCGCGGCGGCTGAAGGCCGATTTGTTCATCTCGGTCCACGCCGACAGCGCCCCCAACGGCAGCGCGCGCGGCGCCACCGTCTACACCCTGTCCGAAGTCGCGTCCGACCGCGTCGCCGCGCAGCTCGCCGCCAAGGAGAACAAGTCCGACGTGCTGAACGGCGTCGATCTGGGCGGCGAGAATAACGACGTCTCGTCGATCCTGATCGACCTGGCGCAGCGCGAGACGATGAACGTCTCGTCCGGCTTCGCCTCGCTGCTCCAGCGCGAGATGTCGCCGCTGGTGCCGTTCAAGACCGACTTCCACCGCTTCGCCGGGCTGATCGTGCTGAAGGCGCCGGACGTGCCCTCGGTGCTGCTGGAGACGGGCTACATCTCGAACAACGACGACCTGCAGCAGCTGTTCTCGCGCCAGTACCAGCAGAATATCGCGATCGGCGTGCGCCGCGCGGTGGAGACGCACTTCGCGCGGCGGCTGGCGGCGCTCCGATAGCGTCCGTGCGGAAGCCGCCGGTCCGATCGCCAACCGTTCGTGTCGAGCAGCATCGAGCGAAGTCGAGATGCGCCCGTCGAGACACGGCCGCGGACGGTGTCTCGACTATGTTCTCGCCCGTGCTCGAACTCCGCTCGACACGAACGGGGAAGGGCGGGGTCGACGCGCCCCGCTGGCAAAGGCCCGCAAAGCTGCTATCTGCCGCCGCGTCATGGCCTCCCCCTCCGGCAACGACGTGAACTTCCGCCTGCGCCGCGACGGCGGAGGCATGTTCGCGCGGCTGTGGGCGCGTCGCTGGGCCAGGCTGCCGCTGATCCTCGCCGTCCTGGCGCTGATCGCGTGGGGCTCGCTGTGGATCTTCTTCGCGCGCGGGCTGCCGTCGGCCGACAGACTGCTCCCCTATCAGCCGCCGATCCCCACAAACGTGCGACCCAACGACGGG
>CAXUMU010000276.1:0-4331 GCA_964252145.1 uncultured Sphingomonadaceae bacterium
GCACCGGGTGGGCTGTTCGGAACGGCATCGAGTTCAAGTTCAATCCGTATCATGATCCAGCCAACGGCAGGTTCACTTCCGCCAGCGGCGGCTGGATGGGCGGCGGCTTCACCGGCGGCGGCGGTGGGAGTGGCGGCGGCGGAGGCGCGACCGGAAGCTGGGGCGCGACGGGAAAAGCTGCGAAGGCGCCGGCAAATAGCTCCCGTTCGGCTCGGACTGTTCAACCGGTTTCCGGCGCTGTTGCGACGATGCCGGTCGTACAACAACGGCTTCAGCCTGCGCCGAATCTGCGGCGCGTGGTGCGGAACGGATATGAGTATCGGATCGACGCCGAAGATCGTACCATCAGCGTGTCAGGCACGCTGACGCTGAGCGGCACGCAACTGCGCTCGGGCAAGATGCAGGCGCAGGCCGGCGGCACGGATCGGCGACCGAAGACGGACGACGGCGGCCACTATATCGCCGCGCGCTTCAACGGCCCGACCGACGCCTTCAACCACTTCGCGCAGGACGCCAACTTCAACCGCGGCAGCTATCGCGTGCTGGAAGATCGCTGGGCCAACGAGATCAAAAGCGGGAAGCAGGTGACCGTGCGCATCACGCCATCCTATGATGGCGCTTCGAAGCGGCCGGCGATGATCGACGTTTGATACTCGGTGGATGGTCGCGCCGAGAAAGAAATCTTTCCAAACGAACGCCAGGAGAAGCGGCATGGCAAGCACTGAAACGGAGCGCCTGCTGAACGAGATCGGTCAGCTCCTGGCCGATGCAACCGGACATCCGCTCGCCGGTGTGCTGCTTTATGCGCGCGTGGCGACCAACTGGGTCAGCCCCGCCAAGTTCATCGAACGCGGCAACCATGTGGAGTATTCATGGGCGCGCGACAGCTTGACCTACCCGCTGCTCGACCTCTGGGAGGAAGAAGAGCCCGGCAAGCGCTGGGCGGAAATGGAGTACCTTCTACGCAACGGCAAGTTCACCGTCACGTTCACCTATCCCGACCAAGTCGATCCGGATGAGGACCTTGACGCTTTCTCGGCTCGGCGGGAAAGCATCGTGAAGCGCCACTTCGGCGACAAGCCGATCGTCTACCCTCCCATGCCGGACGACGATGGGTCACAGCAGTTCGATCTGTGATCGCTCGCCAATTCCGGGCGGGAAAGCCAGCGCGGCTTCCGCCCGCTCATCCCGACGAAGGCGCCAGCGACGTGCTGGCCATCCGGTTCCAATTCTCCAATTCATCGAAGAGCTGGTTCGCAGTTTCACCGGACAGCCGCAGCTAAGCGGCGGAAGCTGTCACGGCGCGGGCGGCGTCGGCGACCCCGTGCTCGAACTGCGTAGGACGTCGGGCGGAAGCTCTGCTAGACATGCATTCCATTGCGCCAAGGTAGAGAACAGCTTGTTCAAACTCTCTCCGCTCGGGCGCGCCACCTTGCGCGTCGTTCCCGTCCCAGGACGGTTGCGGTCGAGGCGCTTCGCGCTTGAAGTTCGGGGCGGTGCGCGGCTAGCATGAGCCATGCTGGAGAAGGTCACGCCGCCGCCGCCGCCCTATCTGGTTCGCTGGAGCTGGCGCAACGTCGATGCACGCCGGGCGGTCACGCTGATCACCGCGAAGTCGCAGAACGAGGCGATCCGCGGCAAGTGGCAGACGCTGGAGATCGCGCTCACGCCCAACCAGCTGCGCAACCTGGGCACCGAGATGCTGCGCGCGGCCGATGGCCTGACCCATCCGCGCGGACCCAGGAAGGGCTTCTTCGCGCGCTTCCGCCGCGGCTAGCGCGGATCCTCCACCGCTTCGGCCGGGTCGACGAAGTGGACCAGCTTGACGCCCTTGTCGCCCAGGCGGGAGGCGATGCGGGCGAGGCATTCATAGTCGGCGCTCTGCGGCGCGATCACGCGGACCGGCACGCCCTTCGCCCAGTCCGCGGCGCGCCGGTCGAACTCGCGGCTGGACATGATATGGTCGGCATATTCGATGTGGCATTTCCACTTGGTACCCTTAACCACGATCTCCTCCGGCTGGACGGGCGCCGTCGCCCCGGCCGCCGCCGCCGCAGCCATCATCGCGAACATCGCCAGCATCGGTTCCTCCACCAGGAACGGCGAACCTAAGCGGAGAGCGAGCCGGTTTCAACGCGGCCGGGCCTGCCTGCGCGTCAGCTGCCCTTGGCGGGCAGCTCGGCCGGCGCGCCGGCGGGGGCGGCCTGCTGGTGCGGCGACACCGGATTGGCAGGGTAGGGGCCGACGATCTGCAACGCGACCGGATCGTGCCCCGCCCACTCGAACAGCCACTTGGCGTCGTCCGCGGCGAGGTGGATGCAGCCGTGCGAGGCGACATGGGTGTCGCCCTGGTGGAACGCGCAGGTCGGCGCCTGCTGGAAGAACAACGCATAGGGCATCAGCGCGCCGTGGTAGATCGTGCTGTGATGCACCTTGTCGCGCTTGGTGGGCGAGAGCGCGCCGTTCGGGATGGTTGGCGTATGATGGCCCGCGCGGCCGAACGAGCAGCGGTCGATCGTCCGGACCGTCTTGCCGTCGGTCGAGACGGTGATCGTGAACTTGTCCAGCGCTACGTGAATCGCCTTCATCGCCGCCCCCCTTTACTCGCCCAATAGCTACACGCATCGGCGATCATCGCCAAGATTACATCGAGGGCAAGATGCTTGCCCTGCCGGCCGCTTTGGGTGGAAGCTTCCGCAACGTCACTTACAAAAGGATGCCGTGCATGGACCGCCTGCCGCTCGAGGATCGCCTCGCGCTGACCGACCTGATCGCGGCCTATAGCTGGGCGCTCGACACCGGCGACGCCGAGGCGCTGGTCGGCTGCTTCACCCCGGATTGCCGGATGGTGGAGGAGGTGTTCGAGGATCCCGACATCTGGGAAGGGCATGACGGCATCCGCGCGCTGATGGCGCATTACGCCAATTCGCCGGGCTTTCCCGGGCGCCAGCACCATGTGACGCAGGTGCAGTATATGCCGGCGGACGACGGATCGGTCGGCATGCGCAGCTTCGCCTTCGTCACCGAATGCCACGGCGAGCCGCCCTACACGCTGCGCTTCGCCGGCTGGTATCAGGACGTCGCGGTGAAGGACGCGACCGGCGGCTGGCGGTTCCGGGAGCGGACGGTGCGGCTGTGGGACGGGGCGGTGCTGAAGAACTTCCCCGGCCATGGCGAATGGGTCGCGCGCAAGCGCCCGCCGGCGCTGATGCGGCGCTGACTCCGCTCGTCGCTCATTCGAGTCAGGCGGCCGCAAGCGTGGATGGCCACCCGCGGATTAACCCTGTGCGTTCGTCTGCCGTTAGCCAGCGTCGCCCACCTGTGACCTATCCGCACAGGCATTCAAGGGATGACGATGACCGGCAACACAGAGTCCACGAACAGCATCGTCGGGCCGCTGGGCGAACGCCTGACGGTCGATACGCTGCCCCCGCGGGCGACCGTCCGCTGGGTGATTCGCCGCAAGGCGCAGGTGGTCGCGGCGGTGAAGGGCGGGCTGCTCAGCCTGGACGAGGTATGCGATCGCTATGCGATCACGATCGAGGAATATGCCAGCTGGCAACGCGCGTTCGACCGCTCCGGCCTGCCCGTGACGAAGCGCCAGGGCAGGACGCGCTACGCAGGCTAAGCGCGGGAGCGGGGACGAGCCTGCGGGACCGGTGGACTTCGCGATATTTAGCGGCCATCACCCGCGCTCGTCCCGCGTCAGGTGCTGCCATGATGAAGCTTCTCGGTTCCGTTTTTCTCTCAGGGCTGCTGGTGATGGCGGCGCCCGCCGCGGCGCAGTCGCAATGCGACCGGACCGACCTGCAGACCATGGTGGATGGCTACCTGGCGGCGCAGGCCAGCGGCGATTCGATGAAGCTCCCGCTGGCCGACGGAACGCAGTACACCGAGCAGGGCGAGCTGGCGACGATGACTGCCGACATGCTGGCCAAGCCGCAGAAGATCGATTTCCATCGCAGCCTGCTCGACCTGGTGACCTGCTCGACCTTCACCGAGGTGATCGTCGCCAATCCGGCGCATCCCTATGTGATCGGCACCCGACTGCAATTTTCGGGCAGGGACAACCCGATCGCGCCCAGCCGCGTGAACGAGATCGAAAGCGTGATCACCGACGCGGGAGACTGGCTGTTCAACGCGGCCAACACGCTCAAATATTCCAAGGCGGAGAAGTGGACCGAGATCCCGGCCGCCGAGCGCGACACGCGCGCGACGATCCTCGCCGCCGTCAACGCCTATCTCGACTCGTTCGACGACAAGAGCGTGACCGCGCCGTGGGGCAGCCCTTGCGCGCGGCTGGAGGGCGGGCTCTACACCGCCAAGGGCGC
>CAXUMU010000277.1:0-3868 GCA_964252145.1 uncultured Sphingomonadaceae bacterium
CGTCCTGCGGGTTGCCGATGTTGCCGCTGTTGTTGACCTTGGTGTTGAGGCCGCCCGCGGCGCTGGGCAGGCGCTGCAGGATGTCGGCGACCGAGGTCAGGCCGGTCTGCGCGATCGCGGTCTGATCGACCACCACGACCGGCGCGGAATTGGCCAGCGGGTCCTGCCGGATGCGCGATCCGGTGACCACGATCAGCCCCTGATCGGCGGTGTCGGTGGCCACCGACGGGGATGCGGCCGGCGGCGTGGCTTCCTGCGCGAAGGCCGGCGCGGCGGCGAGCAGCGCGGCGGCGAGCGCGAGCGCCGCGCCGCCCGAACGATAGCGGATGTGGTTGATCGGCATGGTTTCCCCCTTGGAAGGCATTGTCGGCTCCGCCCCGGATCATCTTATGCGGCGCAGCCTAAACCTCGCCGCCGCGGGCGGAAGGGGCGGGATGCTGCGACGCGGCGTTTTTGCGCGCTTGTGTCGCGAAAGTGACACCATTGTTGCGCGCGTCAGACGGCGAGCGCGGCGATCTCGGCGAGGATCGCGAGGAAGGCGGGCAGCAGGGCGACCAGCAGCCGGCGGCCCGGCCGATCGGCCGCCGCCATCGCCAGCGCGATCGCCGCGGCCAGCATCGTCCACAGGTTGTAGCGCAGATCGGGCGCGCCGCTGCCCGCGCCGTAGGCGAGGCCGTAGGCGCGCGGCGCTCCTGCGGCGGCACCGCGGCGCCCAGATCGAGAGCGCGCCGCGGCCGCTCGTCGTCGCGAAATCGCGCAGGCTCTGCTCGGCCGCGTCGCACTCGTCGCGGTAGGTCGGGTTGAACTGGCCGGGATCGTAGCATTGGGCCACCAGCGCGGCTTCGGTCGCGCGGTCCATGCCCGGATAGGCGCCGGCCCCGCCGTGCGCGGCGATCCCGGCGAGATCGAAGTTGACCAGGCTGAAGATCGGTTGCGACCGGTGCGGGCGGAGCGCGACGCCGTCGATCACAACGCCCGCGCCGCCCAGCAACAGGATGGCGCCGGCGAGCGAGAGGATCAGCGGGGCAGGGCGGTCGGTCCAGCGCGCGGGCAGCCAGATGCAGAGCAGCGGCGCCGTCGCAAAGGCGGCGTTGAAGCGGGTTGCGCTGGCGAAGACGAGCAGCACCAGCGCCGCGGCAAAGGCGGGCCTGCGCCCCGGCCAGCGCAGCGCGAGGCCCAGCGCCGCCAGGCAGCAGGCGGCGAGCAGCGGGTCCTTCAGGATCGCGCAAAGCTGGCCGAGCGGGATCGGCAGGGCGGCGACGAGCAGAACCGCCGCCATCCCCCGGCCGCTCCCCTGCCGCCGCAGCGCGTCCCCGACCAGCCACGTGCCCGCCCAGTAGAGCGCGAGCTGGAACAGCAGGATCGGCGCGGTGCCGGGACCGAGTGGGATGAGCTGGCGCCACAGCCAGGTCGTCGCCGGCGGGTGCCAGTCGTCATACTGGCCGGACAGCGCCTGCCCCCACTGGAACAGCGTGTCCGGCATGACGACGCCGCGACCGAACGCATATAGCTGGAACGCGAAGAGCGGCGCGATGACGAGCGGCGGCCACCACGCCGCCGGGATGCGCTCAGCGCGCTGCGCCGACACGCCCGCTCCGCTCGAGCTTGCCCCAGCCCACGCTCGGCCCGCGCAGCGCCTGCACGATCGCCTTCAGCACGACATAATACATCACCTGGCGGTAGCCGATGCGTTGCGGCACCAGCAGCCACAGCAGCTTCCACTTCTCGCGCCGCTCCAGCGCGAACGCGATCGTCGCGGCGAGCAGGTCGATCGCGGTGAACACCAGCCAGTAGGTCGCCATCTTGCCGACGTCGGTCTGCGTCTGCGCCCAGCCGTGCGCCTGCACGCGCATCCACGTCTCGACGATGCTCGCGATCAGCGCGAGATCGATGATCGGCGAGATCGCGGCGAGCACGATCTGGAACAGGATCGCCTGCGGCAGGCCGATCAGCGCCAGCCCGCGCGGGCGCCCCTGCGGGATCGCCGCCCCGTGCTTCCACAGGCATTGCAGCGTGCCGTAGGCCCAGCGGAAACGCTGCTTGGCGAGTGCGCGGAAATTCTCGGGCGCCTCGGTCCAGGCGATCGCATATTGATCGTACTGCACGCGCCAGCCGGCCCGCTGGATCGCGATCGTGAGGTCCTGATCCTCGGCCAGCGTGTCGGCCGGGTAGCCGCCCGCCTGGCGCAGCGTCGCGGTGCGCCACGCGCCCACCGCGCCGGGCACGACGGTCATCGCGTTCAGCCGGGCGAGCGCGCGGCGCTCCAAGTTCTGCGCGGTGATATATTCCAGCGCCTGCCACTTGGTGACGAGGTTGACGCGGTTGCCGACCTTGGCGTTGCCGGCGACCGCGCCGAGCTCCGGATCGACGAACCAGCGCGCGAGCCGCGCGATCGTCGTCTCCTCGAACTGGGTGTCGGCATCCAGCGCGATGACGATCTCGCTCTCCACCAGAGCCAGCGCCTGGTTCAGCGCGCGCGCCTTGCCGCCGTTCTGCAGCGTCAGCAGCCGCACGCGCGGCTCGTCGGCGAAGCCGGTGTGGACGATCTCGCTGGTGCGGTCCTTCGATCCGTCGTCGATGACGATCACCTTCACCTGCACGTCGCGGCTGTCGAGCACGCGCCGCACCGCGCGCTCGATCACGCGCTCCTCGTTGAACGCCGGGATCAGCACGGTGACGAGCCGGCCGGGATCGATCTCCGGGAATACCACCAGCGATTCGCGCCGCGCCTGCCACAGCGCCAGCCCGGAAAGCGTGATCGCGCGCAGGATGCCCACGCTGATCGCGAAGGTGAACAGATAGCCGATGAACGCCAGCGTGTCGCCAAGCGCGGTGAACAGCGCGAGGTCGGTGCGCGCCGCCGCGCGGTCGCTGGCCGAGATCGGCGGATTGACCTGCGCCTGGCTGAGGCCCGCGAGCGTCGAGATCGGTACGAACTTGTAGCCCTTGGCGCGCAGCTGATCGATCAGGACGGGCAGCGCGGCGACGGTCTGCGAGCGGTCGCCGCCGGCATCGTGGAGCAGCACCACGTTGCCGCTGCGCTCGTAGCTGGATTGCTCGACGCCGGCGATCGTGGCGTCGATGATCTCCTGCACGCCCGGCCGCTTCCAGTCGCCCGGATCGACGTGCAGGCCGACCGAGAGATAGCCCATCCGCTGCGCCTCGGCGACCGGCTCGATCTCGTCCGCGGTCGTCGGCTCGGCGTCGCCGAAATAGGGCGCGCGGAACAGGCGCAGCGAGTGGCCGGTGAACGCCTGGAACAGGCGCTGCGTGGCGTTCAGCTCCAGCTTGGTCTCGCCCGGCGTCGCGTTGGCGAGGTTGGGGTGGGTGTAGGTGTGGCTGCCCACCTCATGGCCTTCGCGCACCAGCCGGTTGAGCAGACGGTGCTCGGCCAGCCCGTTCTCGCCGACGATGAAGAAGGTGCCGGGCACCTGCCTGGCCTTCAGGATGTCGAGGATCTTGGGCGTCCAGTCCGGATCCGGCCCGTCGTCGAAGGTGAGCGCCACAAGACCGGGCTTGTAGCCGGTGCGCTCGATCTGGAAGGGCGAGGGCAGGCGGACGAAGCGGACGTTCGAGATGGTGCCGTCCGGCGCCACCGTCGCCGCGCGGCGGCCGGGCACGCGCAGCGCGCCGATGCGCAGGATCTCGCCCGACCCCTCGATGTCGACGCTGGTGCCGGCGGCGATGTTCTGGATGCCGCCGGCGGCGGGGAGGTCGCGACGGTCGCGCCCGAACAGCGTCCACAGCGACGGATCCTCGGTCCCCAGCCGCCACAGCGCGACCGAGCGCACGCCCAGCCGGGTGAGCGCCGCGATCTGGTTGTGCGCGCTGGCCGCGTCGGCGAGCCAGATCTCGTGGTGCGTGCCGG
>CAXUMU010000277.1:3951-4229 GCA_964252145.1 uncultured Sphingomonadaceae bacterium
ATCCTTGGCCGCGAGCCACGCTTCCTCGATCGAGGTGGGATCGGTGTCGCCGCCCGTCTTCCAGTCGTAGCCGTAGGAGGCGATCGCGACGACCAGGTCGGTCGGCGGCACGCTGCGCATCGCGCGGGCGACGACGTCCTCGAACCAACGCTGCGAGGCGATCGGTCCCGGGGTGCCGCCCTGGTAATGCTCGTCATAGGCCATCAGGAAGACCTTGTCGACGACCGCGGCATAGGCGCGCAGGTCCCAGTCCGGATCGTCCGCCGGCACCGCGATCG
>CAXUMU010000278.1:0-4219 GCA_964252145.1 uncultured Sphingomonadaceae bacterium
ACCCGCGCCGGGCCGAACGCTAGGGCGCCCCGGCGCGGGTTGCCCCCGACGCCGCACGGGACCATATCGCCGCGCATCCCGATGCGGGCGGAGTCGACCGCCCCGACCAGTTGCAAGCCTGACCGGAAGACCGCGGCGGGCGTTAGGAGCGGAGCGAATGCAGGCTGCCACACCGTCCCCCGCGGAGGCGCCGGCGGCGCATCTGCGCCATGCATTCGCCGCCTTGCTGACCACCGGCGCGCTGCCCGGCGAGACCGACGCGTTCGACCAGGCCGATTGCCTGGCCGCGGCCGATTTCGTGGCGCGCGCCGCCGCGGTGCGCGGGGCCGGCAGCCCGGCGATCGCGATCGAGACGTTCGTCGCCGCCGCCGGGCCGCGCCGGATGCGGATGGCCGTCGTCAACGACGACATGCCGTTCCTGGTCGATTCGGTCGCCGCCGCGCTGGGTGCGCACGGGCTGGACATCCACCGCCTGCTCCACCCGGTGGTGCCGGTGCGGCGCGATGCCGAGGGCGCGCTGCTGGCGCTGCTGCCGCCGGATGCCAGCGGCGAGCGGCGAGAATCGATCATCTACCTGGAGGTCGACCGGGCCGACGCGCGGCTGCGCAAGGCGCTGGCGGACGAGCTGGCCGGCGTGCTGGCCGACGTGCGCGCGGCGGTGACCGACTGGCCGGCGATGCAGGCGGCGATGCGCGCCGATGCCGATCGCCAGCCCGACGGCGAGGGCGCTGCGCTGATGCGCTGGCTGTCCGACAGGCACTTCACGATGCTGGGCCACCGGATCGAGCCGGCCACCGGCGCCCCGCGCGAACCGCTCGGCATCTTTCGCCCGGGCGCCGCGCCGCTGTGGGACGATGCCGCGCGCGCCGCGGCGATCGCGCACTTCGCCGGCGGCGGCACCGCGCCCCTGATCCTGAAGGCCGACCGCGTCGCCACCGTCCACCGCCGCGTGCCGATGGACATGGTGGTGCTGCCCGTGCGCGACGCGGGCACGGTGGCCGCCGTCTCGGTCCATGCCGGGCTGTGGACCAGCTCCGCGCTCACCGCCCCGTCGGACAAGGTGCCGCGGCTGCGGCTGGGCCTGCGCGCGATCGAGGAGAAATACGGCTTCGATCCGGCGGGACACGCCGGCAAGGCGCTGCGCCACGCGCTCTCGGCGCTGCCGCACGACCTGCTCGTCGCGCTGGACACCGCGACGCTGGAGCGAGTCGCGCTCACCGCCATGTCGGTCGCGGATCGGCCGCGGCCCAAGCTGCTGCTCGCGCAGAGCCCGCTCAAGCGCCATCTGTTCGCGTTCGTCTGGCTGCCGCGCGAGGAGCTGACCACCGCGCGCCGCGTCTCGATCGGCGAACTGCTGGCGGAAGCGACGCAGGGCCGCGTGGCTAGCTGGGCGATCGATCTGGACGTCGGCAATCTGGCGCTGCTGCGCTTCACGCTGGACGTGCCGGCCGGCGCCCCGAAGCCCGACGAGGCGGCGCTGGACCGCGAGATCGAGCAGATGGTGCGCGGCTGGTCGCCGGCGGTGGAGGCGGCGTTGGCCGAGCTGGGCTCGCCCCGCCAGGCGACAAGGCTCGCTTTGGGCTACGCCGCGGCGTTCCCGCCCGGCTATCGCAGCCGCTATGCGCCGCACGACGCCGCCGCCGACATCCTGCGGCTGGACGGCCTGGGCGACGGCGGCCGGCGCAGCGCCAGGCTGTACCGGGCAGAGGGAACCGGACCCAACCGGCTGTGGCTGAAGGTGTACCGCGTCGGCGCGATCATCCCGCTGTCGGATGCGGTGCCGGTGCTGGAAAATTTCGGCTTCCGCGTGCTGGAGGAGCTGCCCACCGCGCTGGACGGCGGCAAGCTCGGCTACATCCACGATTTCCTGCTGGAGGTGGACGATGCCGCCACCGCCGACGCACTGTTCGCGCGCGCCGCCGTGGCCGAGGACGCCATCGCTACCGTGCTGGAGGGCCGTGCCGAAAGCGACGCGTTCAACCAGCTGATCCTGGCCGCCGGGCTCGATCCGCGCGCGGTGCTGCTGCTGCGCGCGTGGTTCCGCTATCTGCGCCAGACCGGGCTCGCCTACGGGCTCGACACCGTCGCCGGGGCGTTGCGCCGCGCGCCCCATGCCGCGCGCGCGATCATCGCCCTGTTCGACGCACGCCACGACCCGGCGGCGAAGCGCGACGGCGAAGCGGCCGACGCCGCGCTGGATGCGGCGCTGGCCGGCGTCGCCGCGATCGACGACGATCGCATCCTGCGGCGGCTGCGCGCGGTCGTGCTGGCGACGCTGCGCACCAACGCCTTCGTGCCAGCCGGACAAGAGGCGCTGGCGTTCAAGCTCGATAGCAAGGCGATCCCCGGCCTGCCCGCGCCGGTGCCGTGGCGCGAGATCTGGATCTACAGCCCACGCGTGGAGGGCATCCACCTGCGCGGCGGCCCGATCGCGCGCGGCGGCCTGCGCTGGTCCGACAGGCGCGACGATTTCCGCACCGAGATATTGGGCCTGATGAAGGCGCAGGTGGTGAAGAATGCGGTGATCGTGCCGACCGGCGCGAAGGGCGGCTTCTACCCCAAGCAACTGCCGCCTGCCGCCAACCGCGACGCGTGGCTGGCCGAGGGCACCGAGAGCTACCGCATTTTCATCCGCGCCTTGCTGTCGGTGACGGACGACATCCGCGCCGATGCGGTGACCCATCCGGCCGGCATCGTGCAGCGCGACGGCGACGATCCCTATTTCGTCGTCGCCGCCGACAAGGGCACCGCGACCTTCTCCGACGTGGCGAACGGCATCGCGATCGAACGCGGCTTCTGGCTGGGCGACGCGTTCGCAAGCGGCGGGTCGCAGGGCTACGACCACAAGGCGATGGGCATCACCGCGCGCGGCGCGTGGGTGGGCGTGCAGCGCCACTTTGCCGAGATGGGCATCGACATCCAGACGCAGCCCTTCACCGTGGTGGGCTGCGGCGACATGTCGGGCGACGTGTTCGGCAACGGCATGCTCCTCTCCAAGGAGATCCGGCTGCTCGCGGCGTTCGATCACCGCCACATCTTCCTCGATCCCGACCCCGACCCGGCGGCGAGCTGGGCCGAGCGCGCGCGGATGTTCGCGCTGCCGCGCTCGTCGTGGGCGGATTACGACGCCGCGCTGATCTCGCCCGGCGGCGGCGTGTTCCCGCGCACGCAGAAGCAGATCCCGCTGGGGCCGGAGATCCGCGCCGCGCTCGGCATCGATGCGGCGACGATCGATCCGTCCGGGTTGATCGCGGCGATCCTGAAGGCGCCGGCCGACCTGCTCTGGTTCGGCGGCATCGGCACCTATCTGAAGGCGCGCTCCGAGAGCAATTCCGAGGTGGGCGATCCCGCCAACGACGCGCACCGCGTCAACGGCGAGGAGGTTCGCGCGCGCGTTGTGAGCGAGGGCGCGAACCTGGGCGTCACGCAGGCGGGGCGGATCGAATATGCGCTGCACGGCGGCCGGATCGAGACCGACTTCATCGACAATTCGGCCGGGGTCGACTGCTCGGACAACGAGGTCAACATCAAGATCGCGCTGAACCGCGAGATGGCCGAGGGGCGGCTGCCGTTCGACGACCGCAACGCGCTGCTGCGGCGGATGACCGACGAGGTCGCGGCGCTGGTGCTGGAGGACAATCGCCTGCAGACGCTGGCGCTGTCGCTGGCGGAACGCGGCGGGCCGGCGGCGCTGCCGGCGCAGGTGCGCGTGATCGAGATCCTCGAGACCAGCGGCCGGCTCGACCGCGCGGTGGAGGGGCTGGATTCGAGCGAGGCGTTCCTGCGCCGCGCGCAGGATGCGCACGGGCTCACCCGGCCCGAGCTGGCGGTGCTGCTCAGCCACGGCAAGCTGGCGCTGCAGGCCGCGATCGAGGCGAGCGACCTGGCGGCCGATCCCAGCTTCGCGGCGCTGCTCCACGCCGCCTTCCCGACCGAGATGCAACACGATTTCGCCGCCGCCATCGACCGCCACCGGCTGCGCGCGGAGATCATCGCGACCAAGGCGGCCAACCGCGTCGTCAACCGGCTCGGCCCGATCGCGCCGTTCGAGCTGGCCGAGGAGGAAGGCGTCAGCCTGGCGCAGGTCGCCGCCGCCTATTTCGCGATCGACGGCATCTTCGACCTGGAGGGGCTGTGGCGCGCGATCGAGGGTTCGGCGATCGGCGAGGACCGCCGGCTGGTGCTGATCGAGGAGGTCGCGGCCAGCGCGCGGCTGCAC
>CAXUMU010000279.1:0-4192 GCA_964252145.1 uncultured Sphingomonadaceae bacterium
TACGAGCACAGCTTCCTGGCGGATTCGATGGGGATCGAGCTGGTCGAGGCAGCCGACCTGCAGGTGGACGACGACATCGTCTGGATGCGCACGATCGAGGGGCGCGTACGCGTCGACGTGGTCTACCGCCGGATCGACGACGACTATATCGATCCGATCATCTTCAAGCCGGATTCGCTGCTGGGCGTGCCCGGACTGATCGCCGCCTACATGGCCGGCAACGTCGCCTTGGTGAACGCACCCGGCACCGGCATCGCCGACGACAAGGCGATCTACAGCTACATGCCGGAGATCGTGAAATATTATTCCGGCGGCGAGGCGAAGCTGCCCAACGTCGAGACCTATCGCTGCCGCGAGCGCCAGGCGCTGCAATACACGCTCGACAATCTCGAGAAGCTGGTCGTCAAGCTGGTCGACGGATCGGGCGGCTACGGCATGCTCGTCGGCCCTACCGCCAGCCGCGACCAGATCGAGAAGTTCCGCGCCGCGCTGATCGCCGAGCCGGCGCGCTACATCGCGCAGCCGACGCTCGCGCTCTCCACGGTACCCACCTTGACCGAGAGCGGCGTCGCGCCGCGCCACGTCGATTTCCGTCCGTTCGTCCTCTCCGGTACGGGCGGCGTAAACATCGTCCCCGGCGGCCTCACCCGCGTCGCGCTCCGCGAAGGATCGCTGGTGGTCAATTCCAGCCAGGGCGGCGGCACCAAGGACAGCATGATCCTGTCGCGCCGCTGGCAGTCGCAGAGCCAGTCGCAGTCGCAATCCGGCGGCGGATCGCAGGCACAATCGCAGTCGCAAGGCCAAAACGAGTTCAAGCCGTTCCCGCCGATGGCCCCGATGGCCCCCTTCCCTGCGCGCCGCGCGGACGACGCCTGATGCTCTCGCGTACCGCCTCAAGCCTCTATTGGGTCGGCCGCTATGTCGAGCGCGCCGAATTCACCGCGCGGCTGATCGAGGCGACGATCCGGCTGGACGCGCTCTCTGCCCGCCCGGCCGGCGATGCGGCGTGGGAAAGCGCGCTGATCGTCGCCGCCGCGGAGGAAGGCTTCGCCGCCACCGGCGTGCCGCTCTCGGCGCAGGCGGTGATCCACTATCTGGCCTTTTCGTTCGACAATCCCAGCTCGATCCGCGGCTGCCTGGACAATGCCCGCGGCAACGCCCGCGCCGTCCGCACCGCGCTCTCGCGCGAGGCGTGGGCGGCGATCAACCGCGCCTGGCTCAGCCTGCGCGGCGAGCATGCGACCGATCACCAGTCGACGATGGCGCTGGTCGATACGATCAAGGCCGAGGCGCGCAGCTTCGAAGGCGCGCTCAGCCATATGCTGCGCAACGAGAGCAGCTCGTTCCTGGAGCTGGGCGCGGCGATCGAGCGCGGCGACAACACCGCCCGCCTGATCGACGTGAAATACCACCTGCTGCTCCCCGCGGGCGAAAAGGTGGGCGGCGCGATGGATCGGGACCAGTGGACCACGATCCTCCACACCGTGTCCGCCGTCACCTCCTACCGCTGGCTGTACCGCGAGGGGCTGAAGCCGTGGCTCGTCGCCGAGCTGCTGATCAAGCGGCACGAGCTGCCGCGCAGCCTCGCCGCCTCGATCGACGAGGTGGTGCGCGTGCTCAACCTGCTCGGCAAGGCGACCGGCTTGCAGGGCGAGGCCGACCGGCTCGCGCGGGCGCGCCAGTCCACGCTCAACCGCACCTCCACCGATGCGATCTTCGCGCGCGGGCTGCACGAATATCTCACCGCCTTCATCGCCGAGAACGCGCACCTCCACACCGCCATCGGCAACCAGTTCCGCTTCGCCTGATGCGCCTGTTCGTCGAACATCGCACCGACTACCGCTTCTCGGAGCCGCAGGCGCGCCTCGTCCAGCTGCTGCGGATGACGCCCGGCTGCCACAACGGCCAGAACGTGCTCGACTGGCGGATCGACGTCGATTGCGACGCGCGGCTGAAGAACGGCCGCGACGGCTTCGGCAACGAGACGCAGATGCTCTACATCGACGGGCCGATCGACCATATCGGACTGACCGTCACCGGCGAGGTGGTGACGGAGGACCGCGCCGGCATGGTGATCGGCGCGGCCGAGCCGCTGCCGCCGTCGGTGTTCCTGCGCCGCACGCCCTGCACCGCCGCCGACGATGCGATCGCCGCCTTCGCGCGCGAGATGGAGGCGGCCGGCGGCAGCCGCCTCGCCCAGGCGCACCGCCTGAACGAGACGCTGCACGAGCGCCTGACGCTGGACACCGGCCGCCGGCGCGGCGACCGCGATGCCGCGACCACCTTCGCCGAAGGGCACGGCGCCTACACCGATCTCGCCCATGTGTTCATCGCCGCCGCGCGCGACCTGGGGCTGCCGGCGCGCTATGTCTCGGGCCACCTGCTTCGCGGCGATGCCGGCGACGCGCTGCACGAGGCGGCGCACGGCTGGGCGGAGGCGTGGCTGGACGAGATGGGCTGGATCGGCTTCGATCCGGCGATGGGGATGTGCCCCGACGATGCCTATGTCCGCGTCGCGATCGGCCTCGACTATCGGGACGCGGCTCCGCTATCTGGGGCCAGAACGGGCGGGGGCGAGGAGCAGCTCGAAGTCGGCGTGCGCGTCGGGCTCCAACACGCCCAGACCCGGCAATAGCCGCGCGCGGGGGCGTGCGGCGCAGGAGGGGCGACGAGCATGACCTATTGCGTCGGCATAGCCTTGCGGGAGGGGCTGATCATGATCGCCGACACCCGCACCAATGCGGGCATCGACAACATCTCGACCTACCGCAAGATGCACATCCTGGCCGATACCGACGACCGGCTGATCGTCTGCATGAGTGCCGGCAACCTCTCCGTCACGCAGCATGTGCTGGGCCAGCTGGCGGAAGGGCTGCCGCCCACCGCGCTGGACGATCACCCGCGCATGCTGACGCACATGCCCTCGATGTTCCGCGCGGCGCAGCTGATCGGCGAGGCGGTGATGGCCGCCGGCGCCGAGCTGAAGCCGGCGCTGCGCGCGGCGGGCGTCGCCGCCGGCATCTCGCTGCTGGTGGGCGGCCGGATCGGCGACGGGCCGACCAAGCTCTACCTGATCTACGACGCCGGCAACTTCATCGAATGCTGCGCCGACACGCCGTTCCTGCAGATCGGCGCGACCGCCTACGGCAAGCCGATCCTCGACCGCGCGATGAACTATGATTCGCCCCTGGACGAGGCGGTGAAGGTGGGGCTGCTGTCGTTCGACTCCACGATCCGCTCGGACCTGTCGGTCGGCCTGCCGTTCGACGTGGTGGTGATCCCCGCCGACCCCGCCCGCGCCGTGATCCGCCGCCGGATCGAGGCCGACGACGCCTATTTCCAGGACCTTTCCACCCGCTGGTCGATGATGCTGAACGAAAGTCGCGCGACGATACCGGACCCGCCGTTCATGACGCGGGGCGGAGCCTATTCGGAGGTTCGGTGAAAGAGCGATTGACTACTAATTAGCGTCCACATCTTCGGCCCGCATGATTATCCTCCATTGCGAGTCGAAATCCGGCTCAAACTGCTGAGGATCGATTTTGCACCATGTCGTCTGGCCGGGTGTGTTAATGACGGCACGCAGAAAGTTCGTCGGTTTAACGAGTCCTCGAATTACTGATGACGTATGTGGCAAAACGATATTCATACCATCTGCCAACTTCCAATATTTCAGATAGTATGATGCTGGGTCCACTACATCGGAAAGAATTACAACCCCCGCCGGTGTGGGAGAGAAGTGAAGTTGAAACGATAGAGGCGTTACGTAGACAGGATCCCGGCCGCCGTTGACAAGAGCAAAAGCTACGGACATCCCTGCATCAGTCAAATCGCACGATGTGTCTACGATATGAACTCGCGCATTTTGATCGATGATATGCTCCATGTCCTTTTCTGCCTTGACAACCGGCTGGACGACGCTGAGCGCTATCCCGACAAAGATAACGCCCGAAAGGGACCGAGCGACGGAGGTCATTCTAGAAAAGCTAAGCTCACTTTGAATTATTGCCAATACAGTTCTGTACGGCTGAATTATCGCCATTATAAATGCGATATTTAGACAAAACTCAGCAGCCTTCAGATAGCCCAGTTTCTCTGGAACAAACCACCAAATGCTTCTCAACTCATCGATCGTCTGGATGCCCAGTTCGACTATAGAAGCCGCAATAAGCATACTTGCAAAGGCATAACG
>CAXUMU010000280.1:0-4188 GCA_964252145.1 uncultured Sphingomonadaceae bacterium
TCGTCCCCGTGGAAGGCCAGATCTACAACCTCATCGACTGGACCACCGCCTTCACCGCGGTCGCGCTGCCCGAGGGGCAGCCCTATCCGCGCCTCCACGCCGCGCTGGAGGGGGTGCTCGGCGCGATCGAGGCGGCGCCGGCGGCGCGCGGCTGGGCGGCGGCGCTGGTGCGCTACGAACTGCTGATGCTGGGCGAGCTGGGCTTCGGGCTGGACCTGGCGTCGTGCGTCGCGACCGGCGGCGTCGACGATCTGGCATTCGTCAGCCCGAAGAGCGGCGCGGCGGTGTCGCAGGCGGCGGGCGAGCCCTATGCGGATCGGCTGCTGCGCCTGCCGCGGTTCCTGCGCGAGGGCGGCGCGGCGGGGTGGGACGATATCTTCGACGGGCTGGCGCTCACCGGCCACTTCCTGATGCGCGACCTGCTGACCGATCGCCGCGCCGCCGTGCTGCCGGCGCGCGAGCGGCTGGTGGAGCGGCTGAAGCGGGTGGTGGCCTGAAAGCGGATCGCTACTCTCTGGCTCGCCATACCCGCCCCGTTCGGGCTGAGCTTGTCGAAGCCCCGGCGCTGGCCCTTCGACAGGCTCAGGGCAAACGGGTCAGATTTCAGTTCCATATTAGAACGGTTGCGCGGGCCGTTGCTGCCGGGCATTGCCGGGCGCGCAACAGAGGAACTTGGCAACCCATGCTCATCGCGCTCCTGCCCGGCGACGGGATCGGTCCCGAGGTCACCGCCCAGGCGGTGCGCGTGCTGGAGCAGGTATCGCACGAGCTCGACTTCGCCGAAGCGCCGGTGGGCGGCGCGGCATACAAGGCGCACGGTCATCCGCTGCCGCCCGAGACGCTCGATCTCGCCCGCCGGGCGGATGCGATCCTGTTCGGCGCGGTGGGCGATCCCGATTGCGACGCGCTGGAACGGCGGCTGCGGCCCGAGCAGGCGATCCTGGGGCTGCGCAAGGAACTCGGCCTGTTCGCCAATCTCCGGCCGGCCAAGCTGTTCCCCGAGCTGGCCGATGCCTCCGCGCTCCGCCCCGAGATCGCGCGCGCGATCGACCTGGTGATCATCCGCGAGCTGACCGGCGACGTCTATTTCGGCCAGCCGCGCGGCCGCCGCCAGACCGAAGCGGGCCTGCGCGAAGGCTATGACACGATGCGCTACGACGAGGCGGAGATCGCGCGCATCGCCCGCGTCGGCTTCGAAACCGCGCGCGCGCGAAAGCGCCGGCTGTGCTCAGTCGACAAGGCCAACGTGCTGGAAACCTCGCAGCTGTGGCGCGACGTGGTGATCGAGGTCTCGGCCGACTATCCCGACGTCGCGCTGGAGCATCTCTATGTCGATAACGCCGCGATGCAGCTGGTGCGCAATCCGGGCCAGTTCGACGTGATCGTCACCGGCAATCTGTTCGGCGACATCCTGTCCGATCAGGCGTCGATGTGCGTCGGCTCGATCGGGATGCTGCCGTCCGCCTCGCTCGATGCCAATGCGAAGGGCCTGTACGAGCCGATCCACGGCTCCGCGCCCGACATTGCGGGCCAGGGCAAGGCCAACCCGCTCGCCGCGATCCTCTCGTCGGCGATGATGCTGCGCTATTCGCTGGGCCGGGCGGAGGCGGCCGACCGGATCGAGGCGGCGGTGGCGGCGGCGCTGGCGGCGGGCGCGCGCTCGCCCGATCTGGGCGGCACGATGACGACGGCGCAGATGGGCGACGCGGTGCTTGCCGCGCTCGGCTAGGCGCGGCAAAGGTTCCGGCATGAAGAGACTGACCGGCCAGGACCGCAGCATCACGCAGCATTGGCGCCCCGCGACGCAGGCGGTGCGCGGCGGCACCGCAAGGTCGCATTTCGGCGAGACCAGCGAGGCATTGTTCCTCACCTCGGGCTATGCCTACGACTGCGCCGCCGATGCCGCCGCGCGCTTCGCCGGCGAGCAGGTCGGCATGACCTATTCGCGGCTCCAGAACCCGACCGTCGAGATGCTGGAGCAGCGCATCGCGCTGATGGAAGGCGCGGAGGCGACGCGCTGCATGGCGACGGGCATGGCGGCGATGACCGCGGCCCTGCTCTGCCAGCTAGTCCAAGGCGACCATATCGTCGCCGGCCGCGCCGCGTTCGGATCGTGCCGCTGGCTGACCGACACGCTGCTCCCGCGCTTCGGCATCGCCTCCACCATCGTCGATGGGCGCGATACCGACGCGTGGAAGGATGCGATCCGGCCCAACACGAAGCTGTTCTTCTTTGAGACGCCGGCGAACCCCACGCTGGACATCGTCGATCTGGGCGCGGTGTGCGGCATCGCCAAGGCGGCGGGAATCACCACCGTAGTGGACAACGCCTTCGCCACGCCGCTGCTGCAGCGGCCGCTGGATTATGGCGCGGACATCGTCGCCTACTCCGCCACCAAGATGATGGACGGGCAGGGCCGCGTGCTGGCCGGCGCGGTGTGCGGCAGCGAGGAGTTCATCGAGAAGACCTTGCTGTCGTTCACCCGCAACACCGGGCCGACGCTGTCCGCGTTCAACGCCTGGGTGGTGCTGAAGGGGCTCGAGACGCTCGACCTGCGCATCCGCCGCCAGAGCGAGAATGCGCTCAAGGTCGCGCAATTCCTCGATGGGCGCGTGCCGCGCGCGATGTATCCCACGCTGCCCAGCCACCCGCAGTTCGAGCTTGCTTCGAAGCAGATGCTCGCCGGCGGCACGGTCGTCGCGGTGTATCTGGACGGCGGCCGCCCGCAGGCGCACGCGCTGCTCGACGCGCTGGAGCTAATCGACATCTCGAACAACCTGGGCGATTCGCGCTCGCTGATGACGCATCCCGCCTCCACCACGCATGCTGGCCTGACCGCCGAGACGCGCGCCGAGATGGGCGTGGGGGAAGGCATGCTGCGCTTGAACGTCGGGCTGGAGGATCCGCTGGACGTGATCGACGATCTCGATCGCGCGCTCACGGCCGTCGGCCTGTGAAGGCGTTGTTCCCGCATGCGGCGCAGACGCGCGACGTGACCGTGCGGGTGGCGGTCAGCTTCCTTCCCGAGCAGTCCGAGCCGCGCAAGGGCCGCTGGTTCTGGGCCTATCACATCCGGCTGGAGAATGCGGGCCGGCAGGCGGTGCAGCTGATCAGCCGCCACTGGAAGATCACCGACGGCCGCGGCGTGCGCCACGACGTGCGCGGCGAGGGCGTGGTCGGCGAGCAGCCGGTGATCGAGCCGGGCGACAGCTACGACTATGTCTCGGGCTGCCCGCTGCACACCCCCACCGGCGCGATGGAGGGGACGTTCCACATCGTCGATGCCGCCGGCAACGCGTTCGACGCGGCGATCCCGCGCTTCCCGCTGGTCGGCCCGGCCGTCACGCAATGAAACGGACGCACCTGCCCTTGAACGGGCTGCGCGTGCTGGACGCGGCCGCGCGGCACCTGTCGTTCACGCGCGCCGCCGACGAGCTTGCCGTCACCCCCGCCGCGGTCGGTCAGCAGATCCGCGCGCTGGAGGATACGCTGGGCGTCGTGCTGTTCCGCCGCACCGCCAAGGGGCTGGAGCTGACGCCCGAAGGCGGCGCGGGGCTGGACGCGCTGCGCGCCGGCTTCCTCCAGTTCGAGGAGGCGGTGCGCGCGATGCAGTCCGGCCAGGGCTCGAAATCGCTGACGATCGCCGCCCCGCGCGACCTGACCGCCAAGTGGCTCAGCCCGCGACTGGCCGACTATGCCAAGAGCGACGGCGAGCTGCGCTTCATCCTCGACGAAGGGCAAACCGGTGGTGCTTTCAGCCAGGCCAATTTGGATCTCGCGCTCCGGCTGGGCGACGGGCCCGGCGAGCATGAGGGCGTGCGGATCGGCGCCGGCGGCTACGTCACCGTCGGCCTGGAAGGCGGCGGCACCGCGCCGATCGCCTGGCCCGGTTGCCCGCAGGACGAGGCGGCCGGATCGGTGCTGCGCGTCGCCGATGCCGGGCTCGCGATCGATGCCGCCGCGAGCGGCTTCGGCACCGCCTGCGTGCCCGCGCTGCTGGCCGAGGCGGACATCGCCGCGGGCCGCGTCGCCCTGCTCGACTCGCGCGAGGACGGCCCGGCCTATTGGCTGATCGCGCCGCTGCCGCAGTGGCGCCAGAAAAAGGTCAAGGCGCTGGTCGCGGCGCTCGGCGCCTGACGCGTCAGCCCAGGCGGTGGACCACGGTCGGGTCCGGCTCCTGCGTGTAGC
>CAXUMU010000281.1:0-3817 GCA_964252145.1 uncultured Sphingomonadaceae bacterium
CCGTAGGTCTGCGCCTCCAGCGGCGTGTTCACCACGTCCACCGTGCCCGCGCCGGTGAGGCTGATCACGACGACCTTGCCCGCGAAGCGCCGGCTAGGAAATCCGCGCCGCAGGATGTTGACCGCCGAGGTGACGTTTCCGCCGGGTATGAAGCCGAAGTGGAGGCGGAAGCGACCATCGGGATCGACCGGCACGATCCGGTCGCCCAGCCCCACCCCGTCCAGCATGCCCCGGCGGACGACCGGCCGCACCTGTTCCACGCCCGACGCGATCCGCGCCAGTTCCAGCGCGAAGCCGTTGTTGGCCGCACCGTTCAGCACGCCCACCGCGGGCGCCGCGCGGACTACGCCGTCCGCATCCGGCGTACCGTTGATCAGGCCGTGGCCGAGCGAGGTTTCCTCGATCGCGGGAATGCTGGAGATGGCGCGCCGCCACCCGGCCACACCCTGCGGCAGCGGCGCGGTGAAGATCGCGTCCACCGGCAGCCTGGCCGCGTCGGCGTAGATCGGCTCGCCGAAATCGCTGGATCCCTCGCTCACGCCCGCGCGCGCCAGCACGGTCGGGTAGCGCCCCAGTACGCGCGCGAACACCGCGTCCAGCGACGGGAGCGCGAGCACCGCTTCGCGCGCCGCCGGCACCAGCTCGGGATAGCGCCGCACGAACGCATCCGGCGCCTGCCGGTCCTCCTCGGGAAAGAACATGTCGAAGCCGATCGCCTTGGCGCCGGCATCGCCGATCTTCTCGGTCAGCCGGGCGAGATCGTAGCGCGACCACGGCCACGGCCCGATCTGCTTCAGGCTCTCGGGATCGATCTCGACGATCTGCACCGGCATGCCGGTCAGGTCGCGCGGACGGAGCCGCTGGTAGCCGTCGAACACCGCATCGGCGATCCGTTCGCCGCCCGCGAGCCACAGCAAGGCCGCCGCCAGCAGCGCCGCGATCAGCCCCGCCGCACGCACCCGCCCGAGCGGCTGGCGCTCCGGGTCAGATCGCGACTTCGAGGCCGTCATACGCGCAGAGCACGTCCAGCGCGGGCCGGCCCTGGCGGTTCAACTCCTCGTAGCGGATCGTCTCGCCGTGCATCCGGGCGATGTCGTCGTCGCTGTAGGTCGGCTCGTGGTGGAACATGGCGAGCCGGCGGACGGCGGCGTTCTGGCAGATGTCGACCGCGACGACGTTGCTGCTATGCCCCCAATCCTCCTTCATCGATGCCGCATCGCCCAGCGAATACATCGTATCGAAGATGACGAGATCGGCGCCGCGGAAGAAATCCTCGAACGCCGCCTCGCCCTCCATGTCGTCGGCCTTGTGCTCGGAATCGGTCGAATAGACGACTGTGCCGGAAGCGTCGCGGAAGCGGAAGCCGTAGCTGTCGTAGCTGTGATACTGCTTGATCAGCGAAACCTCGTAGCCGCCGATCGCATAGGCCTGGCCGGGTGCGAGCGTGCGGAAGCTGATGTCGGCGCGCAGCCAGTCGAACGCGACGGGAAAGCTGATCTGCTCCTGCTGACGGCGCATCGCGGTCTCGATATCGGCGTGGCCGCCGTGGATCACGATCTTCGCGCCCGGATCGAACGCCGGCACGAAGAACGGGAAGCCCATGATATGGTCCCAGTGCATGTGCGACAGAAAGATGTTGAAGATCTTCGGCCGGCCGTCGCGTCCCGCCCGGGCCATCGCGCTCAGCCCGAATTCGCGCAGGCCCGATCCCATGTCGCACACGGTGAAGCCGCCGTCGCCGCCCTCAATCTCCACGCACGAGCTCGCCCCGCCATAGGTGCCGCGGGTCGGGAAGCCGAGCGCGGCGGCGGCGTAGGCCCGCGCCTCCTCCACCCCGGCAAAGCGCCGCCCCCCTGCGGCGACGAGCGCGCGCGCCACCTTGTCCGCTACCGCATCGGCCTTCAGCGCCACCGGCAGCGAGCCGCGCGTGCCCCAGAAGCGGACGAGCATGCGCGCGCTACTCCGCCCGAACCGCGTCGGTGACGCGGAAGATCTTGTCGTATCGGCTGATCGCCAGAATCTCGCGCATCCGCGGATTGGGCGCGGCGAGCACGATCTCCACCGCGTCGCCCGCTTCCTTGCGCGCGAGCGTCAGCGCCCGCAGGCCGCGCGACGACATATAGTCCACCGCGGCCAGATCGACGATCAGCGCCTGCCCCGCGGCGGACGCCGCCTGCACCGCCGCGATCAGATCGTCGGCGAAGCGCTGCCAGCTCGATTCGTCGATCTTGCCCGAGGGATGCGCGACGAGCGCGCCGTCCTGCCGAGAGGTGGCCCACTCCATGCGCCTTTGCAAACCCCCGCTTGCCAGGATCGACCGAACTGAACGCTATCTGCGATACTATGTCATCCGAAACGAAGATGCCATCGCCTTGCGCATCGCGGTAAGCCGCGTGTTAACCGCTTGCGCCGCATGATCGCCCGCATCGGAGGCGCGCGCATGATCATGATCCCGGCAGATTCGATCGACCGCGCCTTCGCGATCGACTGGCTGCTGGAGGACATGGCGCACGGCCGGCTCGGCACGGACGACGGCATCGAGATGCTGGCGCAGCTGCGTGCGGTGGGCGACGTGGCGAGCCTGGAGCGGCTGTCCCGCGCGCTGGCGCGGCGGCGGGACCCCTGAGCGCGATCAGCGCCGGGCGAGCTGCCGTGCCTTCCGGTCGTCGCGACCATAGACGTCGTCGGGAAAGGCGATCCCCGTTCCGCTGGGCACCGCGGTCAGGTAGGTCAGATACACCGGCACCGCCTCGGGCAGCGGCATCTGCTGTTCGGGCGCGTCCGAGGCGGACTTGAGCGGCTTGCCGAACAGCCACTGGCCCAGGCGCGGCGCATCCTCCAGCCGCACGCAGCCCGAGCTGAACTGCCGCGCGGGCTTGGCGAACAGCGCGCGGTCGGGCGTGTCGTGCAGGTAGATGCCCTGATCGTTGGGGAACATGAACTTCATCCGCCCCATCGCATTCGTGCCGCCGGGTAGCTGGCGCAGCCGCACCTCGGCGCGCCCGTCCTCCACCGCATGCCAGTCGATCGACTGCGGATCGAGCACGCTGGCGCCCGCGCCCCAGTCCGACAGCACCTGGAAATTCTTGGCGGTGCCGGCGAGCATCTTGGGCGCGATGCGGTTCTGGATCAGATCGGCCGGCACGTTCCAATAGGGGTTGAGGATCGCGTAGCGCACCATGCCGGCCAGCATCGGCGTCTGCTCGGTCGGCTTGCCGACCACCACCTTCATGCTGCCCTGCTCCTTGCCGCCCTGGTACATCCACAGCCGCGCCGAGGCGGTGTCGACCACGATGTGGCGCGTCCACGGGCCCGGCAGGATGCGCGCGCGCTCCAGGTTCAGGCGGATGATATCGTCATAATAGCCTTGGGGGCGGTTCAGCGCGGCGACGGTCTGGTCGCCCGCGATCCCCTCGGCCGGCACGCCGTGATCCGCCTGGAACGTGCGCAGCGCCGTCGTCAGCGGCTTGTCGAACGTCGTGCCGGCGGGAACGCCCAGCCGCCGGCGCAGCAGCGCCACCCGCTCGCCCTTCGATCCCGCGCGCAGGATAGGACCGGTCGGGATGGGCAGGTCGGGCAGCTCGCTCCAGCGCTCGCCGTGCGCCAGCGCCTCGCGCAGCCGCAGGTAGATCGGGCTCATCCAGCCCGCCTGCTTCACATAGTCCGCGAACGACGGCGCGAGTGCGGCCTGCCGCAATATCTGCGCGTCGCTCTCCTTGGTGGGCTCCAGTTCGCGGTCGAGATATTTGATCCGCACCTCCGGCGCGCGCCGCACGTCACGCACATAGGCGGCGAACAGCTGCGACAGGCGCAGTTC
>CAXUMU010000281.1:3827-4171 GCA_964252145.1 uncultured Sphingomonadaceae bacterium
GCAGTTCGGCGCGGGCGAGCGCCTGCGGCGAGCCGTTCGAGGCTTGCTGTACCGCCTCTTCCACGCGGGCCAGATCGTAGCGCCGGGGTTCCAGCCCATCCAGTTCGGCGCCGGCGACCATCGCCATCAGCCGCGCCGCTTCCTTGCCCACCGCGCCGTCATGCACCCACAGCGGCCAATAGCCGCGCGCGCGGTAGAAATCCTTCAGCTTGCCGCCGGCGGCGGAGCGGATCTCCAGCGCGACGCTATCGGACCTGGGGTCTTCCTGCGGCGCACGCGACTGCGCCGCGACCGGCAGCAGAGCAACCGCGACCGCGACGCAGGCACGCAGTAGAGGTCGGGGT
>CAXUMU010000282.1:0-4156 GCA_964252145.1 uncultured Sphingomonadaceae bacterium
CGTCTATCATCGCGGCCGCGACCTATGGGCGGCCGTCTCCGAAGACGGCGCCACGCTGACGCTGCCCGGCGGCGCACGCATCGCGGCGGCCGACGCCCAATGGCTGCCGCCGGTGCTGCCGGGCGCCTCGGTCTACGCGCTCGGCCTGAACTATGCCGACCACAACCGCGAACTCGGCTTCGCGCCCAAGCTCGAGACGCCGCTGATCTTCCTCAAAGGCGGCAACGCCTTTGTCGGCCACGGCGGTGAAACGCCCCGCCCCGCCGACGGCAATCAGATGCACCCCGAATGCGAGCTGGTGGCGGTGATCGGGCGGCCCGCGCGCGATGTCGCGGCGGCAGATGCGCTCGATTACGTCGGCGGCTACACCGTCGCCAACGATTATGCGATCCGCGAATATCTCGAGAATTATTACCGCCCGAACGCGTGCGTGAAGAACCGCGACGCGACCACGCCAATCGGACCGTGGATCGTCGACGCGGCCGACGTACCCGATCCGCAGGCGCTCGCGCTCAGCACGCGCGTCAACGGCGTCGAAGTGCAGCATGGCTCGACCGCGGACATGATCCTGGGGGTCGCCGGGCTGATCGAATATCTGTCCGCGCAGCTCACCCTCATGCCCGGCGACATGATCCTGACCGGCACGCCGCAGGGCGTCCACTTCTGCGCCGCCGGCGATGAGGTGGTTTGCGAGATCGCGGGTGTCGGACGCCTCGTCAGCCATCTGGTGGCGGCATGAGCCTCTATACCTTGTCCAAGCTGCTCTTCACGCTGAACCGGGACGATGCCGCCAAGCAGCAATTCGCGGTCGAGCCCGCGGCGTTCGTCGCCCGCTTCACGCTGGACGATGAGGAGCGGGCGGCGATCCTCGATCATGACATCGGCAAGCTCTACGTGCTTGGCGTCAACGGCCAGATCCTGATGCATTTCGCGGCGCTGTGCGGGATCGAATGGTCGGACTACCTGCAACGGATGCGCGACGGGGTGAAGCGGCATGGGCGGGTTCGCGCCGGCATCTACGCGATGACCACCGGCATCGACGATAAAGTGGCGGGAGCCTAAGATGAGCCTGGTCTTCACCGGTATCTGCAGCCACGCGCCCGGCATCACCGGCCGCGCCGATCGGGCACCCGGGGAACTGCGCGACGGGCTCTACGCTGCTTATGGCGAGATGCGCGACGCGCTCCACGCCGCCAAGCCCGACGCGCTGATCCTGCTGGCGGCCGAGCATTTCGCCAATTTCTTCATGAACAACATGCCCGCCTACGCGATCGGCATGGGCGATAGCTATGACGGACCGATCGAAGACCCCGACTGGCTTCGCATTTCGCCGCGTGAAGTGCGCGGCGATTCCGGGCTCTCCCAGCGTCTCGTCGCCGAAATGCTCCAGACGGTGGACATAGCCTATTGCGAGGAATGGCGGTTCGATCACGGCATCATGGTGCCGCTGCACTTCCTCGATCCCGGCAATGCGCTCACGATCATTCCTGCCAACATCAACTGCCAGGGGCCGCCGCTGACCCCCCTCCACCGCGCCTGGGCGTTCGGCGAGGCGATCCGCCGTGCGGCCGACAGCGTGCCCGAGCGGATCGCGCTGGTTGCGACCGGCGGCATCTCGCACTGGCCCGCGACGCCGGACAGCGGCCGCATCAACGAGGCGTGGGATCGCGACTTCCTCGATCGCTGGCTCGCCAACGACCGCGCGGCGATGCTGCGCTATACCGACGCCGAGACCTATGCCGACGCCGGCCAGGGCGGCTTCGAGATCCGCACCTTCATCGCCGCCGCCGCCGCCGCCCGCGGCCAGGGGATGTTGCGTTTCTACAGTCCGATCCCGATCTTCGCGGTCGGCTGCACGGTCGCCGAGATGGAGATCGCCTGATGGCGCATGCCACCGTCGAATGGACCGACAATCTGGCGGGCGAGTTCGATCTCCACGCGCTGATGCGGCTGATCGCCGCCGAGATGCGCGACCGCTCGGGCGGCGTCTTTCCGGTGGGCGGCATCCGCGTGCGCGGACTGCGCCTCACCGATTATGTGATAGCTGACGGGACCGATCCACGCGACGCCTTCATCAACATCGACGTGAAGATGGGCGCGGGTCGGTCGCCGGCGTTCCGAGCCGCCTTCTTCGATGCGCTGTTCGATCAGGTGAAAGCGCAACTCGGCGACCTGTTCGAGCGGCGGCCGCTGGCGCTCAGCCTCTATGTCGATGAGGCAGAGGGCTGGAAGCACAACAGCATCCACACGCGCCTGGGAAAGGCATAAGGTATGGCCCTCGATCCGGTGACCATCGACGTGCTCGCCGCGCGCCTGCACGAAGCGGAGCGGAGCCGCACGCAGGTCGGGCAGTTCTCGCTCGAACATCCGACGATGACGCTGGAAGACGGCTATGCCGTCAGCCGCGCCTGGGTAGGACGCAAGATCGTGAGCGGGCGCCGCGTGATCGGTCACAAGATCGGCCTGACCAGCCGCGCGATGCAGCGCTCCTCCAATGTCACCGAGCCTGATTTCGGCACGCTGCTCGACGACATGTTGTTCCTCGACGGGCACGACGTGCCGATCGACCGCTTCATCGAGCCGCGCGTCGAGGTGGAGTTGGCCTTCATCCTGAAGTCGCGGCTCAAGGGGCCAGGCTGCACGCTCTACGACGTGCTCAACGCTACCGACTACGTCACTCCCGCGATCGAGATCATCGACGCGCGGATCGAGCGGATCGACCGGGCCACTGGCGCGACCCGCAAGGTGTTCGACACGATCTCGGACAATGCGGCGAACGCCGGCATCGTGCTCGGCGGGCGGCCGGTGAGGCCCGACGCGGTCGATCTGCGCTGGGTGTCGGCCTTGCTCTATCGCAACGGCGTGATCGAGGAATCGGGCGTCGCCGCCGCCGTGCTCAACCATCCCGCCAACGGGCCGGCTTGGCTCGCCAACAAGCTCGCGCTACACGGCGAGAGCCTGGAGCCGGGACAGATCGTGCTGGGCGGCAGCTTCACCGCGCCGGTGTTCGCGCGGGCGGCTGACAGTTTCCACGTCGATTACGGCTCATTGGGCTGCATCTCGGTGCGCTTCGCATGAGCCGCTTCGGCGACAGGCTTGCCGAGGGCCGGCCGCTGCTCGGTCTGTGGCAGGCGCTCGCCACACCCTACACCGCCGAGATCTGCGCCAGCGCGGGCTATGACTGGCTGCTGCTCGACGGCGAGCACGCGCCCAATACGCTGCAGACGCTGCTCGGCCAGTTGCAGGCGGTGGCGCCCTATCCCGTCGAGCCGATCGCGCGCGTGCCTGTCGGCGAGGCGGCGATCATCAAGCAATATCTCGACATCGGTTTCCGCACCCTGCTGGTGCCGATGGTCGAGAGCGCGGCGCAGGCGGCGCGGATCGTCGCCGCCACGCGCTTTCCGCCACGTGGCATCCGCGGCGTGGCGAGCGCGACCAGCCGGGCCTCCGGCTTCGGCGCAGAAGCCGATTATCTGGCGACCGCGCACGAGCGGATCTGCCTGATCGTCCAGATCGAGAGCCGCGCCGGGCTCGACGCGATCGAGGCGATCGCCGGCGTCGAGGGTATCGACGCGCTGTTCATCGGCCCGGCGGACCTGGCCGGCTCGCTCGGGCATCTCGGCGACCCTCGCCACGAGGAGGTCCAGACCGCGATCACCGACGCGCTCGCCCGCATCAGGGCGGCGAGCAAGCCGGCGGGCATCTTCGCGATCTCGCCCGACGACGCGCGCGCGCGGATCGCGGCGGGGATCGGCTTCGTCTCGGTCGGCACGGACATCGGCCTGCTCGTGAACGGAGCCCGCGCCTTGCGCATCTCGGTCAACCCCGACTGAGGCTGCCAAGCTCAAGTTCGTCGACCCTCCGATCCGCTTTTGCCAGATCCGCCTGCCCCTTAAAACTTGACGCCGACCGTTGCACCGAACTCACGCGGCGCATTGAAATTGGCCTCGTGAAAACCGATCGAATAGTTCGAGTCGCCGGCCTCGACGATGCGTTTGTTTGTGAAATTGTCCACGAATGCAGAGACGCTCCAACGATTTTCATCGAATGAGTAACCGATCGAGGCGTTGGCGATCTGGTAAGCCCCCTGGTAGATGAACTTCGAGTTCACCGCGTCGTTCTGGACGTGACTGGAATAACGCCAATCGGCACTTAG
>CAXUMU010000283.1:0-4154 GCA_964252145.1 uncultured Sphingomonadaceae bacterium
GTGATCATCGCCGCCGGGAAGTTCCACGGCGTGATCGCCGCGACAACGCCGATCGGCTGCTTCAGCACCACGATCCTTTTGCCCGCCGCGTGGCCGGGGATGACGTCGCCATAAGCGCGCCGCGCCTCCTCGCCGAACCAGCGGATGAAGCTCGCGGCGTAAAGGATCTCGCCCTTCGCTTCGGCCAGCGGCTTGCCCTGCTCGGCGGTCAGGATCGCGGCGAGCGCGTCCGCATGATCGAGGATCAGCCCATGATAGCGCCGGAGGATGTCGGCACGCGCACCGGCAGGCAGCGCCGCCCAGCCCGGCAGCGCTGCTTCGGACGCATCCACCGCCGCCTGAGCGCCCTCGGCGCTGAGCAAGGGGACGACGCCCTCGGCACGGCCATCGGCGGGGTTGGCGACGGTGATGACCGGGTCACTGCGCACCCATTTGCCGCCGATCAGGCAGGCGCCCGGCTTGAGATCGATTGCGCCCATCGCGTCAGGCGCCCAGCCTCGGCACCTGATGCGTGCCGTAGGCGAGCGCGATGTTCTTCGTCTCCATGTAGAAGTCGAAGCTCCAGTCGCCGCCGTCGCGGCCGATGCCGCTCGCCTTGGTGCCGCCGAAGGGCGCCGGCAGGTGGCGGACATTCTCGCTGTTGGCCCACACCATGCCGGTCTCGAGCGCATTGGAGACGCGCAGCGCGCGGCCCATATCCCCGGTCCACAGATAGGCGGCGAGGCCATATTCGACGTCGTTGGCCTTGGCGATCGCGTCCACCTCGTCATCGAACGGGATCGCTGTGAGCACCGGCCCGAAAATCTCCTCTTGCGCGATCCGCATCGTCTGTTCGGCGCCACTGAACAGGGTCGGCTGGAAGAAATAACCGTCGCCGGCGCCGTCGTGCCGCGCCCCCCCGGCGGCGATGGTGGCGCCCTCCCCTGTCGCCACCGCCATATAGCTTTCGACCTTGGCGAAATGGCGCGGGTGGATCAGCGGGCCGACCTCGGTCGCCGGATCGAACGGATCGCCGACTTTCAGCCGCTTCACCCGCTCCGCCGCCTTGGCGACGAAGCTATCGTAAATCGAGCGCTGGACGAGCAGCCGCGACGAGGAGGTGCAGCGTTGCCCGTTGAGCGAGTAGATCATGAAGATCGCCGCATCGAGCGCCTTGTCGAGATCTGCGTCGTCGAACACAATCACCGGGTTCTTGCCGCCAAGCTCGAAATGGACGCGCTTCAGCGTATCGGCGCCCTGCTTCATGATCGCCGATCCGGTCTTCGACTCGCCGACGAAGGCGATCGCCTTGATGTCGGGATGTTCGGTCAGCCGCTTGCCGGTCGTCTCGCCGAGGCCGTTGACGGCATTGAACACGCCCGCCGGCAGCCCCGCCTCGTGCGCGATCTCGACCAGCAGCCGCGCCGAATACGGCGACCATTCGGCCGGCTTGTGCACCACGGTGCAGCCGGCCGCGAGCGCGGGCGCGATCTTCCAGGTCGACAGCATGAACGGCGTGTTCCACGGCGTGATCACCGCGATCGGGCCGATCGGATGGCGCGTCGTGACGTTGAGATGATCGGGGCTGGGCAGCGACTGGCCGTTGGCGGCGTCCGGCGCGCGATCGGCAAAGAAGCGGAAATTCTCCGCGCCGCGGATCGCCGCTTTCGCCATGAAGCGCCACGCCTGGCCGGCGTCGAGACACTCGACCGCCGCGATCTCGTCCGCCCGCGCGACGATCAGGTCGGCGACCTTGCGGAGGATGCGACGACGCTCGGTACCCGATGTCGCTGCCCAAGCAGGAAAGGCGTCGCGCGCTGCCTCAACGGCGGCATCGACCTCGGCCGAGGTCGCATCGCGTGCCTGCCCGATCACCTCGCCCGTCGCCGGCTCGAACACGTCGAACGTTGTGCCCTCGCCGGCGACAGCCGCGCCGGCGATGAAGTGACCGAGCGACTGCGCGCGGTGGGGTGCGATGATGCCGAGAGCGGCCTCGCGGCGGAAGTGGGGCATGACTGGCTCCAATGTGAGATGCGGCGGTGGTGAGCCTTGGGCGGCTGGATCCGTCTTTCCGGTCAGGTCGGGACGGCTTCGGCCAGCGCTTCTGTGGCCAGCAGCTTCTCCAGCACGCGACGACCCTGGGACAGGCCAGCATCGACAAAGATATAGGCCATCCGATCGTCGCCGCTCTCGTCGACGATCTGCTGCTGCGCCTCGATGAACGCACGATCCTCCTCAAAGCCTTCGAGGATGCGGGCGGCCAGGCGCTCGGTCAGTTCCGCATCGTCGAGCCGGAAATTATGCGCGTATGTCCAGAAGAAGTGCGAGTTGCCCTCGTCCTCCGGCGTCACGATCTGGCAGGCGTGAAACTGCAGCGCTTGGGGCACGAGATGACCCTCGGGCGCGCCGGTGCCGGCAGGCGCGCTGCCCGACTCCATGTTGAACACGTTGCCCGGCATAAAGACTTCGTAGATGTTCCAGCGGTCGATCGGCCCGTCGATCTCGGCCACGCCGCGCAGATAGGGAGCAAGTTCGGGCTCGTTGCGATACCAACGCGTGATCCGCACGGTATCGCCCTCGATCACCTCGATCTTCGGCCGCGTCTCGGCGATGCTGAGCGACCCGCCGAGCGTGGTTTCATGCACGAAGGAGAGGTGCGAGAAATCCAGCAGATTGTCCATGATGAGCCGGTAATCGGCCCGGTAATGGATGTAGGCGGGGATCGACCGCCAATTGGGATCGTCCTGCCACCAGCAATCGGGGACGAGCGCCGGGTCGGCCAGCTCAGGGTCGCCCATCCAGATCCACACCTGCTTGTACCGCTCGATCACCGGATAGGCGCGGATCGCGGTGCCGGGACTCGGCCGGTTGCGGCCGGGCTCGTGGATGCAGTGGCCATCGCCATTGAATATGAGCCCGTGGTACATGCAGCGCAGACCCTCGCCCTCGCAGCGGCCCATCGAGAGCGGCGCGAAGCGGTGGCTGCAGCGATCGATCAGCGCGGCGACATCGCCGCTTTCCTTGCGGAAAAGCACGACACGTTCGCCCAGCAGCTTGCGCGCGAATGGCCGGCCCGCCTCGACCTCATGGCTCCACGCCGCGACATACCAGCAGTTCCGTAAAAACATCGCGGCGTCCCGTCTCGCTCTTATGCTCCGATCGTGCTACAGAATGGCCGGATAGAACAGGCAGCGCCGCGAAACTCGCCGACCATTTCATCAAAAAGGAAACCGCCGGTCATGGCGGAAGAACTTCCCTTCTACTGGATCTACGGCGAGGCGCCGCGCGAGGTGGATCTGAGCTTCGTGCATGTCGAGCGCGTCTCCGACCGCGCCCACATCCACGGCGGCCACGTCCGCCCCCATCGTCACCCGCATCTGCACCAGATCTCGCTCTGGCTGGCCGGTGAGGGCGGCTATCGGGTGGAGGAGGAGCGAATCGCGCTGCCCGGCGCCGCCCTCTCGGTAATGCCTGCCGGCACCGTGCACGGCTTCGATATCGACGGTTCGAGCGATGCGATCGTCGTCAGCATGTCGGACGGATTCAAGAACGGTTGCCTCGTCGGCGCCGATCCGCGCATCCACGAATGTGTCGCGACGCCACTGATCCTGCCGATCCCGCCGGCGCGCGAGGAGGAGGCGCTAACGCTGTTTGCCGGCATCGAGCGGGAATATCGCCATTATTCCTGGGGACAGAACGAGGCGGTCGGCGCGCATGTTCATCTGATCGCGTTGCTCGCGGCGCGGCTGCACGAGACCGGCGCCGCAAACCCGGCGCGGCCGGCGCGAGGGCGCTTGCTCCAGCGCTTCCGCCTGCTGATCGAGCGGCATTTTCGCGAGCGGTGGCCAATCGCGCGCTACGCCGACGCGCTTGGCACCACCCTCTATCTGCTCAACCGCGCGGCGATGGAGGGACATGGCCTAGCTGCGTCGGATGTCGTGCGGCAGCGCGCCGTTACGGAGGCGAAGCGGCTGCTGCTCTATACCATGCTGCAAATCACCGAGATCAGCGCGACGCTCGGCTATGACGATCCGACACATTTCGCACGCGCGTTCCGTCGAGCGACGGGCGAGCAGCCGTCGACTTGGCGCGAGGCGAGGCTGGGTCTGAACGAACCGGACTAGGTTGTAGTGACGATTTGGGATTCCCTTGGGTGAGGTGATGTGATTCACCGC
>CAXUMU010000284.1:0-4146 GCA_964252145.1 uncultured Sphingomonadaceae bacterium
AGCTGCTGGATGCGCTCGCCTAGGTCAGTCTCGACCACGTGGATGCCGAGCTTTTCAAGGTACGGCCGCAGTCGGCATTCCTCGGTCAGCATGGATTTGGCCTTGATCAGGCGTCCGACCTGGCGGTCTGTAAGAAGGTCCCCGATTACACGGTTGTGTTCTTCGGCATCGCGCGCCCAATGGACATGAACGCCGTTGGCTTTGGCGGCTGCCTCGAATTGTCGCAGGTGATCGTCAAGACGGCCGAGCGTCTGCTCCTTGATGATGGACGCTTGCTCGCGAAGCGCCTCCCAATCCTCCACATCATGCATTTCTCGATCACGACGCTGACGCAGATCCCAGAGGCGGCGATCGTGCATCTCGAGATGAGCGGGCGCGGCCAGGAAGCTCTCCGCTGCCTGCGCCTGATCAACGGGACGGTTGCCACGCGTCCGCGGCGCCCGCGGCGGGGGCTCGGGCACGTCGGTTTGTCCACTGTCGATCACGCGGCCATTCCGTTGAGAACTTGCGCGATATGGAAGAAGCCGACGCCGACGCCTTCGCGGCGAGCACAGCCTTGCTGATGCATTAGGCACGACATGTCAGCCGAAACGATAAACTCGGCGCCTGCTGCGACATGGTCCTCGACCTTGTCCAAGCCCATGCGCGCAGACACCGCCGGTTCGCTAACCGAAAAGGTGCCGCCGAAGCCGCAACACTCGTCCGGCCTGGCGGGCGAGGTGAACGTGATACCCTCCACCAGCTCGAGAAGCGCCTGCGGCTTCGATACGCTCTTACCCTTGCTCTCGCTCGGCTGGGCATGATGAAGCCGCCGCAGCGTACCGCAGCCGTGATGGATGCCGACGCGGTGCGGGAACGCCGCCCAGGGAAGCGCGTCCACCCGCTCGATGTCATGCAGAAATTCGACCAGCTCGAAGGTGCGGGCGCGAACCTCGCGCACGGCATCCGATTGCTCCACCGCGTCGAGATTCTCTCGCACATGGTGGACGCAGCTCCCGGACGGCGCCACGACATAGTCGAAGCCCGAGAAGTTGCGCACGAACAAAGCCTCTGCGGCGACGGCATCCCGTTGGAAACCAGCATTCGCCATCGGCTGACCGCAGCACGTCTGGTCGAGCGGGTACAAGACCCGGTGACCGAACCGCTCGAGGAGCTCGAGTGTAGCGATAGCCACCTCGGGGAAGAAAGCGTCGATGAAGCAGGGGACAAACAGGGCGATGCGCATCAGAACGCCTCGCCCGACGTACGCCATGCCGCTAGGCCGGGCGTGTACCGAATGTCGAGTTTGAGCTCATCCTGGCGCAAACTCACGAAATGCTCGGTGTCGTTACGGCAAATCGCCATGCGGAGCGACGCCAGGCCCGGCACGTGGCGATTGCCTGCCGCGACCAAATCAGGCGGCCGCTGCTCGAGCGCGGCGCCATTCGTAAGCGTCCGCGGTCGTGTCGCAATAGTCGGGATCGAGATGGATCCGCACGTGGCTGATCAGCTCTCCATCAAACTTGAAGACGCTGCAGAAGCGTCCAGTCGACTCGCCCTCCGGCCAGCGCAGGCCGCTCTGCAAGGATCCCGAGCTCACGCCTTCTATCGCGACATGATCGTCGCCCGCCATGCAGACGAACGTCTGCGGGTCATGACTGATCGAGCTAATGTAGCCGCCAAGGTCTTGAAAGAATCGGCTTAGATCGGCCTTGCCGTGAACGGTGCCCCACTTCGGGAAGACGATCTCGATGTTGTCGGTCACGAGCGCAAACAGGTCGCCCTGTGTGTCCAGGGTACGCAGGAACTCCTTGGCGCGTCCGATACGATCGGCATCGCGTTCGCTCAACTTAGTCATCGCTCTTCCTCTCCTCCCAGCCTGGCCGGCGCCTTGCCCTATCCGGCGATCCGCGATCCACTAGCATGACGTTTCACGATTGACAAACGCATCCACTGATTCGTAATCAGCAACGAGAGCTGCTACAAACGCGGCGGAGGGACGGGATCGGCGGATTTGAACCGATCGTCTCTTTGCATGTGCTTTAAACGGGCGGCCACAGGAGATCGGATCATGGCAGCACCGTTCCGCTACAGTCGGTTGGGTTACCTGCTGGTGAATGTTACCGACATGGAGCGCTCGACCAAGTTCGCGACAGAGGTGTTTGGACTGGACCTAGTAGCCGAGCGTCCCGATGGCCGCCGATATTTTCGCGGCAGTCGCCATCATCAGGACATCATCTTCGCGCCGGCCGATCGCGCAACGCTCGTCCGTAGTTCTTGGGAACTCCAGAACCAGGCCGAACTCGATACCGCCTTCAGCCATTTCGAAGGTCTAGGTTTGGCTCCAAGCTGGGTTGCCGAGCCGGAATGCATGGATCTTGAGATCGAGCGGGCGTTTCGCGTCGTGGATCCAGTCCTTGGCGTGAACTGGGAATATTATGCGGACATGACAGTCGTGCCGTCGCCGCGCATCAACACACTCACGAAATTTCAAGGCGGGAAGCATTTCGGTCTGATCGTTGATGATTGCGCGAGGGTGAGCGAGTTCCTCGTTAAGGACATGGGCTTCATCGTTTCCGACTATTTCGAGCGCAATGTCGTAACGCTTCTCCGCGCCTGGCCCAATTCCAACCACCACAGCATCGCGATGGTCGGTGGGTCTGGCGGACCCGTACGGATGCACCACGTCGCCTTTATGGTCGATGAGATCGATGACATCGGCAAGCTGTTCAACCGCGTGAAGCGGTTCGGGCTGGATATTCAGTTCGGCATCGGCCGGCACCCGACCTCCGGCAGCATCCACCTGTACATCTACGATCATGACAATTTCGTCTGGGAATACACGCTCGGCATGGAGCAATTCCCGGAGACCGGTGCCCGCGAAGCGCGGCGGATGAGCTCCCGCCCGGAGGATTTCGACCTGTGGGGTGCGGAGCCGGACGGAACGAGAAAGGACGCGTTGCCAGAAGTGATCGCGTCGCAGCCGACAAGTCTGCGGCGTCCGGCACTGGTGACGGGATAGGCGAGGCCAACGCGGACGCCGTCAGGGACAGGCGGGCCAATACAATTTGAGCAGGTGATCGAACGCCTGCCTTGACATGGAGAGGAGACGAGCGTGACCAAGCATCATTTCGGGGCAACCACCGCCATTGCGCTAGCGATCGGCGTATCGACTTCCGCCTATGCCCAAAGCGCGCCCACGTCGTCCTCACCATCCGGTCAAATACCGAGCAGCGGTGAACAGACGACCAATCCCCCAAATACCGGGACGACTGCGAGTGCCCCGGCGTCGGTCGCGGCGACCGAGCCGGACCAGAAAGGCCTCGCGGACATCGTCGTGACCGCGCAGCGTCGGTCGGAAAACCTGCAGAGGGTTCCCATCGCGGTTACCGCGCTTTCGGCGGACACTTTAGCAACCAGAGGCATCACCGACACGCGTCAACTCGCGACAACCGTACCAGGGCTGACCTTCACAACACAGGCCACATTGGCGGCGCCACGTATCCGCGGCGTCGGCACCGCGATCGCGGGCGCGGGCAATGAGAATCCAATCTCAACCTACGTTGACGGCGTCTACTATGCGGCAGCCGGCGCGCAGGTGCTGTCGTTCAACAACATTTCTCAAGTCGCTGTGCTCAAGGGTCCGCAGGGAACGTTGTTCGGACGAAATGCAACGGGCGGCCTCATTCAGATTACCACCCGAGATCCGAGCGAGAACTTATCGGGGCTCGCGGATATCACTTATGGCAACCATAACACACTGGGCGGGAACCTGTATGTAACTGGTGGTGGCGGTGGGTTTGCTGCCGATCTCGCGGTCCATTACCAAGATCAGATGGACGGCTTTGGCAAGAACCTTTTCAACGGAGACGACGTCAACCGGACACGCAACCTGTCGCTCCGCAGCAAACTTCGCGCCGAGCTCGGGGCCGATACAACAGCGACGTTGATCCTCGACTGGAGCAAATCGCGTTCGAACCTGCCGGCGTACAGACCCGTCGATGGATCTCTGCCCTTTGACGGTAAACGCTTTAGCGGTGGCAAGTTCGACATCAACGACAATATCACTCCGCGCACGGTGGTCGAGCAATATGGCGCCGCACTCAATCTTAGCCATGATTTCGGCGGCGTGAAGCTCGTCAGCATCACCGCTTATCGCTGGTCAAA
>CAXUMU010000285.1:0-2941 GCA_964252145.1 uncultured Sphingomonadaceae bacterium
GTGGGTGATCAGGTCGTCGATGTTGATCTTGCCGTCCATGTACCAGTCGACGATCCGGGGCACGTCGGTGCGGCCGCGCGCGCCGCCGAACGCCGATCCCTTCCATACCCGTCCGGTGACGAGCTGGAACGGCCGCGTCGCGATTTCGCGGCCGGCCTCCGCCACGCCGATGATGATCGACTGGCCCCAGCCGCGGTGGCAGCATTCCAGCGCCTGGCGCATCACGTTCACGTTGCCGGTGCAGTCGAAACTATAGTCCGCGCCGCCGTCGGTCGCGTCGATGATCGCGGCGACCACCTTGTCCCCGCCCACTTCGTTGGGGTTGATGAAGTGGGTCATGCCGAATTTGCGTGCCATCTCCACCTTGGCGGGGTTGATGTCGACGCCGATGATCCGGTCCGCGCCCACCATCCGCGCGCCCTGGATCACGTTCAGGCCGATCCCGCCCAAGCCGAACACGACGACGTTCGCGCCGGGCTCGACGCCGGCGGTGTAGATCACCGCGCCCACGCCGGTGGTGACGCCGCAGCCGATGTAGCAGATCTTGTCGAACGGCGCGTCGGAACGGACCTTCGCGAGCGCGATCTCGGGCATGACGGTGAAGTTCGAGAAGGTCGAGCAGCCCATATAATGGTAGAGCGTCTCGCCGCCGAGCTTGAACCGGCTGGTGCCGTCCGGCATCACGCCCCGCCCTTGCGTCGAGCGGATCGCGGTGCACAGGTTGGTCTTCTGCGACAGGCACGACTTACACTGGCGGCATTCCGGCGTGTAGAGCGGGATGACGTGATCGCCCACCTTCACCGAGGTGACGCCCGCGCCGATCTCGCGCACGATGCCCGCGCCCTCATGGCCCAGGATCGAGGGGAAGATGCCTTCGGAATCCTTGCCCTCCAGCGTGTAGGCGTCGGTGTGGCAGATGCCGGTGGCCATCACCTCGACGAGCACCTCGCCCGCCTTCGGCCCCTCCAGATCCACCTCGTGGATTTCCAGCGGCTGGTTGGGGGCGACGGCGATCGCGGCTCTGGTCTTCATCGGGGCATCTCTCCAGCCAATGCGGGGGCGGGCCTACGGGCCAACGTAGGTCAAGCCCTACCGTCGCGCGATTTGACAAGTCAATGCGTGCGCGGAACAGTGGCCGGACATGCGAACCAGTTCATCCAGCGCGGAGGCCCCGCCCTTGCCGAAGCCCGACGAGCAGCCCCGGCTGGATCTTGAGCGTTACCTGCCGTTCGGCCTTACCGCGATCGCCAACAAGATCGCGCGCAGCGCTTCGCGCGTATATCTGCGGCGCTTCGGCGTGGGCATCAACGAGTGGCGGATCCTCGCCAACCTGCGGATCAGCCCCGGCGTTACCGCCAACCTGATCTGCCAGAATTCCGGGCTGGACAAGGCCGCGGTCAGCCGCTCGCTCCGGTTGCTGGAAGATGGCGGCATGATCGAGACATCGGGTGAGCCGAGCGACGTGCGCGGCCGCGCACTGCGCCTGACCGACAAGGGCGATGCGCTGCACAACGGGCTGATCGGGCTGGCGCTCAAGCGCGAATCGCTGCTGCTGGACGGGTTCAACGAGCAGGAGCGCACGCTGCTGCTGTCGTTCATCGCCCGGCTTCATGCCAACGTCCCGCTGGTCAACGAGGGCACCGATGCGATGTGAGTTGACACGTCAACTCGACAGTGAGACCGGGTGACGCAGGAGACGATACGAAAGGCGAGAGATGAGCGTGCCCATCCTGATGAACCAGTGGTACGTCGCCGCGTGGGACTGGGAGGTGGACCGCGCGCCCTTCGCCCGTACGATCTGCGGCGTGCCGGTGATGCTGTACCGCCGGCTGGACCGCTCGCTGGTGGCGATGCACGACGCCTGCCCGCACCGGTTGCTGCCGCTCAGCATGGGCATCAAGGAGCGCGACAATATCCGCTGCCGCTATCACGGCCTGCTGCTCGACAGCCACGGCCAGGCGGTGGAGATGCCGCTCAAGGGCGACCGCGTGAACAAGTCGATCTGCGCGACGATGTATCCGGTCGAGGAGCGGCACCGCTTCATCTGGGTGTGGGTGGGCGATGCGGCAAAGGCCGATCCGGCGCTGATCCCCGATTTCTGGCCGTGCTCGGCACCCGGCTGGACGTTCGACGGCGGCTATTATCACATTAAGTGCGACTATCGCCTGTGTATCGACAATCTGATGGACCTGACGCACGAAACGCACGTCCACGCCGGATCGATCGGCCAGCCCGAGATCATGGAATCGCCGCTCGTCACCGAGCAGAAGGGCGATCAGGTGTTCGTGTCGCGCTGGATGCCCGATATCGACGCCCCGCCCTTCTGGCGCAACGCGCTGGGCAAGGGCGGCAATGTCGATCGCTGGCAGATCTGTCATTTCCTGCCCCCCTCCTCCGTGCTGATCGACGTCGGCGTGGCGCCCGTGGGCGCGGGCGCTACGGTGGAGAAGCACGATCAGGGCGTGCGCGGCTTCGTGGTGGACGCACTGACCCCGGAAACCGAGACCACCAGCCATTATTTCTGGGGCCTCACGCGCAATTTCGACGTGTCCGACACCGGCTTCACCGCGCGCTTCAAGGCGCAGCAGGGCGGCGTGTTCCTGGAAGACGTCGCGGTGCTGGAGGCGCAGCAGCGCTCGATCGAGGCCAATCGCGACCGGATGAAGCTGCGCGCCTACAATATCGACGTGGGCGGCACGAAGGCGCGGATGGTGATAGACCGGCTGTGGAAGGCCGAGCAGGCGGCCCAAGCCGCGGCGGGGTAGAATGGTCGGGCTTGCTTCACCCGTCGTCCAGGCGAAAGCCGGGGTCCATGGCAACGGAGCGCGCCGTTCGGATAGGTGCCGCGGTCGGTGGACACCGGATCAAGTCGGCAATCATCCCCTTACGCCAAGGAACGCCGCATCCGTACCCCGGCGCAGGCCGGGGTCCAGCAACGGGC
>CAXUMU010000285.1:2951-4124 GCA_964252145.1 uncultured Sphingomonadaceae bacterium
GGCGCCACCCCCCGCCCCCGCTCCCCGGGCCCCCGGCCGGGGCCCGGGGTACTGCACCTTGTGTAAGCGGTATAAGTACCGATCAAGTCCGGGAAACGACGCCGCGCCAGCGAGTCCTGAACCGCACGTAATAATTCGGCCCCTGAAATGCTTGCCGGGCGTTCGCGCGGGACATGGACAAGTCCCTCCCCCGCTCCGCCGTGCTGATCGTCAACGTTCGCTCGCGGCGCGGGCGCAAGACCTACCGCGAGGCCGCGCGCAAGCTGCGCGCCGCCGGGATCACGCTGACCGCCACGCACGCGCTGCGCGATCCGAAGCAGCTCCAGCCGACCGTCCGGCAGGCGGTGGCGGACGGCGCGGAGATGATCATCGTCGGCGGCGGCGACGGATCGCTCTCCTGCACCGTCGATCACCTGGTGCGCGAGAAATGCGTGTTCGCGCTGCTCCCCTTGGGCACCGCCAACAGCTTCGCGCGCTCGCTCGGCATCCCGCTCGACCTGGACGGCGCGGTCGACGTGATCGCGAACGGGGAGCGCCGCCGCATCGATCTCGGCATGATCGACGACGATTATTATGCGAACTGCGCCGCGGTCGGCATTTCGCCGCTGATCGCCGAGACGGTGCCGCACGGGCTGAAGGGCGCGCTGGGCCGCGCCGGCTATCTCGGCTGGGCGGCGTGGAAGTTCCTGCGCTTCCGCCCGTTCAAGCTGACGGTGGGCGAAGGCGCCGACGCGGTGACGGTGGACGCGGTGGAGGTGCGGATCGCCAATGGCGGCTACCACGGCGGCACCGATTTGGTGGACGCGGCCGAGGTGGATAGCGGCGAGATCGTCGTCCAGGCGGTGCTGGGCAACGCGCGCCACCGTTTGCTGTGGAGTTGGGCGGCGAGCCTGCTCCGCCTGCAGGCGCGCCACCGCACCACCCGCGAGTTCCACGGCACGTCGCTGCGCATCGCGACCGACCCGCCGCTGCCGATCTCGATCGACGGCGAAGTGCTGGCACGCACGCCGGTGATCGCCCGGGTAGCGAAGGCGGCGATCGTGGTGGCGGCACCGCGCAGTTAGACCGGGATGACTTCAGACTGACCTACCCCGTTTGTGTCGAGCGAAGTCGAGACCCCTGCACCCGCTTCGATCGTGTCTCGACTACGCTCGACACAAACGGGTCGGGGGA
>CAXUMU010000286.1:0-306 GCA_964252145.1 uncultured Sphingomonadaceae bacterium
CCGCCGCCCGCACCCGTCGGCGATGACTGGCGCGATATCCCGCAGAGCCCCGGTTCGTGGAGCTATGCGGCGGAAGCGGGGGGTACGGTCGCCCGGTTCGGCCCGCCCGGGGCGCCTTCGTTCGTCGTGCGCTGCACGCTTGCCGCGCGGCAGGTGACGCTGGCGCGCGAGGCCGGCACCGCCACGCCCGCGCCGCTGATCGACGTCACCACCTCGTCCGGCCGGCAGACGCTGCGCGGCACCACGGCCGCCGATCGGCCGGCGGTGGAAGCGGTGCTGCCGGCACGCGATCCGTTGCTCGACAGG
>CAXUMU010000286.1:316-4121 GCA_964252145.1 uncultured Sphingomonadaceae bacterium
CGCGGCCGCTTCATCGTCGCGGTGTCGGGCACGCCGCGGCTGGCGGTGCCGGCCTGGGCGGAGTTCGCGCGCGTGGTGGAGGACTGCCGCAGCTGACCCCCGCGCAAAAAAATTTGCGCGGCTATCTTGTCGACCGGCGGCGGATGAAACATGTTCCCGCTTGTCGTCAACGTAGCGAAAGGAGGTGATCCGATGTCTCATGGTTCAGCACAGAGGTCGGTGAAGTCCGTTCGGGGGGCGCGCGGCTGATCCGATATCCTTCGCGGATATTGATCTAGCGACGCCAGGTCTCCCGGGCCGGCACACTTCCGGCCGCTGACCATGTTAGGGCCGTCGGAGCAGCGATGCTTCGGCGGCTCTATCTATATTCAGGCTCTACTTGCCCGGCTCCGGCTTGCGGAAGGTCACGCCGTGTTCCAGCAGCTCGTCGCGGATGCGGATGCTGCGCAGCGACAGCCGCACTTCGGCCAGGAAGAAGCCCAGGCCCGATATCACCAGCGCCATCGCGAGGATGAACCCCACCGCCATCGTCCGCGCGAAGCCCAGATTGGCGAGGTCGGCGATGAACAGCCCCGCGACGACCAGGCAGATCATCCCCGCCGCGGACGTGCACAGCAGGATCGCCCAGTTGGCGAGCATGATGCGCTTGTCCAGGTTGCGCAGCTCGGTCACCTGCAGCCAGTGGCCGGGATCGTCGGGCTCGGTGAACTCCGCCTCCAGCTTGCGCGCGCGGTCCACCACGCGGCCCAGCCGGTTGGCGAGCACGTTGAGGAAGCCGCTGATCCCCGTCAGCAAGAACACCGGCGCGACCGCCACCTGGATGGTGTGCGCGATATCGACGACGGCTTTGGCGGCGGCTGGCATGCGCGGCGGAGTGGCGAGGACGGGAGGTGGCGTCAATCAAATCCTCCCCGAGCTTTCGCTCGTGGAGGGGGACCAGCCGCAGGCTGGTGGAGGGGCAGCTAGAGCACGCTGTGCTGGCTGAGAGCCCCCTCCACCGCCCTGCAGGCGGTCCCCCTCCCCGTGCCGGGGAGGATCTATACTGCGCGTTGCCCCGCCGAGTTGACGCCCATGCTCTGCAGGTAGCGGCGCACGTTGCGGCCCGCCTGGCGCAGGCGCTGCTCGTTCTCCACCATCGCGATGCGGACGAAGCCCTCGCCCTCCTCGCCGTAGCCGACCCCCGGCGCCACCGCGACATTGGCGTGGGTGAGCAGCTGCTTGGAGAATTCGAGGCTCCCGAGATGGTTGAGCGCCGGCGGCAGCGGCGCCCAGACGAACATGCCCGCCTGCGGCGGCGGCAGCTCCCAGCCGGCGCGGCCGAAGCTCTCGACCAGGCAGTCCCGCCGGCGCCGGTAGAGCTGGCGGTTCTGCTCGACGATATCCTGCGGCCCGTTGATCGCGGCGACGGCGGCCGCCTGGATCGGCGTGAACGCGCCATAGTCGAGATACGACTTCACCCGCGTCAGCGCCGCGATCAGCGTGGGATTGCCGATCGCGAAGCCGATCCGCCAGCCGGCCATCGAATAGGTCTTGGAGAGCGAGGTGAACTCGACCGCGACGTCCTTGCCGCCCGGCACCTGCAGGATCGACGGCGTCGGCACGCCGTCGAAATAGATTTCCGAATAAGCCAGGTCGGAGAGCACCCACACCTTATGCTCCTTCGCCCAGGCGACGACGCGCTCGTAGAAAGCGAGGTCGACGATCTCGGCGGTGGGGTTGGAGGGGTAGCCCATCACCAGCACCGAGGGCTTCGGCACGGTGAAGCGCACCGCGCGGTCCAGCGCCTCGAAATAGCGCTCGTCCGGGGTCGTCGGCACCGATCGGATCGAGGCGCCGGCGATGATGAAGCCGAACGTGTGGATCGGGTAGCTGGGGTTGGGCGCCAAGATCACGTCGCCCGGCGCGGTGATCGCCTGCGCCAGATTGGCAAGGCCCTCCTTCGAGCCCAGCGTCACGACCACCTCGCTGTCGGGATCGACCTCCACGCCGAAGCGGCGCTGATAATAATTGGCCTGGGCCTTGCGCAGGCCGGGGATGCCCTTGGACGCGGAATAGCCGTGCGCGTCGGGCTTGCGCGCGACCTCGCAGAGCTTCTCGATCACGTGCGGCGGCGGCGGCAGATCGGGATTGCCCATGCCCAGATCGATGATGTCCTCGCCGCGCGCGCGCGCCGCTGCCCGCATCGCGTTGACTTCGGCGATGACGTAGGGCGGCAGGCGGCGGATGCGGTAGAAATCCTCGGACATGACCTTCTTTCGATCGGGCGCTTGGGATGGAGCGCGGCGCATCGCCCATCCGCGCCGCTTTCTCGGCTATACGGATTAACCGCGCCGCGCGACAGCGCGATTCGAGGTGGAGAGCATGCCATGAGCGACGATCAGCCCGCCGCCCCGTCCGCGACGCTGGAGGAGCTGCAGCACTGGACCGGCGTGATCGGCCAGGCGCAGCAGATGATGCTGGAACACGGCGTCGCGCAGTTGCTGGGGGCGCAGGGGCAAGGCGACTCGTCCGCCCCCAGCCTCGCCGACGCCTGGCTCGGCGGATCGATGCAGCTGGTGCGCGCGCAGAGCGACTTCCTCGCCGACAGCATGCAGCTGTGGCAGCGCTTCCTCGATCCCGCCAAGACGCCCGAGCTGCCCGCCTCCGCCGCGGCATCGCGCGATCGCCGCTTCGCCGCGGCGCAGTGGCGCGAGAACCCGCTGTTCGACCTGATCCGCCAGAGCTACTTCATGGTCGCCGACCATCTGGTGCGCGGCGTCGAGGCGATCGAAGGGCTGGAGCCGAAGCAGAAGGAGAAACTGCGCTTCGCCACGCGCGCGATGGTGGATGCGCTCAGCCCCACCAACTTCGTCGCGACCAATCCCGAGGTGCTGGAGAAGCTGTTCGAGACCCGCGGCGAGAACCTGCTCAAGGGCCTCGAGCATATGGTCGCCGACATGGGCCGCGGTCAGCTGACGCACACCGATTCGGCCGCGTTCGAGGTCGGCCGCAATATCGCGATGACACCGGGCAAGGTGGTCAAGGAGACGCCGCTCTACCAGCTGATCCAGTACGCGCCGACGACCGCGACGGTGCACGCGACGCCGCTCGTGATCTTCCCGCCGTGGATCAACCGCTTCTACATCCTCGACCTGAACCCGGAGAAGAGCTTCATCCGCTGGGCGGTGGAACAGGGCCTGACCGTGTTCATCGTTTCGTGGAAGTCCGCCGACGAGGGCATGGCCGACGTCACGCTGGACGACTATGTCGTGCGCGGGCAGATCGATGCGATCGATACCGTGCGCGAACTGCTCGACGTGGAGAGCGTGCACGCGATCGGCTATTGCGTCGCCGGCACCACGCTGGCCGCGACGCTGGCGCTGCTCGCGGCGCGGGGGCAGGCGGAGAAGGTCGCCAGCGCGACCTTCTTCACCGCGCAGGTGGATTTCTCGAGCGCGGGCGACCTCACCCTGTTCATCGACGACGAGCAGCTGGGCCTGCTGGGCGCGCTGTCGAAGGAGAAGGGCTTCCTCGACGGGCGCTATATGGCCGCGACGTTCAACCTGCTGCGCGGGCGCGACCTGATCTGGAACTACGTGGTCAACAATTACCTGCTGGGGCAGGATTATCCGCAGTTCGACCTGCTGCACTGGAACGGCGACACCACCAACCTGCCGGCCAAATGGCACCGCGCCTACCTCGAAGACATGTACCGCGACAACAAGCTGGTGCGGGCAGGCGCGATCACGGTGGACGGAACGCCGATCGACCTGTCGCGGGTGGCAACGCCGTCCTACATCCAGGCCGGACGCGAGGACCATATCGC
>CAXUMU010000287.1:0-4097 GCA_964252145.1 uncultured Sphingomonadaceae bacterium
TCGCCCGACAGCTTCAGCAGGATCCGGTTGAAGCGCGGGCGCAGCATCGCCGTCTGGTTTCTTCCATGATCGAGTAAGGTGGAGCGGCGCGCACCTTAGTGGCGGCGCGGGCGGCTTGGAAGCCCCCGCGGACGTCCCCTCCCGCTGTAGCCGGGAGGGGAGCCGGATCAGACGCCGGCGGCCGCCGCCACTTCGGCGGCGAAGTCGCTGGTCTGCTTCTCGATGCCCTCGCCCAGCTGGAAGCGGACATAGTCCTTCAGCACGATCGGCGTGCCGGCCGCCTTGGCGGCATTGGCGACCACGTCGCGGACCGGGGTCTTGTTGTCCATCACGAACAGCTGGCTGAGCAGCGCCACTTCCTTGCGGAACTTGGCGACCGCGCCTTCGATCATCTTCTCGACGATGTTCGCCGGCTTGCCCGATTCGGCCGCCTTCTCCGCGGCGATCGCGCGTTCGCGGTCGACCGTCGCCTGATCGAGGCCTTCCTCGTCCAGCGCCTGCGGGCTGGCGGCGGCGATGTGCATCGCCAGCTGCTTGCCCAGCGACTCGAGCGTCTCGGCGGGCGCCGCGCTCTCCAGCGCGACGAGCACGCCGATCTTGCCGAGGCCCGTCGTCACCGCATTGTGGACATAGGGCACGACCACGCCCTGCCCGACGCTCAACACGCGGACGCGGCGGAGCGACTGGTTCTCGCCGATCGTGGCGATGTTGCTCGTCAGCTTCTCGTCGACGGTGCCGCCACCCGGATAGGCCGCGGCCTTCAGCGCATCCACCGTGTCGTGGCCGGCCAGCGCCAGCTGCGTCACGTCGCGCACGAACGCCTGGAACTGATCGTTCTTGGCAACGAAATCGGTCTCGGAATTCACCTCGACCGCGGCACCGGTGTGCCCCGAGACGGCGACGCCGACGAGCCCCTCCGCCGCGGTGCGGCCGGACTTCTTGGCGGCGGTAGCAAGGCCCTTGGTGCGCAGCCAGTCGACCGCGGCCTCCATGTCGCCGCCGGTCTCGGCCAGCGCCTTCTTGCAATCCATCATGCCGGCGCCCGAGCGCTCGCGCAGATCCTTGACGGTGGCAGCGGTGATCTCCGCCATGTGCTTGTCCTTTCGAAGTCCAGCGCGCATCTGTGGCAGCGCCATGTTGCGGGGCTGAGTACCCCGGCGAAGGCCGGGGTCCAGTCCCCACCGTCGGAACTGGACCCCGGCCTTCGCCGGGGTACGGTTCCGTTACGCCGAGAGCACGGCTTCCGCTGGCGGCTCGTCCATCGCGCCCAGATCCTCGCCGCGCATCGCGCGACCGCCCTGCGAGCCGCGCGTCGCCGCGGTGGCAATGGCGTCGCAGTACAGCCGGATCGCACGCGCCGCATCGTCGTTCGCCGGCACCGGGAAGGCGATGCCCGATGGATCGACGTTCGAATCGAGGATCGCGACGACCGGAATGCCGAGCGTATTGGCCTCCTTGATCGCCAGCTCTTCCTTGTTCGCGTCGATCACGAACATCACGTCGGGAATGCCGCCCATGTCGCGGATGCCGCCCAGCGACGCCTCGAACTTGTCGCGCTCGCGCGTCAGCTGCAGCACCTCCTTCTTGGTGAGGCCGGTGGTGTCGCCCGACAGCTGCTCCTCGAGGCTCTTGAAGCGCTTGATCGAGCCCGAGATCGTCTTCCAGTTGGTGAGCATGCCGCCCAACCAGCGGTGGTTGACGAAATGCTGGCCCGAGCGGCGCGCGGCATCCGCGATCGGCTCCTGCGCCTGGCGCTTGGTGCCGACGAACAGCACCTTGCCGCCGCCGGCGACCGACTGCGACACGAAATCCAGCGCGCGCGCGAACAGCGGCACGGTCTGCGACAGGTCGATGATGTGGACGCCGTTGCGATCGCCGAAGATGTACGGCTTCATCTTCGGGTTCCAGCGGTGGGTCTGGTGGCCGAAATGCGCGCCCGCTTCGAGCAACGCCTGCATGGAGACGGTAGGAGCCGCCATAGTCGTTTTCCTCCGGTTGAGCCTCTGCAGGGCGGAACCGGGAAAACGCCTGAAAGGCGCGGCCCGGCACCGGTATGATGCCCTGCATGTGGGTTGAGGGCGCGCACTTAGTCGCGAAATTTGCACAAATCAAGGCTTGACCGCAGAACATATAGGGAACATAGGGAACTAACGAGCGGTTCCGCGATTGATCCCACATTCCGCCCGGTTCGGCGAACCCGCGGAAAAACGGAGACTTTTATGGTTCAGATTTTGGCAACGATCTTCTTTTCCGCTGCCGCGCTGAGCGCTGTCGGAGCGATCGTGAGCACGTTCAGCGACAACCTCACCGAGGTGCGCGTGGCGCTTGGTCTGGGTGAGCGGATGCCGGCTCTGCTCCCAGCGCGCGTTCGCGTGAGCCGGGTAATCACGTTGCACGAGCTGGCTAAGGTGCCGGCCGGATCGCCGCTGCGCGCTGCCGCCTGATCCGGGCGTAGCTGCGGATGCTGAACGGAATCGATAGCGCATAGCAGATCGTAATCGCGGTCAGCGTCGTCCACGGCGCGCTGATCAGCGCACCACCCAGCAGTGCCACGAACGCGAGTGCCCATAACCGCACACCGTGCCGCAGTCGGAGCGACGACCAGCTGTAGGTAGCAAGGCTGGAAATCATCAGGAACGCGACCAGCGCGGCCCATGGCGCCACCACCCACGGCTGGCGGAAGAACTCGATCCCGGTATCGAGCCACACGTAGATCGGCAGGAACAGCATGCCCGCCCCCACCGGCGCGGGGATGCCCGTCAGGAACCCGGCGGACTTGTGCGGTTGCTGCTCCGAATCGATCGCGGCGTTGAACCGGGCCAGCCGCAGCGCGCAGCACACCGCATGCGCCAGCGCGAACAGCCAGCCGAACCGCGGCACCACCTGCAGCGACCACAGATACAGGATGATCGCCGGCGACACGCCGAACGCGATCACGTCCGACAGCGAATCGAGCTCGGCGCCGAACCGGCTCTGCGCGCGCAGCAGCCGGGCGATACGGCCGTCGATCCCGTCGAGCGCGCCGGCGATGATGATCGCGGCGAGCGCCTTCTCCCATTCGCCGCCGATCGCGAAGCGCACGCCGGTCAGGCCAAAGCACAGCGCCAGCGCGGTGACCGCGTTCGGCACGACCGCACGCAAGGGAATGCCGCGCCGCGTCGGATGCTCGGGTGCGAGCGGCATGGCTTACTGCGCCACGCCGTCGACGCGCTCGGTCTCGCCGATCCGCGCGAGCACCGTTTCGCCCGCCATCGTGCGCTGGCCGAGCGCGACGCGCGGCGCCATGCCCGCCGGCAGGTACACATCCACCCGGCTGCCGAAGCGGATCAGCCCGATGCGCTGGCCGCCGGCGACGATGTCGCCCGGCTTCACGAACGGCACGATCCGCCGCGCGACGAGGCCCGCGATCTGGGTGAAGCCGATCCGCGTGCCGTCCGCGCCCTCGACCAGCAGATGCTGCCGCTCATTCTCCTCGCTCGCCTTGTCGAGGTCGGCGTTCAGGAACTTGCCAGAAATATAGACGACGCGGCGGATCGTGCCTGCGATCGGCGAGCGGTTGATGTGCACGTCGAACACGCTCATGAAGATCGACACGCGCGTCATCGGCTCGCTGCCGAGACCATCCGGTCCTTCCAGCTCGCGGGGCGGCGGCACGGTCACGATCATCGTGATCAGCCCGTCGGCCGGCGCGATGATCAGCCCCTGCCCCCTGGGCGCGGTGCGGATGGGATCGCGGAAGAAGGCCGCGACCCAGATCGTGACGGCGCCCATCGGCCAGGCCAGCGTTTCCCACGCGCATAGCGCGAAGACGAGCGTGATCGCGGCGGCGATGACGACGAACTTGCGGCCGTCCGGATGGACCGAGGGGAAGCGCCACTTGACCGTCGACGTCACGACGTCCGGCTTTTCCAATGATGTCATGCGTGCCTTTATGGTCCAGCCGCGCCGCCCTGACAATCGCATGGGGGCGCCGCGGTTGATCGCGCGGAACGCTTTGCCTAGACGGGCCGCCAGTTCCTTCCAGCGCGAGGCGATCCGCACATGGCCAAGATCAAGGTGAAGACCCCCGTCGTCGAGATCGACGGCGACGAGATGAC
>CAXUMU010000288.1:0-4054 GCA_964252145.1 uncultured Sphingomonadaceae bacterium
GAACACGCCCGACGCGGTGACCGGCCCGGGATCGCCCCCGGCCTGCCCCGCCGCCACCGGCAGCCCGGAGACGTGGCGCGTCTCGCCCCGGATCGCGACCATGTCGGCATCGCCCATGCCGACATCCTCGGCGGTGACGTAGCGGCCGTTCAGGCTTTCGATCGCGCGGCCGAACGCGGCGAGCAGCGCCGGCGTCTTGATCCGGTCGGCCGGCGCCAGGATCACGCCCTTGCCGCCACCCATCGGCGCAGGCTCGACGATGGATCGTCGAAGAGGTGCAGCCCCTCGTGCGCGTCGAAATCGGGGCTGTCCCAGGGCGACGCCATCACGCAGGTTCCTCGGTATCGACAGGGAAGCCGCTGGGGCGATCGACGGGTCTTGAACCCGCGACCTCCGGTACCACAAACCGGCGCTCTAACCAACTGAGCTACGATCGCCATTAGCGCGGCACGGCAGCCACGATTGGCGGCAGCCGAGCGCGCTCCATAGGCAGCCGCCGCAGCCAAGGCAAGCGCGCGTCGGCCACGCGTTGCGCAACCGCCCGGTTGGCCTAAAGAGGCAGTGTCATGCTTTCGCAACGTACCCGCTACGCGCTGCGCGCGCTGCAGCACCTGGCCGATCGCTATGGCGACGGCCCGGTCCAGCTGCCCGAGATCGTCGACAGGCAGAACATCCCCGCCAAGTTCCTCACCGTCATCCTGTCCGAACTGAAGCGCGCCGGCTTCGTCGATACGCTGCGGGGCAAGGAGGGCGGCTACTGGCTCGCCCGCTCGCCCGACCTGATCAGCTACGGCGACGTGATCCGCAGCACGCGCGGCAGCCTGGCGCTGGTGCCATGCGCCAGCCGGCTCAACCACTCGCCGTGCGAGAATTGCGTCGACGAGGAGGAGTGCCGCATCCGCGAGGTGATGCTGGCGGTGCGCGACGAGACCGCGCGCGTGCTGGACGCGATCAGCCTGTCGGCCAAGGCGCCGCGCATCCTGCAGGATGCGGTCATCGGCTGATCGGGCCGGCCCCGTACCGATCCGCGGCGACCGCGTCGAACAAGCTTTGCTTCGCCCGCGCCAAAGCGGCGCCATGTTGTCACCGCCCCCGCACGCTTATAGCAGGCAGTCGTGACCGCCGCGGCTGCCTCCGCCATCCAATCCGCGCGCCCGCGTGCGCGCAGCCGCTTCCGGCGGCGATCGGTGCTGCCCGGCTTCGGGCTGACGTTCGGCTTCACCATCCTCTATCTGTCGCTGATCGTGCTGGTCCCGATGTCGGCGGTGTTCGTGAAGACCGCGGGAATGGGGCCGGCGGCGTTCGTGCGCGTCGCCTTTTCCGAGCGCGCGCTGGATGCCTACAGGCTGAGCTTCGGCGCGTCGCTCGCGGCGGCCGGGATCAACGCGGTGTTCGGCCTGCTGATCGCGTGGGTGCTGGTGCGCTACCGCTTTCCCGGCAAGCGCATCGTGAGCGCGATGGTGGATCTGCCGTTCGCGCTGCCCACCGCCGTCGCCGGCATCGCGCTCACCGCGCTCTATGCGAACACCGGCTGGATCGGCCAGTATCTCGAGCCGCTGGGGATCAAGGTGGCCTACACGCCGCTGGGTGTGGTGGTGGCGCTTATCTTCATCGGCCTGCCGTTCGTGGTCCGCTCGGTCGAGCCGGTGCTGGCGGACCTGGGCAAGGACGTCGAGGAGGCCGCCGCCTCGCTGGGTGCCGGGCGCGCCAAGACGTTCCACCGCGTGATCCTGCCCGCGATCCTGCCTGCCCTGCTCACCGGCTTCGCGCTCGCCTTCGCGCGCGGCGTAGGCGAATATGGCTCGGTGATCTTCATCGCCGGCAACATGCCGTACAAGTCCGAGATCGCGCCGCTGCTGATCGTGACGCAGCTGGAGCAATATGACTACCCCGGCGCGACCGCGATCGCGGGCGTCATGCTGGTCGCCTCGTTCCTGCTGCTGCTGCTGATCAACCTGATCCAGATCTGGAGCCGGCGGCGGTGAGCCGCGCCCGCCTGCCGACCGCGGAGAGCCCCTGGGTGCGCCGCGCGCTGATCGGCGTCGCACTTGCCTTCCTGCTGCTGTTCCTGCTGATGCCGCTGGTCGCGGTGTTCGCGCAGGCGCTGTCGAAGGGCTTCGCGCCCTATTTCGCCGCGATGGTGGAGCCCGACGCGCTCGCCGCGATCCGCCTGACGCTCACCGTCGCGGCGATCAGCGTGCCGCTGAACTGCGTGTTCGGCGTGGCGGCGGCCTGGGCGATCACCAAGTTCGACTTTCCGGGCAAGGGCTTCCTGATCACGCTGATCGACCTGCCCTTCTCGGTCTCGCCGGTCGTCGCCGGCCTGATCTATGTGCTGCTGTTCGGATCGAGCGGCTGGTTCGGCGGCTGGCTGCTGGAGCGCGACATCCACATCGTCTTCGCGGTGCCCGGCATCGTGCTGGCGACGGTGTTCGTCACCTTCCCGTTCGTCGCGCGCGAGCTGATCCCGCTGATGGCCGAGCAGGGCCGCGACGACGAGGAAGCGGCGCTGTCGCTGGGCGCGAGCGGCTGGCAGACCTTCTGGCGCGTGACGCTCCCCAACATCCGCTGGGGGCTGCTGTACGGCGTCCTCCTGTGCAACGCGCGCGCGATGGGCGAGTTCGGCGCGGTCTCGGTCGTATCGGGCCACATCCGCGGCGAGACCAACACGATGCCGCTGCACGTCGAGATCCTCTACAACGAGTATAATTTCGTGGCCGCCTTCGCGGTCGCCTCGCTGCTGGCGCTGCTCGCGCTCGTCACTTTGGTGGTGAAGAGCGCGCTGGAGTGGCGCTACGACTATCACGGTTCGGGATCGGGGCACTGATGGGCATCACGCTCACCAACATCAGCAAGAAGTTCGACGGGTTCCGCGCGCTGAACGACGTGAGCCTGGAAGCGCGCCCCGGCGAGTTCCTCGCGCTGCTGGGCCCGTCCGGTTCGGGCAAGACCACGCTGCTGCGGATCATCGCGGGCCTGGAATTCGCCGATGCCGGCCATGTCGAGTTCGACGGCGAGGACGTGACCGACCGGGCCGTCACCGATCGCGGCGTCGGCTTCGTGTTCCAGCAATATGCGCTGTTCCGTCACATGAGCGTGGCCGACAACATCGCCTTCGGGCTGAACGTGCGCAAGCGCAGCCTACGCCCCGCCAAGGCCGAGATCGCGCGCCGGGTGGAGGAGCTGCTCGATCTCGTCCAGCTGAGCAACCTCGGCAAGCGCTACCCGGCCCAGCTCTCCGGCGGGCAGCGCCAGCGCGTCGCGCTCGCCCGCGCGCTGGCGGTCGAGCCGCGCATCCTGCTGCTGGACGAGCCGTTCGGCGCGCTGGACGCCAAGGTGCGCAAGGATCTGCGCCGCTGGCTGCGCGAGCTGCACGATCGCATGGGCCTCACCTCGATCTTCGTGACGCACGACCAGGAGGAGGCGCTGGAACTGGCCGACCGGGTGGTGGTGATGGACCACGGCGTGATCGAGCAGGTCGCCGAACCCGAGACGGTGTACAACGATCCGGCGAGCGCCTTCGTGTTCGACTTCGTCGGCGAATCGAACCGGCTGCCGGTGACGGTGGCGGACGGTCGGGTCGGCTATCGAGGCACGCCGCTCGATCTGGACGTGGATGCGTCGCGCGCGGGCGACGCGCGGCTGTTCTTCCGCCCCCACGACGTGGTGTTCAGCGAGGCCGAGCCCGGCACGATCGCCGCGACCGTGCTGCTCGCGCGCCCGCACGGCGGATCGATCCGGATCGAGGCGGCGGTGGAGGGGCGCGAAGAGCCGCTGGAGCTGGATTATTCGGGGCTCACCCCACCCAAGGTGGGCGACCGCATCGGCGTCCGCGCCACGCGCGCGCGGCTGTTCTACGGCAGCTGAAGCGATCCTTTCGGGCGCGTAACTTGACGGCGCGCACGATCCGGGATGCTCTGGTGCCGGGCGACCCGCGCGATCAGCCGCGCGGGCGCCCCGGAGGAGCCGCCATGACCCGCACCCTGATCGCCGCCGCCACGCTCGCCTTCGCCGCCGCCGGGCTGACTCCGGCGCTCGCCCCGCCGTGCAAGGA
>CAXUMU010000289.1:0-4037 GCA_964252145.1 uncultured Sphingomonadaceae bacterium
CGATACGCCCGGCGCGAATCTAAAGGGACGCTCTGTTGCGCTGCCGCAGGGCGCGATCCTGGAGGTTTTCTAGTGGACGATCGGGCGAACACGATTGCCGGATGGGTTCTGGCCGGCGGCATTGCCGCGCTGGGCCTGTCGATCGTCAGCGGCGAATATTTCCGCGCCGAACGGCCCGAGAAGATGGGCTATGCGGTGGAAGGCGTCGAGGAGGAGGCCGCCGCCGGCGCGCCCGCCGAGGCCGCCAAGCCGATCGCCTTCTATCTCGCCAGCGCCGATCCGGCGAAGGGCGCGGACGTGTTCAAGAAGTGCGCCGCCTGCCACAATGCCGACAATGGCGGCCCGAACGCGCTCGGCCCCAATCTGTGGGGCGTGCTGGGCGAGGAGATCGGCAAGGGCGCGAAGGGCTTCGCCTTCTCCGATGCGCTGGCCGGCAAGGGCGGCAATTGGGATTGGGACAAGCTGAACGAATGGCTGACGTCCCCCAAGAAGTTCGCGCCGGGTACCAAGATGACGTTCGCCGGCCTCTCCAAGCCGGAAGAGCGCGCCGACGTGATCGCGTTTCTCAACCAGCATAGCAACAGCCCGCTGCCGCTGCCGGCCCCCGCCGCCGATGCCGCCGCGGCGCCCGCGGCGGCGGCAGGCGCGGAGACCGCCAGCCCCGAGGCGAACGCCGCCGAGGCGGTGAGCGCGGATGCGGACAAGGCCAAGGACCAGCCGGTCCAGACCGAGGCGCAGGCCGCCAAGCAACCCGCCGGCAACATCCGCGGCGAGGGCGCCCCGGCGACCTCGGGCACGTCGGCGCAGACGAAGAAGTAGCACCGGTCGGCCGTCATCCCGGCGAAGGCTGGGATCTCGTGCAAAAGGATCGCGACTGTTTGACGAGATGCCAGCCTTCGCTGGCATGACGTTTGTCGCGGGTCGTGGCCGAGCTAATCCAGCCGCATCGCCTCGGCCGCCAGGCTCTCCGCCTCGATCAGCAGCGCGTCGTCCGCCAGCCCGTGCGCAACCTTCTCGCGCCCGATCAGCGTCAGCACCGGCACCGCCAGCGGCGAGACACGCGGCAGGTCGACGTGCAGCATCGTGCCCGCGGCGCGCTCGATCAGGCTGGCGAGGCGGCCGACGTCGGTCATCTTGGCGCGCGCATCCTCCCACGCCGCGCGCAGCAGCAGATGGTCAGGCTCGTAGCGGCGCAGCACGTCGTAGATCAGGTCGGTCGAGAAGGTTACCTGCTTGCCGGTCTTGCGCTTGCCCGGATGCTGCCGCTCGACCAGCCCGCCGATCACCGCCACCTCGCGAAACGCGCGCTTCAGCAGGTGCGAGCCCTGCACCCAATCGACGAACTCGTCCTCCAGGATGTCGGCCGAGAAGAGCGCGGCCGGATCGGTCACCGGCTTCAGCGAATAGGTCGCGAGCGCATAATCGTTGGAGACGAAGCCCAGCGGCTGCAGTCCCTGCGTCTCGAGCCGGCGGGTCAGCAGCATGCCGAGCGACTGGTGCGCGTTCCAGCCCTCGAAACTGTAGGCCACCATATAGTGCCGGCCTTCGCGCGGGAACGTCTCGACGAGCAGCTGGCCGGGCGCGGGCAGCGCCGAGCGGCGCGCCTGCACCTCCAGCCATTCGCGCACGTCGTCGGGGAAGCGGCCCCACTGGCTGCCGTCGTGCAGGAACGCGCGCACCCGTTCGGCGAGGCTGGTCGAGAGCGGCATGCGCGCGCCGCCGTAGGTGGGGATGCGCGCCGGCTTCGACGATGCGCGGACGATCAGGTCCTCGGTATCGATCTTCTCGACCTCGCAGCTGATGCCGGCGAAGAAGAAGGTGTCGCCGCGCATCAGGCTGGCGGCGAACGCCTCCTCCACCTTGCCGAGATTGCGGCCGTTGCGGAAGCGGACGTTGAGCATCGTCGCCTCGACGATGATCCCCGCGTTCAGCCGGTGCTGGGCGACGAAGCGCGGATGGCTGACCCGCCACGTGCCGTCCGCATCGCGCGTCAGCCGCTTGAACCGATCATAGGCGCGCAGCGAATAGCCGCCGGATTCGATGAACGACAATACGTGGCCCAGCACCTCGGCCGGCAGCGCCGCATAGGGCGCGGCGGTGCGGAGCTCGCCGAGCAGCGCCTCCTCGCGGAACGGCCCGGCGCAGGCGATCGCCATGATGTGCTGCGCCAGCACGTCCAGCGCGCCGGGGCGGAAGATGTCGGGGTCGAGCTCGCCCGCGTCGACCGCGTCGAGCGCGGCGCGCGCCTCGAGATATTCGAAGCGGTTGCCGGGCACGAGCACCGCCTCGCTCGCTTCGTCCAGCCGGTGGTTGGCGCGGCCGATGCGCTGCGTCAGCCGCGACGATCCCTTCGGCGCGCCCATCTGGATGACGAGATCGACGTCGCCCCAGTCGACCCCCAGGTCCAGACTGGCGGTGGCGACGAGCGCGCGCAATTTCCCGTCGGCCATCGCGCCTTCCACCTTGCGCCGCGCCTCGCGGCTGAGCGAACCGTGGTGGATGCCGATCGGCAGGCCGAGCGGATTCTCCTTCCACAGATCCTGGAAGATCAGCTCGGCGAGACTCCGCGTGTTGCAGAAGACGAGCGTGGTGCGGTGCGTCTCGATCTCGGCCATCACCTGCTTCGTGGCGTAGCGCCCGCTATGGCCCGACCAGGGGACGCGGTCCTCCGGCAGCAGGATCGAGATGTTCGCCTCCGCGCCGGAATCGCCCTGCACCAGCGCGACCGAATCGATGTCGCCGTCGGGCGACAGCCAGCCGCGATAGCCGTCGGGATCGGCGACGGTGGCGGACAGCGCGACGCGGCGCAGATCGGGGCTCAGCGTCTGCAGCCGCGACAGGCACAGCGACAGCAGGTCGCCGCGCTTGGAGGTGGCGAAGGCGTGGACCTCGTCGATCACGATCGTCCGGAGCGTCGCGAACAGGCCCGCACTGTCTGGGTAGGAGAGCAGCAGGCTCAATGATTCGGGCGTCGTCAGCAGCATCTGCGGCGGCTTGGCGCGCTGGCGCGCCTTGCGGTCGCTGGGCGTATCGCCGGTGCGCGTCTCGACCCGGATGTCGAGCCCCATCTCCTCGATCGGGGTCAGCAGATTGCGCTGCACGTCGATCGCCAGCGCCTTCAGCGGCGAGACGTAGAGCGTGTGCAGCCCGTCGCTGGGATCGCCGATCAGCTCGACCAGGCTGGCGAGGAAGCCGGCCAGCGTCTTGCCGGCCCCGGTAGGCGCGACGAGCAAGGCGTGCTCCCCCGCCCGCGCCGCGCCCAGCATCGCCAATTGGTAGCGGCGGGGCGCCCAGCCCTTGCCCGCGAACCAGCCGGCGAGCGCCGGGGGAAGGGGGTCAGACGTCGCCGCGCTCGGTCGCCTTGTCCTCGCGGTCGATCGTCTCATATAGTTTCTTGGTCGCCGCCTCGGTCTTGCGCTCGGCCTTCTTCGACAGCCGGTTGTTGAGCACCGCCCAGAGGATCACCGCCGCCAGCAGGATCGGGCCCATCACCGTTATCAGCCCCCAGAGGCTCGATCCGTTCATAGTCTACTCCCAACCCGTTGCATCTGCTTGTCAACGAAGCAGGTGTCACCGCGATCCGCAAGCGTGGACGTGCCGGCCCGCCGTCCCCATATCCGGGCGATGGCACGGCTCGGATCCTGGATCGAACCCCACCCCGAGGGGATCTACGTGCCCGCGGCGGACGCGTGGGTCGATCCGTCGCAGCCCAAGCCGCGCGCGCTCGTCACGCACGGCCACGCCGATCATGCGCGCGGCGGCCACGGCACGGTGCTGGCGACGCCGGAGACGCTGGCGATCATGGAATGCCGCTACGGCGCGCAGCCCGGCGGGCAGGCGATCGGCTACGGCGAATCGATCCGCGTCGGCAAAGTCGACATATCGTTCGTGCCGGCCGGCCACGTGCTGGGATCGGCGCAGATCATCCTGGAGCATCAGGGCGAACGCGTCGTCGTCTCGGGCGACTATAAGCGCCGCCCCGACCCCACCTGCGCCGCGTTCGAGCCGGTGCCGTGCGACATCTTCATCACCGAGGC
>CAXUMU010000290.1:0-4034 GCA_964252145.1 uncultured Sphingomonadaceae bacterium
TTCCTGAGCTATGCATCCGAGGACGCACAGGCTGCCGAACGAATCTGCTCTGCGCTGCGCAGCGCCGGCATCGAGGTCTGGTTCGATCGCAGCGAGCTGCGCGGGGGTGACGCGTGGGACGCGGCGATCCGCCGGCGCGATATGCTGCCGCTGGCGCGCGAAGGCGATCCGCCGCCGCGCATCGTGGAAGGCACGGCGCCGCTCAAGGCGTTCACCCGCGCCGCGCGGGCCGCGCTGGCGGCAGGCGACCGGCTGGTCCTGCTCGGCACGCAGCGCGACCTGCGCTTCCTGTGCGGCCGCGCCGGCAAGGCGCTGGACGTCGACGTCGTCCCGGCCGGATCGTGGGCGGAGGTCGTGGCGGCGGCGCCCGGAACGGTGCTGGCGCTCGACATGCCGGTCGACCGCGGATTTCGCCGCGAAGGCGTGCTCGCCGTCGCCGCCGGCGATCTGCTCGGCAGCCGCGCCGAGCGCGACGACGCCTCGACGCCTGCGGCGGATAGCACGCTGTTCGACTTCGGCGAGATCCGGATGGGCGACGTGGTGGTGCATGAGGATCACGGGATCGCGATCGTCGCCGGGCTCGAGCGGGTGGCCGCCGACGACGGCCAGGCGGGCGACGCGATCCGGCTGACCTACGCCAATGACGGCGTGCGGCTGATCCCGGTCGCCGATGCCGACCGCATCTGGCGCTACGGTGCGGAGGCCGACGCGGTGACGCTCGACCGGCTGGACGGATCCAGCTGGCAGAAACGGCGAATCGAGATCGACGCCGCCATTGCCGAGAGCGCGCGCGGGCTGACCGCGCTCGCCGCCGAACGCGCGGAACGGACCGCGCCGGTGCTGGAGCCCGACACCGCCGCCTATGAGCGCTTCGCCGCGGGCTTCCCGTTCCTGGAGACGGTGGACCAGGCGCGCGCGATCGCCGCCGTCCGCGCCGATCTCGCTTCCGGCAAGCCGATGGACCGGCTGGTGATCGGCGACGTCGGCTACGGCAAGACCGAGGTCGCGCTCCGGGCGGTCGCGCTGGCGGCGCTCGCCGGCCGCCAGGCCGCGATCGCCGCGCCGACCACCGTGCTCGCCCGCCAGCATCTGGAAAGCTTCACCGCGCGGTTCGAGGGCACCGGCATCGTTGTCGCCGGCCTGTCGCGCCTGTCGAGCGCCACCGAGCGCAAAGCGGTGAGAGCGGGCCTCGCCGATGGTTCGGTGCAGGTGGTGGTCGGCACCGGCGCGGTGGCGGGCAAGGGCATCGCCTATAAGGATCTGGCGCTGGTCGTGATCGACGAGGAGCAGCGTTTCGGCACCGCCGACAAGGATCGTCTGCGCCGGCTTTCCGCCGGCCATGTCCTCTCGCTGTCCGCGACCCCGATCCCGCGCACGTTGCAGACCGCGCTGGTGGGGCTGCAGCAGCTCTCGGTGATCGCGACGCCGCCGGCGCGGCGCCAGCCGATCCGCACGTCGGTCGGCGCGTTCGTGCCGGAGACGGTGCGCACCGCGTTGCTGCGCGAGCGCAGCCGCGGCGGCCAGAGCTTCGTGGTGGTGCCCCGCATCGAGGACATGGCTACGCTGGGCGCGACGCTCGCCAAGCTGGTGCCCGAACTCGAGATCCTGCAGGCGCACGGGCGAATGCCGCCGGCCGAGATCGACGAGGCGATGGTGCGCGTCGGCCGCGGCGAGGGCGACGTGCTGCTCGCCACCAACATCATCGAGGCGGGGCTGGACGTGCCGCGCGCCAACACGATGGTGATCTGGCGCGCCGACCGCTTCGGCCTCTCGCAGCTCCACCAGCTGCGCGGCCGCGTAGGCCGCGGCGGGCGGCGCGGCCAGGTCATGCTGCTGACCAAGCCGGACGACGCGATCGCGCCGCGCACGCTGAAGCGGCTGCGCACGCTGGAGGCGTTCGACCGGCTGGGGGCGGGCTTCGCGATCAGCGCACGCGATCTCGACATGCGCGGCGCGGGCGACCTGCTGGGCGAGACGCAGGCCGGCCATATGAAGCTGATCGGCATCGATCTCTACCAGCAGCTGCTGGAAGGCGCGCTGCGCGTCGCGCGCGGCGAGACGGTCGACCGCTGGTCGCCCGAGCTGAACCTGGGCGCCGAGGGCCGGCTGCCCGAAAGCTGGATCCCGGACGAGGAGCTGCGCGTGGCGCTCTACACGCGGCTCGCGCGGCTCGCCGACGGCGATGCGCTCGCCGGTTTCGAGATGGAGCTGGAGGACCGGTTCGGCGCGGTGCCGGAGGAGGCGCAGACCCTGCTGACGATCGCGCGTATCCGCGCGAGCGCGCGCGCAGCGGGGATCGCCCGGATCGTCGCCGGCCCCGCCGCGATCGCGTTTACGCCGCGCACCGGTGCGTCGTTCGACGGCGCGGCGCTGGGGATGGAGCAGGCGGAGGGGCGGCTGATCCTGCGCCAGCGGATCGAGGATCCGATCGAACGGATCAACCGCGTGGCGGGGCTGCTTGCGGACAGCGCCGCATCCGACTGAAACGCTCCCGGGAAGGACGACTTCCCGGGAGCGCCCGATTTACGACGGCGGGTTCAGCGACGCCGCGTCCAGATCGACCATCAGTTCGCGCGGCCAGAAGCGCAGCGTCCGGCACATCTGGACGAACGCCTTGGCATCCTTGGTCTTGGCGAGCGGCACGAAGCCGCCGTCCAGTTCGGGCGGAACGCGGGACTCCGCGAACAGCGTCGCCGCCGCCGCGCTGTAGCCGATGAACTTGCAGTGGCCGAACGCATCCGAGACGAAGTCCTTCGACGCCGCATCCTTCGCCAGCAGCGCCGCCCCTTCCGCCGACGGCAGGATCGCGACCGCGTCGAACAGGATCGACGGGCCGCCGTCGATCTTCTGCTTCGCCGCCACGGCCGTGCCGTTATGGAGCGTCACGCCACCGATCTTGGGCGCGATCACCTCCCACACCGCGCCTTCCGCATCCAGCGCCGCGGTGAGCGCATCGAACAGCGCCGCGTCCGACCCGTCGGTCAGCAGGATGCCCAGCTTGCGGCCCTTGAAGTCCTTCGGACCGTTGGCGAGGATGCTGAGCTTGTCCGACGTCGGCAGCTCCTGCGTCGGCTTGGCCGCCACGGCGGCGTCGGGCAGCGCCATGCCCAGGCCGTCCGCCACGGTCGCGGCGAGGTCGGCATCGATATTGCGCAGGTGCGATACCGCGCGTGCCCGGATATCGACCCGCACGACCTTTGACAGCTCGAACACCAGCGCGTCGCCGATATGCTTTCGCTCGATCGGCTGCTGGCTGCGGAAGAACATCCGGGCCTGGCTGTAATGATCGGCGAACGTCTCCGATCGGATGCGCTGCTTCGTGCCCTCCAGCGGAGCCGGGAAGCTGACGAATCCCGCCGCCGGATTCTCGCGCGGACCGGCATCCGCCCCCCAGCTGTTGGGCTCGTAATTGACCCGCCCCTTGGGGTTGGTCATCGCCATGTGGCCGTCCTGCTGGAAGTTCAGCACGGGGCAGCGCGGCGCGTTGACCGGCAGGTGGGTAAAGTTCGGCCCGCCCAGCCGCTTCAGCTGCGTATCGAGATACGAGAAGTTGCGCCCGTGCAGCAGCGGATCGTCGCTGAAGTCGATGCCGGGCGGCACGTTCTGCGTGCAGAACGCCACCTGCTCGGTGCTGGCGAAGAAATTGTCGACGTTGCGGTTGAGCGTCAGCGTCCCGACGATGCGGACGGGGACATCCTCTTCCGGGATGATCTTGGTCGAATCGAGGTGATCGAACGGCAGGCTGTCCGCGGTCGCCTGATCGAACAGCTGCACGCCCAGATCCCATTGCGGGAAATCGCCCGATTCAATCGCCTCCCACAGGTCGCGGCGATGGAAGTCGGGATCGGCGCCGTTGATCTTGACCGCCTCGTTCCACAGCACGGACTGCAGCCCCTGCCGCGGCTTCCAGTGGAACTTCACGAAGGTGGAGGCGCCGGCATCGTCGACCAGCCGGAAGCTGTGAACGCCGAACCCCTCGATCGTGCGGAACGAGCGCGGGATGGTGCGGTCGGACATGATCCACATGATCATGT